>PXBT01000220.1 GCA_003566815.1 Caldisericota bacterium
TCATGATTCAAGAAAATGAAATAGAATTTGTTGTAGATTTGAGATCTATAGGGGGAGCTCCCAATGTAGAAGAAAAATATGGAGGGTACTACTTTTCTCAGCCTTACGAGGATCCAACCACTCTCCATCTGATCTATATGCATTTTAGAACTGTAGAAGCCGCTGAAATTAACTCCATACACTATTTGAAGTTAAACCCTTTAGCACAAGAATATAGCTCTCAAGAAATATTTCCTGAACTCGATCCAAGAAACAAAAGAAGTTTGGGGTTTTATGATGGCGCTTGCTGGATAACCAAAGATGACAAAATCATAAGCTTTGATAATAGTTCCGGCTCTTTTATTGAACACGATCCAATAGAAAGAACAACGAAAAAGAATGCACCATTTATAAGCTCAGGAAGAATAAGCTCCCTTTACCTCAAGGATTCTACTTTGTATTTTATAAGAGATGGTGAAGACCGAATACTATACTCCATTGATTACCCTACTTTTGATCCTTCATCTTTGCAAGAACTATACCTAATAGACAAACAATCAATGGGTATTGATAAAATTTCCTATGTTGGTGACAATAAACTTTATGGAACCTTTGTTAATCAAAACAAAACAGGAGTTACTGAAATCAATTTGAACGATTTTTCAGAAAAGATTGTTTTCCAACGAAATTTTAGAGAAAAGAAGGATAATGGTGAATTTTTTTGGTATTTTTTCCTTAATCCCAGTGGAGCTTGGTTTGGAAATTATTGGATGGCACAAGAAACAATTAAAAAGGAAAATGTCACCAGGAAACGATATCATATCTATGATTCAAATGCTCAGCCCAAGCTCATCGTTGAAGTAAATGCTGAAAGCAAGCATCGTTTATTTCTTAAAACTCACTCCGAAGATACCTACCTCTATTGGCTCGACAACCTCATCCTCTACCGCTGGAAAGTGCCTATTGAGTAGAGCTTTTTAGCTTTTTTTACCCAATGAATAAGAACCACCCCTTCAAAACTATTGACTTTGCTTGGGAGGGGTAGAATACTATTTAAACAAAGATGGCAGGTGAGACCATGAAGGCGCAGGAAAGAAAATGATTCCAATATGCTTCACCAAGGTTGTGTTTTCTTTCAATATTTCATCAAAAAAAGTGGATTATTTTTTTATTTTTATAGCAAAGCCTTTATAATATTATTTTAGATGATGCTTTTTTGATGAGGTGATATAATGCTGAAATATCGAAAATGGGCGACGATTGTACTTCTTTTTGCTTTTATTTTCCAGCTTTTCTCGCATTTTCCAACCACGCAGGCTCATGATGTTCGCTTGATACGCCTTTATAATGTCCAACCCGAGACGCTTGAAGAAATCTCCCAAAAAGGCATACCGCTTGTTGAGGCTTATCCTACTTTTACTTTGCTGGAAGTCGAGCCTCATCATCTGGAATGGATTAAAGAAAAGTCCTGGTATTTTGTCGAAGAAAAAGATTATTTAAACCTGCGCTTTTTGGGACATAATTTTTATTCCTTAAACGACAAAACCCTGCAATCACCGGCATATCTGGATGAATTGCCTGGTATAAACAAGCCCTCTGATTTTTATCTGCTTCAATGGATCGGCCCTGAAAAGAAGGAATGGAAAGCTACCCTTGAGGCATTTGATATCAACCTTCTGCTTCCTTTGAATCAATATGGATGGATTGGAAAAATGGAACCTCAACAGGTTTCATTGCTTAGAGATTTGCGTTTTGTAAGAAGCTGTGGAGAGCTTCCCTATGCTGCAAAAATTCACAAATCTTTGTTTCCGCTGATGGAGTTGGTCGAAGAATTTGGAATAAAGCTAACAGTATTGGATAGTTTCAGTATGGACGATTTTTTAGCAAGCACTGGAATGCCAAAAGAGCTCGTCGTGCTTCAACCTGTTGAGCCTTTCAGCCGAGTCCTGATATCATCCATTTCTTTGAGTCTGCTGGGTGATATTGCATTGAATCCCCATATTATCAGCATTGATCCTTACCAGGAATATGAAATATTTAATGATCGCGCTGCTCGCATCGTGGGCACTCAGCAATCTTCTCAGGGTATCAATATTCCCACCATGCCAGGTTTGGATGGCAGTGGAGAAATCGCTGGAGTTGCGGATACAGGCATCAGAGATACTCACCCTGATTTTTGGGATCCCACCTTTTCTGACAAAGTTATTGCCACCTTTCCCACCAACTGGGATGATTATCACAGTCATGGCACTCATGTCGCCGGTACAGTGTTGGGCACTGGAGCAGAGAGCCCAAATCGCAACCTTAAAGGGATTGCCTACAATGCAAGACTGGTCTCTCAAAACTTTTTGGGCAATCAAGGTTACTACAGTGGCATAGGTGGTCATTATGCCATGCTTCAGGAGGCCTATAATGCTGGAGCGCGCACGCATAATAACAGCTGGGGGCGCAATTGGAGCATAAGCTATCACACCACTGGTGGCGGAGAATATCCAGCAAGTGCCAGAGATATTGATCGATTTCTTTGGGATCATATGGATTTTACCATGGTTAAATCTGCGGGCAACAACCGAGCCCCAAATCACCAAGAATTCTACTATAATTTTTTTGGAGACTATCCTTTTCCTATAGGCACCCGAAATATTACTTCTGACTCCAATGCCAAAAATATTATTTGCGTAGGAGCTACTGAAAATGAAAATGGGGTACCTGTAGGACACCCTTCCACCTGGGGCAGATCGTCGTCTATCCAACGAAACATAGCCTGGTTTTCAAGTGCGGGGCCCACTCATGATGGTCGTATTAAACCTGATCTGGTAGCACCGGGTGACCCCTTGATGTCTCCCAACCGCAATCACCTTACTTCTGATCCTTATATAACCATGTCGGGTACCAGTATGTCCGGGCCTGTTGTGGCTGGATCTGCAGTCCTGGTCAGACAATACTACAAAGATTATCATCAGCTTACTTGCCAGGATGTTACCTCTGCACTGGTTAAAGCTACTTTAATCAATGGCGCTCAACAGGGTATCGATGATAGCGATGCCGATCGGGCTGGCTATTTTCCTTATGACAACCAACCTTTTCCTCTTGATCCCAATCCATTTACAGGTTTTGGACGCATTAATGTAAGAAATTCCTTGTTTCCAGATCAACGCAACAAACTTTTTGTCAATGCTTATGACTCCACTTATCATTCTTTGGGTATCTCGGATCAGGAGCCTTTTGATGTTTACTATATTCGCACCAAGGAAAGGCCTCTGTCTCTTAGCGCAACCTTGGTTTGGACAGATTATGCGGATGCCTTGATCCCACCCAACGCCAGTTCGATGGATTTTCATCAGCGAGATCTGATCAATGACTTGCACCTGGAAATCACCGACTTGAACACTATGGATAACTACCGCGGAAATCAAATGAAAAATGGTTTTTCCGTACTCAATCCCCAAGGCTTTGATCATATCAACAATGTAGAGAAAATCGAAATTCCAGGAACCAATGAAGGCATTTATCGTATTGCAGTGTTTACCATGGATCCCATCACCAGTGATGCTGCGCATGGATACAGGCAACCTTATGCTTTGGTTTTGGCTGGAGAGGATATTGAGTGGGTGGACGAAAGCGAAATACCTACTTCCTTTAAACCAGCGCAACCCATGAATTTTACTGCTCAATTAAGGTGCGAAGGAGTTCAGCTCAACTGGACTGAGCCTATGTATACAGTTCGCCCGGCATCCTACTATGTAGTAACTCGCAGGATTTGGACAGGCCCTTATGCAGGGTATGTGCAAACTTATCGATTTGAAGTTGGCATCCATCAATGGTTGGACCATACCATTCAATGGGGTCATGAATATTACTACACCATAGCCGCTTATGATGTTGATGATCAGCTCATTAGTCATTCTCCCGGCGTTATGGCGGGCTGGGCTGTTCCTCCAGAGCGACCAAGGCTCCATACAGCTCAGGTGGAGGACACTGTGCAGTTGTATTGGACCAGACCCAGGGCAGGCACTTGCGATATCCAGGGATATCATCTCTATCGATCATCCAGTATGCCTTCTGTGAGTGCTTTTGGCTCCACCTCTTCACTGGGGAGCCTAATCGCAGAACTACCTGTCACCACTACCAACTTTGTTGATAATGATGTTCAACAAGGAGATGAGTGGTATTATTCGTTGGTTGCAATAGACACCAGAGACACAAAATCTCTTGCCTCGTCACCTGTCAAAGTATCAATCCCCGTCATTCACGAACACCTCAATTTATGGCTGGAATCAGGTAGAACAGAAATATGCCAGGGGGAAATGCTGAGCGTAAGAGTCTATATTAGCAACCCATTGGAGCAAGTCTTTAACAATGTCAGGCTTATTGCAAATCCATCACGACATATTACTTTTCAACGGTCAGCCTATTTGCGCTCCAGAATATTGCCAGATGGCTCCATTGAATTCACTCTGCCGCAACTTCCTGCAAAAAGAACTTCAAGCTTTGAGATTCAATTTCAAGCAGTGGAAAATATTGTGCAGGATACCCGAGCCTCAATTTACTTTACGCTGAGATCAGAAAATACTGTATATGATCATGATCATATTAACCTAATTGTTAAAAAATGTGGTCAGGGTCAGCCAGCTCCTTATTTATCGGTTCAGTTGCGCAACTTGAAGCTTGATCCTGTTACGGGCAGACGATATATTGTGGCGGGTCAGACACTGGAAGCTGATATTTCATGGAGACA
>PXBT01000163.1 GCA_003566815.1 Caldisericota bacterium
AGTGGCTGGATGCACTGGTTAAGGAGCAGGGATTTTTACGATGGGAACTACAGGAAAGAGTGGCGAGATCGGGTATTCAAAAAGAACACTATAAGTTTTACTACACTCCACTACACCGGACAAACAAGCCGGAAGAATATGTTCTGCTTGATATTCTTTTTGAAGAAACACTTTATACCGGGACTGAGCATTTGCCCATACAATCTTCTTTTGCGCCCCAAACCGGAAATCCGTTGCTTGTGCCCATCCCTTCCATTGAGGATTTACTGGCTGATAAGTTAACCGCTTTTGCTCCCAACACCACGGGCATCCCTTACACAAAAAACGGGGACAGTATGAGCCTCGAAATCATCAAGCAGTTATATGATATCGGAACCATGTTTGATCTGGTAGAGGATCTAAATATCATCAAAACAACGTTTGAAAAGTTTGCCCTGGCCGAGCTGTCTTACAGGGATAATGCAGTAGCTACTCCTTTAGATGTGCTCGATGACATCTTTGCAACGTCACTCTCTGTTGCAACAAGGGGAAGTGATGGCGGTGGAAATTTTGATGAACTTCAGGCCGGGATCGGCCGTATCCGGTCGTTTATATTCTCCGAGCGCTATCATCTTGAAAAAGCCATTACCCATGCCACAAAAGCAGCATACCTGGCAATGCTGATTAAGCATGACGCTACCGCTATTGAAAAGTATAAAAGCCCGGAAGTGATGAAGGTGTGGATGATTGAATCTCCCGGGTTTACAAGGATGAATAAATTAAAAAAATCAAATCCTGAAGCCTTCTTTTACTGGTACAAGATGCACTTGTTAACGATGGAAAAACAGTAATTACTACCCCATGAACACCAACAAACTCAAAACATTTGCGCAGAAAACCCGGAAGAAACTCCTGCAACAGGTAGAGGAACGGCTGGATTATGTGCTGAATACCGACTCTGCCGAACTGCGGGAACAGAAAGTACAGGTGGAGGCCCTTAAAAAAGAGGTAAAGCGAACGGGCCGTGAAGCACTGATCGACAAGGTGGCGTATACCTGGTTTAACCGGTTGGTGGCGCTGCGGTATATGGATGTGAATGATTACCAGCCCTTCCATGTGCGGGTAATCTCACCACAGGATGGTTTCACCGAGCCGCAGATTCTTAGTGATGCCAAGCAGGGAATTATACCAGATGATTTTACAGTGGACCGCGCCAAAATAAACCAACTATTGGATGGCAGCCTGGAGAGCCAAAACCCGCAGAATGAAGTATTTAAGCTGCTGTTAGTGGCTGCTTGTAATAACCTGCACTCCATTTTTCCGTTTTTGTTTGAGCAGATTGCCGATTACAGCGAATTGCTGCTTCCCGCTGATCTCATCTCCGAACACTCGGTGATCCACGATGTGGTGAAAGGCATGACCGCCGAAGACTGCCAGCTGGTAGAAATTCTCGGGTGGCTCTACCAGTTTTACATCTCGGAGAAGAAAGATGAGGTGTTTGCGTCCAAGGGGAAGGTGAAGAAAGAGGAAATTCCCGCAGCTACGCAGCTGTTTACACCCCGATGGATTGTGGAGTACATGGTGCAGAATACTGTGGGCAAGCTGTGGGTGCTGAATCATCCCAATTCGCGCCTGACTGAGCACATGGAGTATTACATTGAAAGTGAGGTGACGGCGGAAGATGTACTCACTATTAACAAACCCGAAGAGCTTACACTGTTAGACCAGGCGTGTGGCTCGGGGCATATTTTGGTGTACGGCTTTGAATTGCTAACCAAGATCTATGAAGAGGAAGGTTATGCCCCGTCTGATATTCCCCGGCTGATCATTGAACACAACCTCCACGGTTTTGAAATTGATGAACGGGCAGCCCAACTGGCGGGATTAGCCATTCTGATGAAAGCACGGGAATACCAGCGGCGGCTATTCCGAAAGTCTGACGTACCTGAACCCAACATTACCTGTTTTGAAGATCTGACGCTGAGTGATGAAGAGATAAAAACTACGCTTAAAAGTGCTGAAGTGGACTATTCCGATGAACTGCTTCACGACCTCAAAAACATGCAACAGGCAACCAACTTTGGGTCGTTGATTGTGCCTCATGCTTCTGTTCAGGAAATCAATCAAGCTAACGCAGCTTGTGAAAAGGCAATCGATTCTGCGGATCTTTTTGATAAGGAAAAGCTGGAACAGTTAATGGTTGCTTTAGATACAATTGACAAGCTGGGAACTAAAGTGAGTTGTGTGGTGGATAATCCGCCTTATATGGGAAGCAGCAATTATAACAATGAACTTAAGGACTTTGTATATACTAATTATCCAGACAGCAAATCTGATCTCATGGCTGCCTTTATGGAGGCAGGTTTGTATGCATCAAAGGATCAAGGATATTTGGGAATGATAAATCAGCAAACTTGGATGTTCTTAAGTAGCTATGAAGATATTAGGAAAAAACTAATTAAGGGGTCATTTATAGATACACTACTACATTTAGGCCCTAGAACATTTCCCGAAATTGGAGGTGAAGTTGTACAGAATACAGCATTTACAATGCAAAAAAATAAGCTTTCTAAAAATGGAACTTATTTTCGGTTAGTAGATTTTGGAAAATCAGATTTAAAAAAAATTAAATTCCAAGAGGCTGTTCAAAATCCTGAATGTGGTTGGCTTTTCTTGGCTGATCAACAAGAATTTGAAAATATTCCAGGTAGTCCTTTCAGTTATTGGTTAAATGAAAAGCTAAAAAGCCTATTTAAAAAGTATAATGATGTTGGGGTTTATCTAAATCCAAAGGAAGGATTTACAACCGGTAGTAATGACCGGTTTTTACGAAGATGGGAGGAAATCGAAATATCAAGTTTGGCATTGAATGGAGAAAAAGAATGGTTGCCTTACTTAAAAGGAGGTTCTTTTAGAAGGTGGTATGGAAATCATGAGTTTACAATAAAATGGCAAGATGATGGTAATGAGGTAATAAATTTTGATAGAAGTTATCCAAGAAACTTACAGCATTTTAAAAAAGGTGGTATAACCTGGTCAGCACTTTCTAGCTCTTCTTTTGCAGGCAGAATTGCACCTGAAAATTTTGGTTTTGATTCTAAGGGCCCCTTAGGTTTGGTTAAAGATAATAAAGGTTATCAGTTACTTGCCCTTCTAAATAGTAATATATTTGGATTATTGATCAAGGTGCTAGCACCAACATTAGATTTTAGATTTAAACAGATACTCGCAATACCTTTTTTAGAAATAAACGAGTCAGAAAATATTGTAGAATTCAATATTGAAATTTCTAAAATAGATTGGGATAGTCGAGAAAATTCATGGCACTTTAAACAAAATGAACTTATTCGCTTCAACAAAGAAGGTGGTATTGACACCCTCGAAGATGCCTACGATGTATTCAAACAATACTGGACCAATAAATTTTTTCAACTTCACCAAAATGAAGAAGAGTTGAACCGGCAGTTCATTGAGATCTATGGGTTGCAGGAGGAACTCACACCTGATGTGCCGTTGGAGGAGATTACAATTTTGCAGGAGGAGCTGGATTCGAAAAAGCTAAAGGAATTGGATAAGGAGTTTAGAGGACGGAGGATTGAGGACGGAAGACCAAAGACGGAGGACCGGGTGCATTTGCCACAGTTGCCATTTAAGGATAAAGAGGTGATGGCGCAGTTTTTGAGCTATGCGGTGGGCTGCATGTTTGGTCGGTATAGTTTGGATAAAGAGGGGCTGATTTTGGCCAATCAAGGGGAAACGTTGGAGAACTATCTCGAAAAAGTTTACGGAAAATCCTCCCCTCTCGAGAGGGGACAGAGGGGTGTGTTCCTTCCGGATGAGGATAACATCATTCCTGTGCTGGAAGATAATTGGTTTGAGGATGATATCACCGGGCTGTTTTACAAATTCCTGCGTGCCAGCTTCGGAGAACAAAACTTCGAGAAAAACCTCGCCTTCATCGAAGAGAAGCTCGGCCATAATATCCGCAACTGGTTCACCCGGCATTTCTATAACGACCATGTAAAGCGCTACAACAAGCGGCCCATTTACTGGCAGTTCAGTTCCGAGAACGGGGTCTTCAAAGCGCTCATCTATATGCACCGCTACACCCCGAATAGCCTGAACAAAATGCTGAACGGCTACCTGCGGGATTTCAAGAGCAAACTGAACTACCGCAAAAGCCACCTCGAAGAAGTAATCACCACCTCGCAGGATTCGGGTGAAGTGAACAAAGCCGAAAAAGAGCTGCGCAAAACAGAAACCATGCTCGAAGAGCTGGAAACCTACGAGCGGGATGTATTGATGCCTTTAGCCACGGATCGCATTCAGATCGATCTGGACGATGGTGTGTTGGTCAACTACAATAAATTTGGTCAGGCCGTGGAAGAGGTGAAAAGCCTGAACGATCCCAAGAAGAAAAAGAAGGTGAAGGAGTTTGATTGGATTGATGGGAGTGAGATACGGTAACAAAAACAAATAATTATGGAAAATGAAAAAGCCACCAAAAAATTCTGGCAACAAAAAAAATTTTGGAAACGGGTAGGAATAACTCTTTTAATTGGTGCCGTTTTAGTTGGTGCGTGGGTTACATTCCTTTGGATTGTTAAAGAACCTCCCTTGGAAACAATTCCCGCAATGATAATGATATGGATATCATTTGTTGTGGTAATTGTTGCCTTATTTCCAGAACTATTAGACAAAATCAAAAAAATTAAA
>PXBT01000033.1 GCA_003566815.1 Caldisericota bacterium
CCCCTCTTCCTGGCATATCAACAAATCCCTTGCAAGCATGGAAGATTCAGACGAGGAAGGGATGCCCGGTAGTCCAGCTTTCTTGGACACCAGACCTTCATGCATCACCCCATGGTGAGCGAGTGGTCCGTCTTCTTCGTGCAATATCAACAGCAAGCTTTGAGCCTTTGCATGTCGCACAGCTTCAAGGAAAAGCCTACCATCCTGTATGCCCCTGCCGTCATCAGAATAGATGCCTGCCAGAGAGGACAAAAATAGCGAAGAAAGCTCTTTGCCTTCCAATGAAGCACTCACAGCGCCCACCGGCAAGACTTGTATCAAGGCATCCTGTGTCAGACGGGACTGCATATCTTCCCATCCCTGGATACTATCCAGAGGTGGGTTTGTATTGGCCATCGCAGTGAGCGTGGTATATCCGCCTTTGGCAGCAGCGCGGGTGCCAGTGCGCAGGGTCTCCTTGTGCTCTCCACCAGGCTCTCTCAAGTGAGTGTGAATATCCACCAGGCCAGGCAATATATAAGCCCCTTTGGCATCAACCACTTGCTCAGCATTGGAAGGTGCGCATTCGCAAATATCAGTAATGGTGTCATCCAGCATACGAAGGTCTTTTCTGCAAAAAGAATGACCATTGCTATCATATACTATTCCGTTGACCACCCATTTTTCCATATAAATTAAAATATAATCATATTCCCCATAAAATCAAAGAAATCATTGACGAAATCCCCCCTGGTGTTTCACATTTCTTAATTTTTATCAGCATTTTTTCATCTTTTTCTTAATGGTTATATTGAGTATTGAGGAAAGGTTTTTAGATATCGGATATTAAAAACTATCCCATTCCTTAGATAAAACAAACTCAAATGATGCTTTATGGGCGGCAATTGCAGCTCGATTAACATCAACATAGTCTGAAAAATCTCGATCTTGCCCCCTTATTCCGTTTTTTCTCATTGCTGAGAGAATTTGGTCTGCTGTTTCAAGAAAAATCAATTGTGCATCCAGAGTTTCCTTATAGGTTGATCTCACTGCAGAGGAACATTGATTTCTTAGACACCACAAATAGTGCCTATGTGATTCTCTTTCACCATATCCTGTCGAAGATGGTATTTCAGCGCTGAACAGCATGTTGCTATATTGGTTTTTCATAATACCGGATGGGGCTAGTGAATCGAACAACCCTCCTTGCTTTGCAAGATCAAGGTACGGAATTTTGTATTCAGATAAAGCTTGCGGACTATAATACCAAACAGAACGTCTACTTATATTATCCGATTCAATGGTCTCAAAACGATCTGATTCAAAGCTTCTGACATTTAAAAAAGTACCTGATGCGATTGCATCACATTTTGCCAGAGACAAGCAGAGCATTTGGTGATTTGCATAGCCAACAATCACTTTTTTATGCAACCTCTTTATTCCTGTTACCAATGACAGCAAATTTAAAATCCAAAGAGGATTTTCAACCAAGTATGATTTATTAGGATGTTCGCAAACAATATATAGACCACCGACATCCCAGTTTTCAACATAGCTTATGATTTTTTCTATCTGAGCTTCATCCATCATGACTTCATTTGATAGGGAGATTGTATGAAAAAGGGTATAGGATTTCGTAAAGTGATATGCACAATCTATGATTTTTTTTTGCACCTCATCCCATTGGTCATTAATTGCTGATACTGAAAAAGAAGGCAAAATCAAAGCTTGTGCATTTATTGATTGATTGAGTTCTACCAAAGGTTTGAGAATTTCCTGGTAACTGGTTTTACCAGACGTAAGACTGGTGATATCATCACAGCACCAGTAGCTATATTGAGATAAATTTTTGTGATATTTTTGAGGAAAATATATCTGTGGGTCGAGTAGTACCTTTCCTTTCTTTTTTTGGATATCATTTGAAAACTTAACTAGTCTGTCTTGTTCAATGTTTGCTGGACTACAAATTACACATCCCTTGTTCAATTTTGTTATTAGCTCTAAAACATGAGATTTCATTCCGTGTCCCATTTGTAAATATAGATCCATGTCTTTCAATGCCTCCCTTAATAGGATAGAGTGACTTTGACTGCTTCAAGCCACCCGAGCGCTTGCTCAGCGTCAAGTGGTCGTCTTGATGGATATTTGCCCATCATGGAGCAAAGCAAACCCATGAATTGTTTTTGAGTATCTCCCGGGATAGCATAATCAACTGGTGTAATTGTCTGGGTGCGATTTAAAACATCTAATGCACTGGATGCACCTTCACGAAAAGGATTTTTTCCTGTTAAGCATTCGTATGTAACAACACCTATTGAAAATATATCTGCTCTGGAATCAATTTCTTTTTTTAAATTGTTAAACTGCTCGGGAGCAGCATACCCTGGCGTATGGGGACCTATTGCAGCCTGAGAATTGGTTAAAGAAGACAGATCAAGAACTCGAGCTATACCAAAATCTAAAAAATAGACTGTACCATTTTCTGCAATGATTATGTTTTCTGGTTTTATATCACGATGAACAATACCTTTTTTTCGATTTGAGCAATAAATCTCAATCCCTGCTCGAGAAAAACAACAGCTTCTTTTAAAGTAAATTTATGTCCATTTTTTAATAGCTCTCGAAGTTCAGTGCCTTTGATTCTTTCTTCTACCATGCAAAGTGTTGTTAATCGATTAAACTCTACAAAATCCCATTCAAATAACTTTGGTACTGCCACCAAATCTGAGTTTAAACCAATATCTATTTCTCTTTGAGATCGAGGGTCATCTGAATGGAAGTAAAGTTTGATTACTACAGATCCATACTTTTTATGAGATGCGCTAAATACTTCTTTTTGCCCACCTCTGGCTAAAACTGTTATATTTTCATACCCAAACGTAAATTCTTGAAAAGATTTTCTTGCTTTTTCAGTACTCATCTTAATGCATTACCTTGCTACTGGTTAATGCTCTTCCAATCCATTCATTAAATTGCAGCGATAAATAACTGGATGGGAGGAGATGTTTTTTCGCCTCTATAACTTTCATGAATTGATTTGTCTTGCCATAGAGACCTAAACCACGTTTTTCAAACTTCTTAACAATGCTTTCTTTCAAGTTGTTGCGATTGGTAAGGACGTAGGAATGGGAAGAAAACCAGGTATTTAAAAAGGATTGCTCAACAACACGACTCATGTTGTTAATTTTTGCTTCCACTGCAAGCAGTTTTTTGATACTAAAGATACTTTTTGTTTTTCCTGATTTCCACATGCCATTTTTACGATCAATCAAATTCGAATCAATCAACATCTCCAAAGAAAATAGAACTTGTTTTTCTGGCATCCTTAAGGTTGTCATAATTTCTTTGCCATTTATACCTTTAGTTGCAATAATATGAGATAGTATTTTTAGATCAGGAATTGACAAGCGGTTTCTTGTGTCGGTCCAGTTGTCAGCGATAGTTGGAGAATATGATGCCAAAACAATATCAGGAAACCCCGACAAGATTCTTGGTTCAATAAAGATTGCTAAATTTGTATTTCTATTGTATCGAATAAAATTATAGCAGTAAAAATCAACAAACTGTTCTACTAAATCATTTTCCTCTCCAATGGTAGCTTTTCGAGTAAAAAGCCCAATAGAGGGTATATCTTTTTTAAAAAAGAGACATCTCTCCATATCTTTCCTCTCTCTGCCAAATCATGCAAATTAATTATATGATTTTGAACATTAAAAGAAATCTTATAATTCCTTGTTCGCTTTCTTCCTTCCTATTGAAGGCTTACATTTTTGCAAGCAAGTTATTAAAATGATCATGACAATCTCTTTTCTATTCACCTGATGCTGGGGCATAGCCTCATTCCATGCCAAACGGTTGACTTCCGTATACCTCGGGTGAACTTTTTTTTCAATATTTTACGTCCTTGAATATTATTGTAGCACAATTACACTATTTGAGCTTATGCTACATAACTAATGAAATCCAGAACTACTGCAGCCATTCAAAATTCATGGGCAAGAAGGTTAGTGTCATGTTGGACATACTGATGCATGCTGGCATGAACACGTTTGGTGTTCTCGGGTTTCGCATACCTATGAAAATGGATCCAGTGCTTAATTTACTGCTTGTCCTATTGATTGATATGATGTTATTGATTCTGTATAAAGTTGACAGGAGCAATAATGATACAATGGGGACTGTCCCTAATGTGTCAAACGGATGTATATGATAAGGGGTTGGGTTTTGTTTCTACGCAGGGGAGAGTGTCCTCTTTGAGCGATGCAAGTGATTATGGATAGGGTTGCTTATAATTCATCCTTGCTTATGCCTGCTTGCTTCAAGATTTCATGCAAGGTGTCTACAGGAATATCTTTGCAATGCATAGGAACAATAGCACGTTGCCTGGTTATTGGGTGAATAAATATTTGATGGCTTCCTTTGCTTCGATCCAGTTGAAAACCTTTTTCGTGAAGTATTTTGATTAGGTCTCTGGGGCTGATGGAAGGCGTATTAGACATGGGCTTGGACGGTTACCAGGTACTCCAGGGTGTTTTCTTCATTGGGTATGGGCTCATGGTGTGCCTCAAGACTTTCAATATAAAGCTTAATGGCTTCTTTTACCATGGAAATAGCTTCTTCAATGGTTTCTCCATAAGTAATGCAGCCTGGAAGCATAGGGACTATAGCAGTGTACCCTATGTCTTGTTCTTTTTTGAAAATCACTCGGTAGC
>PXBT01000147.1 GCA_003566815.1 Caldisericota bacterium
CGATAGGGCAAATATCCACTCTCCTGAAGGATTTTTTAGCCACATCCAGCCTCTTTCCACCCAGCCCAAAGGGCAAAGACATCCTCCAATAAAAAACCCGAAATAAGCAATGGAAGCCAGCAAAAACAACAATCTCCATCGATACCAATGCCTTCGTATAAACCAACCTGCAAGGAAAATCATCAATGCGTACCCCAGCAATACCTCATCAAGGGCATCGTACCATTTTCGGGTAGGTAAAGGGGCGGAGCCATCAGGAAAAGCGGGTCCGTCTATAGTAATCGTTTGGCTTGAAGGAGGTTTTTTCTCTGAGGCATCTGTCTCATGTTCTGTATTTTCCTCGCTTGCTTCAGGCTTTTCTTCTTCTTGCAAAGGTTCAGGAGTAGATTCAGGTTTTTCCGGTTCAGATTCGGGTTTGGGTTCTGGGTCTGGTTCAAGCTCGGGTTCGGGCTCAGGTATGGTTTCAGGCTCTGGCACAGGTTCGGGTTCAGGCTCAGGTTCTGGCTCGGGCTCTGGATCTGTCTTCTCAGGGGGCGGCTCTGAAGATTTTTCGCTAACCTGTATGGTAACTTTTACAGGACGAATAGGAAAAAACTCACAGAGACTGCTCATTTGTATGGACGCCTGTCCTTCTTTCTCAAATCTGACTATAATGTCACGAGTAGCTGTGGTGCCTATAACTTTCCACTCTCCAGCATCCACAAGAGTAATATTGTTCAGCTCGACCTGAAGAATATCGGGAGTGTGAGGGCACCTGCGATGTTCTCGGACTTTCTTTAGGGTAAAAGTTTTCTCCTGTCCTGTTTCAACGCTTACTCGTACTGAAGGGCTGATAGACATAACACAAGCATAAACAGGAACCAAATTCAAGACTATGGGCAAGACAAGCATCATACAAACAGCAAGTATTCCTGCTAATATTTTTTTTATCATATTCCTTTACATTCTCTTTCTTTTTTAATTTATTCCTACCTATTCTAACATATCCTAAATTGTAATGTTTCATGTAAAATAAATATGAAAGAAATATGAAAAAACTATGAATGATAAAAAATGTTAAAGAATAAAATCACAAGAAAACCAACAAAATCAATCAGAATTGGCAATCAAATAATAGGCAGTGATCATCCTATTGCAGTGCAAAGCATGATCATGGCTGACCCCAAAAAACTTGAAACCTCTATTTCCGAGATTCATACCTTGGAAAAAGCAGGTTGCGACATGGTAAGAGTTGCAGTTCCTTCCAGGGAAAGCGCGATGCAACTACGTAAATTGAAAGAAAATACAAGACTTCCTCTCATAGCAGATATCCATTTTGACCCCGAGCTTGCGTTGATTTCGATTCAGCAGGGAGTGGACAAGATTCGTCTGAATCCTTCCAACATTCGCAATCCTTTAAAGATCAGGGAAGTCGTTGCTTGTGCCAGGGATGCAAACATACCAATTCGAGTTGGTGCCAATGAAGGCTCTTTAAAAGTTAGCGATACCTCTTCATCCACCTTGCTGGATGCTTTGTTTGATGCTATTCGAAGAGAAGTGGACCTGCTGGAAAAGTTTAATTTTGATAACATCGTGCTTTCTGCAAAAACATCAAATATTGAACGTACTATTGCAATCAATCGCATGCTTTCTAATTCTTACTCTTACCCTTTACACATCGGTCTTACTGAAGCTGGTCTTCCTGCTCAGGGGATTGTAAAAACCTGCCTTGCGCTTACTCCACTTTTATTGGAGGGCATGGGAGATACTTTAAGATTTTCATTGGCAGGACACTTGCAAGAAGAAGTATTTGCCGCAAGATCCCTGCTTCGTTATCTTGACTTGGAGCCAGGTGTTGAAGTTATCGCTTGTCCCACTTGCGGAAGAAGCCGATGGAAGGTGGCGCAAGCTGCAGAACGCATCCAAGAGGCAGTGAGCCATTTAAAAATAAAAGCAACCATTGCAGTTATGGGATGCGAAGTCAATGGGCCTGGTGAAGCTCGACATGCTGATTTTGGTCTTGCAGGAACCGGAGAAAAAGTCCTTTTATTTGAAAAAGGTCAACGCATAGCATTGGGAGATGAAAATGCCATGATGGAGGCCTTGCTGAAAAAATTATCCACCTGGAGCCAAAGCGGATGATCCAGTCAAATATCCAGTGGAAAAAGCAATCTGAAGGTTAAAACCCCCGCTTAATCCATCAACATCCATCACTTCTCCCGCAAAGTATAGTCCTTTACACTTGCGTGATTCCATGGTGCTTGAATTGATTTCTCTAACATCAATTCCTCCTGCTGTGACCATGCCCTCCTCAAAGGATAAAGGTTCAGATATAATGCAAGGATATTGTTTTAATTTTTGCAAAAACCTTGTACGATCCTGCCTGGGCCAAAGAGAAGGCGACTGAGCTTTTAAGGATTTAAACTCCTTCAAAAACCATGAACAGTATTTTTGGGAAAAAACTCCCAACTCGCTTAGCCATTGACTCATCGTTACTTGAGAAGAAACTGCTTTCCATTGATTTAATAGCATTTCATGAGAAAAAGCTGGCAACCAATCAATAAGAAGAGAACAATCTTTTGTACCCTCCAGGGGAAGAAAAGCGCTTAAATCCAAGACAGCAGGGCCAGAAATGCCTGAATGCGTTAACATGACGTTACCTTGCATGACAGGGTTTTTTTTACAATGAGCCAGGTTCAGCGATAAAAAAACATCATCAATACTAGTGCCTGCTAGGTCATAAAAAGGATGCCTCATGAGTTTTATGGGTGCAAGAGAAGGCCGAGGAGTAATAATAGAATGACCTACCTCTTCCGCCAATTTGTAGCCCTCTCCATTGGAACCTGTTTGAGGCCAGCTTTTTCCTCCCGTAGCAATAACTACAATGTCGGCTTGATGCTCGAAGCCATTCTGTCCCAAAACACCCATGATCCTACCCTTTTTTACCATAAGTTTAGTGATATGCTGTTGAATGATGCTTACATTTTGATCAAATAGTTTTTTTTTAAACAAATCCAAAATAGTACGCGATGAATTGCTTTCAGGGAAAATCTTTCCATCACTTTCTTCTTTTAAGGGAACTCCTTGTTTGATGGCCCATTGAATCAAATCCTGGTTGGAAAAAGCATTAAAAGCAGTATGCAAAAATTTTGGATTTCGTGGAATTTTTTCTTCCCAATGCTCCATGGAAAGAGCATTGCTGATATTGCATCTTCCATTACCGCTTAGCAATAGCTTTGTGCCCACCTGTTGCTGTTTTTCTGCCATCAATACCTGGAAGCCCTGATGAGCCAGTTTCAAGGCAGTCATCATGCCTGCAGGACCTGCTCCAATCACAATCGCCTGGAGCAATCTGCTTGAATTCATACGGGCATTAAAAAGCTAAAAAAGAGTTGCACCAGAAGAAAATAAATCACCAATCCTGATACATCCTTGACTGTCGTAATAATAGGATCAGCCCCTGCGGCCTGGTCCAACCCCATTTTAAGCAAGATAAAGGGAATTATAAATCCGAGAATAGTAGCCAGGGTAATAGTAACTATCAATGCCATACCCACTACCAAACCCAGCATGGGAATTTTTTGCCAGAACATAGCAATCAGGCCTGCAAGTGATCCCATCACCAGGCCCATTAGCAATCCAATTCCCGTTTCTCGCACAATGTGTTTCCAAAAACGGCGAAGATTGATTTGACCCAAAATAAGAGCTCGATTAAAGATAGTGGAAGATTGTGTTCCCACATTTCCGCCCATATCCATAATGACAGGGATAAAAACAGCGACTGCTGTGATCGTAACCAGCGTCTCTTCAAAAGTATGGATAACCTGTCCTGCCAAAAATCCTCCGATCATAGTAATCATCAAAAAGGGAAGCCTGACTCGTAAAGTTCCCATGAAAGGACCATCAATCAACTTCGAGCTTTGGTTGGATTCTTTTTTGTTGGAACTTATAAGCCCCGCTTTATTATAAATATCTTCGGTGGCTTCCTGTTCCATAATGCTTAGAGCATCATCGACCGTAACAATACCAACCAAGCGATTCTCGCTATCCACAACAGGCACTGCAAGCAATCCTCCATCATAAAGGATATTCGCAGTTTCTTCCTGATCAGTATCCGTAGTAATTTTTATGACCTGGGTCTCCATGATATCCTTAATAAATTGGTCGGGCTTTGCCAGCACCAGATCTTTCAGCGACAAAACTCCTATAAGCTTGCGGTTTCTATCCGTGACATACAAAGTATATAAAGTTTCCATGTTTTCAGGCAAACTTCTAATTTTTTTCAGGGCTTCTTCTACGGTTATACTTTCTTTTAGGCGAACATATTCCGGGGTCATGAGTCTTCCTGCGGTCTGAGGTGCATAGCCCATCAATTCTGCAGTTTTTTTTCGCTCTTCAGGATTAAGTGAAAACAATAGTTTCTTTGTTACTCGGGCAGGTAATTCATCCAACAATCTGACTCGGTCATCAGGGGCAAGATCTGAAAATGCTTCAATAGCTTTATCTTCAGTAAAAGACAACATTTCATTATCATTTCTGAGAAAATTAAAAAAAATCCTTAAAATAATAATTGATCAGAAAGACGAATCAAAAGAAGAAAAAAAATTAATTGAAGAATTAAGAATAGAAGCTACCTCTTTACAGCAAAGAGTAAAGTATTTGAGTGGTGGAAATCAACAAA
>PXBT01000154.1 GCA_003566815.1 Caldisericota bacterium
ATGGGAATTGAAGCATGGCCCTATGAAATAGAATTTCCCAATTAATCTTCAATGGTTTGGGTATTACAAATGCTTTTCAATATGCAGTTGTATTTCTTCCGGGCTATAGGTAGGTGAAAAACGAGCTACCACTTCGCCTTGTCGATTAATCAAAAACTTGGTAAAGTTCCACTTAATGCTTTTCCCGACAAATGTTTGGGCAAGATCACTGAGCAACCTCTTAAAAGCTGTGGCATTTTCATCCTCCAGTTCATCGGGAGCATGATCCTTTAAGTAAACAAACAATGGGTCAGCATTTTTTCCATTGACATCAATTTTGGCAAAACGCTTGAAAGTGGTGCCATAGTTTAGCTGGCAAAAACTATCAATTTCTTCGTCAGTTCCTGGAGCTTGCCCCAAGAATTGATTGCATGGAAAATCCAAAATTTCAAAACCCTGCTCTTTATAATGTTCATACAGAGATTCCAGCCCTTTATACTGAGGAGTCAGCCCACATCCCGTAGCAGTATTGACAATCAACAATACTTTGCCTTCATACTCTGAAAGTTTGACATCATTTTTCTGGTTATCCTTGACGGTAAAATCATAAATACTCATTTATCTGCCCCCTGTCTCTTTGTAATTTTGCATTACCCAAGCAAACCAACACACTTGAGATACTTTCTTTTAAATCATTTTATCATTGAAGAAAAATTTATGTTAGAAAAAAACTATAAAAAATTTAGAACCAGGAATATAAATTATTGGTTATGATTAAAAAATCGGAACAAGGAGTAAAGATGATTGACTTAAAGAAAGAGCACAATGCCACATTGGATCGTCCAAGACTTAAATATTCACCCATAGCAAAATTGTTTTTTTGGGGCATGGATCTGGTAACAGGAAAAAAGACTACTTTCTCCAAAGCCAAGTTGCTCGAAACTCTCGCTTGTATTCCCTATCGCGAATGGGAAATCAGAAAATATGCTCATATCACCAAACAATATGCTCAGTTGACCAAAGTAAAGAGCTCTCAAGATATTATCGATTGGGCCAGATATGCTCAGGATAATGAATATTGGCATCTTTTGGTGCTTCATGAAAAAATGAAAGAAGACGGGATCAAGGATGCATGGTACCTATCTCCAGTGGTCAGAATCCTTATGGTGATGTCCTATGTGATGATTGCGCGAACGGTAGCCTTTTTAAATATTCGATGGGGTTTTGATTTTAATGCCCAGTTTGAAGATCATGCTGAACATGTTTATGCTTACTTTGTAAAAGATCACCCTGAGCTGGACCAGCAAGCCATGAACAATGATCTGGTAAAAGAATATGCAGTTCTTTCCACCTGGGGCGATATCTTTCGGCGCATCTCTCTGGATGAGCGCGACCACATGAACAACAGCTTTTTATATAGTGGTCAAAAGCACCGAATCGTCAACTATCAGGGCATGCCTGAATAAAAAGCAAAGAATTATTCCATGAGATATTGATCTTTAATGGTGCTTAAAAATGGATCAATGATTATATGTGCTTCAGCAATAAAAAATTTGAGCGCATCCCATTTAATATCAAGATATTGATGCGCAAGAATATTTCGAAGCCTTGCTATATCGGCAATTTTTCCAGCATGAACATGATCCATAGAGATTAGATCTCCTGCTTTGAGTATGATGTCGCGATATGTATCAGGAATAGCCTGAGTAGTATTGGAAAGTACAATTTTGCATAAATCAATTATAGCATTTGCAATATTTTCAGCAATCCTTTCCAGATTGCGCTGAAGCTTCCTGTCAGCATTATACTGAGCAAAATTTAAGGATTTATACTCCTTCAAATCTTCCAGCTCTGCCTGTATGAAATCCACTCGCTTCAAGATAAATAATCGATCAGCAAAGTTTTGCATGGGTTTTTTTCCTTTTCTCTTTCCGATGATAGATCTCTTGAACAAGCATACTGAAATCCTCTGCTTCTCGAGAAACCTCCAATAAATACCTCAGATATAACGAAGGGTCTCTTATCAATATTTTTTTTCCTTTTAATGCTTCCCAGGAAACAGTGGCTGAAGCCTCATTTAAAATAATCAGGTCTATATCCTTTTTGAGTTCTTTTTCAAGAGAATGCCAGATAATGTTGATTTCACTTTTATGATAGGGGTGAAGAAAAACTGCAATATCAATATCAGATCTCTTAGTCTGCAAACCCCTCATGGTTGATCCAAACAAAAATGCCATCATCACATGTTTGTAATTACTTAAGCAGTGCTGGAGCAACTTCACCAAATCATCCATACCCTTATTATAAATATTTCGTTATAAAATCAATTCTGGTTGAGCATTGGAAGCTACCAGTTATAAGGGTCAAAATCAATAATATCACTCATAGCTTGAACCACAGGATTGCTATCGGGAGCCATAGGGAAAATGATAAGATTGTTGCGGTAAACCCCTTCCTCCGGGCTTGCCATATATTTTGCCAAATAATGCACTGGTACATTCAAATCTTCTGTTTGAGGATCATTTGCCACTTTGTCCAAAGCCTGGACATCATCAAAAATATGGATCGAAATATTTTCCGGTCGATTTTCCAGCACTATCAGTCTTTTGACCAGATTTTTAACCTTTTCCGCCAGACCTTCGAAATCAGAATCCAGGGGTGGTACCAGTATAAATAACGTATCTCCTTCATCCTGTCTCCAGTCGGTAGCTGTAGAAATGATCATGTGAGACTCAAACTGAACCGGGCTCAAAAGGTGCTCCTGAGATTTGGGAGGTTCTTCTTCTGTTAAATCTTCCTTTATGACTACTGGGGGTGGTTCCGTTAATTTGGTTTGGTCTTGTTCAATTTTATTCTGCATACATGATGCCACCATTGTCAAGCAAGCAACTATCAAAAAAACTCCCATCCATTTACAATTTCTCATTATCTCCTCCTAAGAAAAAATCCATAATTAGCATATCAAATTTTTGGAAAAACATAAATTATTGGCCATTGCTGAGAATTTACCTGCAGACCCAGCAATCGGAATAGACTATTAACAGGAACCAAATACCTGCCCCGTATCATCTTAACTTCACCCTCCAAATTAAAGGGCTGAGTTCCTCTCTGGTTCATGAGAGTGGAGGTGCCTTCCCTGGTATTGATGATCACCGTATCATTGGGCATCGAGATCATCAATAGCCCCTCCATGTCCGTGCAAGTAACTGGAACAATTTCCTGAAGCGTAAACAGCTCAACATACAGCACCCAATTTTCAATCTTATTGGCCAACCCTGGATGAAAAACATGATGACCTTTTTTGATGATAATAGGACTGATCTCTACTTTGATTGGAACAACATCAATTTGCACCAGTATTTCAAGGCTTAGTTGCTCTGTTTGGATAATAATGCTGTCATGAATCTTCTTATCAAAGTTTTCAAGGTCATGGATTTTCCAAACAATTTGCATGCATTGATCATCCTTTTGCAGATATTCATAGTACAGCTCTTTGGGGTGTTCAATGTGCAAGGGAGTATCATCATCCCATCGCTGGATCACCATCCGTTGCGAAAATTCAATGGGATAGCTTAGTTCTCTGGCAATCTTTGCCGGATAAACTGCCAAACTGGGTGTTTTATCATATTCATTGGAAAGGGAAGTTAAAAATAGTCTGCGATACCCAGCATCAAAAATTAAAATTTGCTCTTGATGGATATCCATGCCCATAGGCTTGCCATATTCATGGATACGAGCATATTCTGCGCCATTCATCATCAAAACAATATCTCCATATCGGGAATCGATGAAAACCACTCTCTGCTCATCCATAACCTTCAGATCCCTTATAGCTCGAGGATCATTACCAAAAAACAATCCAATATTCCACAGCTTTTCAAGCTTTCCCCTAGGATCAAAAACTCGGAATATTCCAGTATGAGTATCCACCACATAAAGCTTTTGCTGAAAATATTGCATGATCAGGTTTCGAGATAAACTCATGGGATAATGTTCTGTCGTTTCCCCTTCAAATTGAAGCACAACTCTTCCCGTTTGAAGATCAAATACCATCAATTTTCCACTGATCCCATCCTGAAGGCACAGATGTCGCTCATTGGCAGTCCAGGATAACGGTTGCAGACTATCTGGATTGATGCGCAACTGGGTAACAACATGCTCTGCTTTTCTTGATCCATGCAAATGAATTTGCTGAAAAGAAAAGTGCTCCTCTTTAATCAATGCACCCACAGCATTTGGACTTATCGATTGTATGCCTTGAATTTTGGCTTCATCAGAATCCAAAAAAATGGGAATTTTTTCCAATAGCTTGCCTTCAACGCAATAAACCTTCAAGAGGCTTTCATCAGCTGGAGCTTTCTGGGATACTATCAATCGATCCCCTTCCAGCAACCAACTGGATGAGATATAGGGTTGAAAATCCGGGTGATTTTGCAGCCAATCCCTTGTTTCCTGCAAGGTATGTCTTTCTATGGCAAAGTTGGCATTTAGCTGAGCTGTAAAAGTTTCTCCTGAATGAGGGTCCATCAGAAGAGCATAAATATTTCTTGAAAGAAAAAAGAGTTCCAAGGCATGATAGGTGGCGCGAGTGGAAAGAGGCTTCCCTGAACCCCAAAAAACTTTGGCATCGCCCAGCCTGCCTTAATGGATAGTGCCAGCTCGAGCATCCTGAGCATAA
>PXBT01000118.1 GCA_003566815.1 Caldisericota bacterium
AAATAAATTAATTTTGATCAAAATCATGCATCGTTATTTTCCATTTTTAATGCATCCTGTTTTCCATTTTTACTGCATCCTTAGTTGCCGAAAATACAGCATATTTATTTTCCGGTAACACAGAAATCTACAAATTTGTTTTTTTAACATAAATCTGGGTCTAGTTCGAATATTAAGAAAAATGGCGTGGAGAAAAAGGGTGTACTCAATAATAGAATACAACTGGTTTCGAATTAGTTTTAGGATTTTAAAGAAAATTCGTTCATCCGTTAAGCTGCGGATAAAGATGTTAAAGTGATTGCGGCAGTAATCTGCTAAATAGTTTTCCGTTTTAGCAACCATTTTAATTACATTTGTTGTACTGAATTGAAATATTTTTCTAACCTGTCTTTTCAAAGCATACCCTTATGTCAGATATTGACGATATTATCAAAGAGCTGATTCGTTTTCGGAATGAGCGGGACTGGGAACAATTCCATAATCCAAAGGATTTGGCATTGGCAATTAATGTTGAAGCTGGTGAATTACTTGAACTTTTCCTCTGGAAAGACGAGAATTCAGCTGATAATATGAAGGTGAAGGAGGAACTTGCTGATGTCTTTGCATTTGCTTTTCTGATGGCAGAAAAGTATGGGTTTGATGTGAAAGAAATTGTTTTAGATAAGATTGATAAAAACAACAGGAAATATCCTGTTGAAAAGGCCAGGGGCACTGCAAAAAAGTATAATGAGTTATGATCGTTTATGCATCCACCAAGGAGCATTTTATAAAGGATGTTACCAACGATAATATTGAAGAGGTAATCCTCAGGGAGTTTAAAAAGAAGCTTAAAAGAACTACCTCAAGTACCGAGATCGAGAGCTGGCGTGATTCATTAATGTATATGAACCTGGTGCTGGCTGATGAAGGCATACCTTTGGATGCAGGTGTTCTGGTCGAGTTCATGATACCACAGTCCTCTTTCCGGGTCGACTTTATCCTTACCGGTTTAAACAGCGAAGATAAAGAACAGGTAATTATTATAGAATTAAAACGCTGGTCAAATGCAACAATGACGGAAAAGGACGGGATCGTCCGTACTCGTTTCAGGGGTGGATTTGCAGAAACCAGCCATCCTTCATATCAAGCATGGTCTTATGCTGCTTTTTTGAGCAGCTATAATGAAACTATTTATACGGATGATATAAGTCTTTATCCTTGTGCATATCTTCATAATTATGAAAGGGATGATAATCTCACAAATGAATTTTATGAACCCTATATTCAGAGGGCTCCCTTGTTCTTTAAATCCGATAAACAAAAATTAAGAGATTTTATCAGGAGGCATATTAAAAAAGGTGATCACACAAATGTAATGTATCGTATTGAGAATGGTAAGATCAAACCATCAAAGATACTGGCAGATTCACTTGCCTCTATGCTTGACGGGAATGATGAGTTTATTATGATTGATGACCAGAAACTGGTGTATGAGACAGCAGTTGCTGGTGCAAAAAGAGCCAGTGCCGACAAGAAAAATGTGCTTCTGGTTGAGGGTGGGCCGGGGACCGGCAAGTCGGTTGTTGCTATTAACCTTCTTGTTGGATTGAGTAAGCTGGGCCTTGTGGCAAAGTATGTTACTAAAAATTCTGCACCAAGGACTGTTTACCGTTCGATGCTCACCGGTAATATTAGAGGTGATGACATCAGTTTTCTTTTTGATAGTTCAGGTTCATTTTACCAGTCAGAGGATAATGCTTTCGACGCCCTGATAGTTGACGAGGCTCATCGCCTGAATGAGCGATCAGGCATGTTTAGCCACCTTGGAGAAAACCAGGTTAAAGAGATTATTAAGGCGAGCAAGTTCAGCGTCTTTTTTATTGATGAAGATCAAAAAGTAACTACAAAAGATATCGGCAGCATTAATGAGATCCTTAAATGGGCTAAGGAATTCAATGCATCAGTGCGCAAGCTGGAGTTACGTTCTCAATTCAGGTGCAATGGGTCCAACGGCTACCTGGCCTGGCTGGATAATACGCTTCAGATTAAAGAGACTGCTAATATTACTTTACAAAGAGAGGAGTTTAATTTCAAAATTGTAGATAATCCCGCTGACATGAGGGATGTTATTTATGATCTGAATAGTAATAATAATAAATCCCGCATGCTTGCCGGGTATTGCTGGAACTGGGTTAGCAAAAAAAGCAGGAACAGATATGATATAGAATTTGATGAGTATGACTTCAGGCATAGATGGAATTTAGCGAGTGATGGAATGAGATGGATTATCAGTCCTGATTCCGTAAAAGAGATCGGATGCATCCATACAAGTCAAGGCCTAGAACTGGAAAATGTAGGCGTGATAGTTGGTAAAGATCTAATGGCACGAGATGGAAAAATAGTCACTAATTTTCGCGAGCGTGCTCAAACAGACAAATCTTTAAGTGGACTGGTGGGATTGTCTAAAAAGGATCCAGATAAGGCCGCAGATATTGCTGATAAGTTGATTAAGAATACTTACAGGACCCTGTTTACAAGGGGGATGAAAAGCTGTTATGTCTTTTTTGTGGATGATGAAACGAGAGAGTATTTTCAGGACAGGCTAGAATATTAAACAATTGCTTGCTGGATAAAGTCTTATTGATCAACAAAATCACAATGAAGGCAAACAAGGTTTCTGAATAATTCCAGATCAAGGAGGCTATAATTAACATAGGGCTAAAAGGATCAATCTTTTAAAATTCTATAATATTTCTGATCATTAAAATTCCGGAATTATGGCTGAGCAAAACAGCATTAATCAAAAGCTTAAAGAGTTGCTGGAGGGTTACAAGATTAATCTGAAGGAAACGAAATTTGAGGATGAGGTCTATAAGTGGGAAGCTATTGATCATTTTCAAAAGCATTGGGATATAGATGCAGATGATTTCATCGGGATGTTTAACAAGGCGTTCCAGAAAAAGGCTAACCTGTTTTATCAAAATTCGTGGGGTTATATTTCAAAAGCTGTTAAGCACTTTCCTGAGGAGGTTAGACGAATGTTTGAAGATCTATATGATGAGGGTAAGGCACTTGAAGAACGAATGGAGGATTTTCAAGAGGGTGCGATGGAGCTGTTGCCCATGGTAAAGAAAGCAACAGGTAAATCCAGATTGAATCATCAACAGGATGAACGGACAATTTCAATTTATATGGCTTTCCGTTTCCCTGAAAAGTATTTCCTGTACATGGACAGTTTTTACCGTGAATTCTGTTCCGTCATTGGGGAACCAGTTGCTGCAGCAGGTGAGAAATATTTTCATTACTTGGAGCTTGCGGAGAGTTTCAAAAATGACTTTGTTCTGAAGGATGAGGAACTTCTTGCTATGCACAGGTCATTATTACCTGATTTAGGTTGGGATGATAAGAACCTTATAGTGCAGAATATCCTTTATGTTATGACGAATAAAGAGAAAGGAGGGAACACGCGATTTCTTGTTGCCAACCTCACATGGAATAGTAAGGACTGGAAGGAACCGACAGATGATGAGAGCAGTCATAAATATGTTAAGGAAGGGGGAATCCCTCAAGAAAGCTGGAACTTTGATTTTGAAAATACGCGAAATACCGAGAAAAAAGTATATGGCTTTGCGCAGTTTACCAATCAGCCAAAGTTATCCGGGAAAAACAATCTTGTTATTCATCACTCAAAAAACAAATTTGTTGGTTTTTATGGTAAGGCTGAGCTTTTTGGCGAGATGAGAGAACTTGGTTATAATGACAAACTAGGCTTGACTGAAATAACCAATATGGCTGGGGACAGGTCTTTAAGTGTTTGTCTGGACAACAAAATTGATAATGTAAAAGAAAAAGGATATCTGGAGCAGAAGAAAAGGATTGGAATGGTCGGGTTTACTTACCTGCAAAAAGTGGATACGGTAAATCTGATTCTTGATGAGGCTATACGGCTGAATCCTGATCAGGAGAAAATATTGAGTGATATAAAATTCTGGTTAAATGATATTAAAAATGATACTGATGTTAAAGATATGAAAAACTGCCCCCTGAATCAGATCGTGTACGGTCCTCCCGGAACGGGAAAAACTTATAACACAATTAACCTGGCTTTGCAGATTGTTGATCCTGCTTTTTATGAGGAGCATAGTGATGATCGTGAGAAACTGCGGGCGCGGTTTAACGAGCTGTTGATCAGTGACTGGGATAATCCGAAAAAGGGAAGAATCTCTTTTTGCACTTTCCACCAGAGTTTTTCATACGAGGATTTTGTTGAGGGGATAAAGCCTGTGATCTCAAAGGAGGATGATGATAAAGAGGTGGAGGAAGGCGGGATCAGATATGAGATCTATGACGGCTTGTTCAAGAGGATGGCGGACAGGGCCAGGTATTATTCAGACGGAGATGAGAAATATGTAATGATTATTGATGAAATTTCCCGGGGGAATGTTTCGCAGATCTTCGGGGAGCTTATCACTCTGATTGAAAAGGATAAGCGTGCGGGGAAGGAGGAAGCGCTGGAGGTTACGCTTCCGTACAGCAAGCATAAATTCAGTGTGCCTTCAAACCTTTATATAATCGGGACGATGAACATGGCGGATCGCAGTGTGGAGGCTCTTGACACCGCCCTAAG
>PXBT01000135.1 GCA_003566815.1 Caldisericota bacterium
GATACGATATCACCGTTTCCACCGATGTCTGGACGCGCACAACCAATCCAGCCACCACTGCCGCAAGACTTCGTTCTCCCAACGGAGATTTCCTCGGACAGGCTCAGCGTGTTCAAAGAAGCACCCAATTGGGACCTTCAGGCGATGATTTTATTGTTCCATCCACTACATTTCATGATATTGGCCTGGACTATCGCAGTTATATCGGACTTCAAATTTTTAATGACAATGGGTTCGACAACAACATGGGCATGCCCCTTCCTTATGATACGGTGCTCCCACAGTCCCTTTCGGATGAATTTCGACCTCAACGAACGGGAGAAATCTTTTTGGGAGCCAGCAACTCAGCTATGGGGCTCAATTATCTTGATTTTGGTCATCCTCTGACCAATTTTCCCGAATATGTCATGTACTACGACACAAGATTCGAAGAGATGGAAGCCAGCGGGCAATATCCCGACTCCTATGCTCCTCACTTTGGTTGCGGAGAGCCTTTGTATCGCAAAAAAGACAAGGATACATCCAATCCCTATGTTGCGGAAGGTGATATGCGACTCACCGATGTGATGGTGGATCGCGGAGGCAATATGATTCAGTACGCCATGGGCACCAGAGTTGCGCCTGGAGATGCTGATATAGGTTGGCGCCTGCATCCCATGCACACCAGTGTGGATGAAAATGGTCAACCCTATTTGGACCAGCATGGCAACAGCGTAACCCTCCATTGGAGATTTGCGGATGGGCTGGAGTTCAACGAATTGCTCACCGAAATTACGGACGAAAAATATATTCGCAACGGAGAGTATGATCCGGGCGAAATGATTTATTTTGACATCAGCAACAATGCCCGTGTGGATATTGGCGACATTCGCCTCACCTCCGGTCATTTTTCAGGCATCCCTGTGGAATGTGGCTCAGTATTGGAATACGCCCAGGAAACCTGGCGTCACGAATATCCAGTGCGCATGATTACCATGGGGCTCAATGGCGATCCTCGCTATATGGATATTGAAGTGCTTCCTGGAGACCTACCCATGGAAGTCAGCATAGACCCACCTCTTCAGGTGGAGCAGACTTCCACCGTGCGCATTGGCCTTGGAAGACCTTTCAAGGAAGACGAAAAAGTCTATGTTTCTGTTCGAGGACCAAGGCCGGGACTAACCCCTGCAGCCGACGAACGACCCTTTCTACATCCTGCCGAAGGCTTGCTCACCGATTGGGAAGACCCGGTGCCTGAGTATTTGGGAGGAGATTATCTGAATATTGGCACTCCTCTTAGCCAGGGAGGTATTTCCAGAGCCTTTGATCTACACGATTTGGGTGGAAGATTAAGAACAGGTTGGGCTATGGGTGATATGGCCAGATCCGCTGGAATCAATTTGTGGGGCGGAGGACCCGATGGCTTTCGATTGGGCAATACCGTTTTTACGAATATAGTTATTACTGAAGATGGAATGGCTATTTTAATGCCGGGCGAACAACCCAATGCCTGGATGTTGGGCTATGAATATCGCTATGGTTTGTATGTTGACATGTTCAATTATACTTATGGAGGAGGAAGGCCTTACCCTTATAGCTACGGAGGGTTGGCAGGATCTTCATTTATGCATCAGAATTGTCAGTCATTGAATCAGTTTCCTTATTTTAATTGGTATAACCAACGAGCTTTTCATGTTCCAGGTCCAGGTTGGACAAGATCTATTGGCTACGCCCAGGCGGAAACTTTGTTTCAAAAGGATTTGGCCTGGATTATGCCACTGGGAGGTCAATGGCATGTACCGGCAGGGCCAAGTACTTTTGCATGGGCATGGGCGCCTGCAGGTTATTATGGTTATGTATTAAATGATAGTGAAAATCCTGATTTTCCTTATGGAGTTTATTATAAAAGGACCAACGATTATATTCGTGTGGTTTGGAAGATTGTGACCTGGCCTTTTCAAAATGGAAGATATATTTCATTTCCCCCTTCCTGGCACAACCAATTTCATTCAGCTACCGGTTTCGAAACACCTTTGATTCGAGAATGGACTTCCGAATTTGATATGATTTTATATCGCGATGGTACCATCACTTTTGGCTATAATCGCGTACGCATACCATCTCGCCGCTTCCGCATGATCAATAATGATCAGGAGCCCAGAGATACCGACCACACCAATTGGGTGGATACCGATCCGGGCAATTGTAATCCCAATACCTGGACGGGTTGCACCTATCTACCCTACATAGGGATAGTGCAAGGCGTGGAAGATCTCCGAGCCTTCTCGCCTCGAAGCTATCGATATGAACCCAATTGCAACAGTCGCACCTTTGACAGCCCTGAAGGGCTCACCATTGGTTGGATTCTTCCCGAGGATCCCGATGAAGACCTCTTCCATCAAAGAGTCTTCGAAGACTATGCAGTGCTTGACAAGGACAATCCTTATTATGAATTTCAACATACTCCCTATCGAGGCTCTGTCCACGATGGATACCACGGAGCTGATGCTTCCCTTGCAGGCACCACTTTGTTCAATCAGTTTGAAATTCGAGCCTATTCAGAGCGAGGGGGCATTCGAAGACCCGTTCCTCTGGACTCTGATTTTACAGCAAACTACAACAGCAATTATGTCGATCCCTTCTGGAAACGATCCTTGTTTAACAGGGCGGAGTGGCAGGAAAACTATCGAAAAGAGCCTATCTTTGTAGTTCCCGTGGAGCCTGTCAATACGATGCCCAATTCGCTTAGAGACTATTATGACAGTTTTGCTTTCTTAAAATATGATGTCAGACCCGAAAAGATAGATATTATCTTTGATCGGGAATGTATAGATATGGTTTCTTCTCGACAGCCGGCCTTTTCCTATCAGGTGCTCAATGCCGACAATCCCAATGATGTCAACGATCCCCATGGTACCCACCTGGTCTTCCCCAAATGGTTTGCAGGAAGCGGCACCACACCGGATAGCGATGGCTCGTATGACTGGGGTATTCCTCTGGACGGTGAGGGCACTTATGGTCGTCCCACCATCATGAATTATAATGTTCATGGGGCAGGTATAGACTACCTCTTCACAGCTCAATTGGTAGGAGGAGGTGTGTATCGTCGCTACATTGTTCAGGTCAACACCAATGGCACGGCAGATGCCTGGCGTTGGTTTGAAGCGGATATGCCGGGCCAGGTTTTTGGAGCGCTGGATCAACACGATATGCTCTATTCCATTCGTTCTCAACGCATTTCCTTCCAGGGGCAGTTTGATCCTCTCAATGGTAATGGCGATCCCAATACCCTGTGGTACAAGGTTCCAGATCCTTTCAACGGTGGCACAGGTTTTACCGATGTAAACTGTTCGTCAGGTGTAATGGACTTGCTGTTGAATTTAATAGAGGATGATCATGATTTTCCTCCTTTTGGCGATGTAACCCGTGGCGATCATTTCGGATTGTTCGAAAATAATCCCAGCATGAATGACAGAGCGGCAAATATGCCTATGAACAATAACGATAATCTTGCGGATGCTTATCTTAGTGCTATTGTAACTTATGGAGTTCCTGTGGTTATCATGAGCCCTGAAGAAGATTTTTCAGGAGGAGTGGGACTGGGTGTTGCCAATCCCAAAAATGCGGACTCTCCATTAACAGTGCGTTTATATGCCACCAATGTGATGTTTGATTACAATTCTTCCATTGCGCATCCACCCAACTATATCTGGGATGAAGGACCAGGCATCAATTATCTGGGCTATCAACAATTGCGTGTGGTTCCAGCAGACCCGATCCTCAATTTTGCAGAATTTACCGTCGTTGATAGAGCACTTCAGCTTTCAAAGGAAAACTATACGGCTGGCGCAAACCCTTGGTATGAGCTTCCTCCTCCCAACCCACAGATTCAGGCGCACTACAACCCTATTATACGAGATTTTGCGGACTTCAGATCCTACCCTGGAGGTCAAACCCATACCGGACGGGCAAGACCCATTGATCCCTCAATACCACATCAGGGAAGTGGTCGAAATGCATGGCCTGCTATACAATCTCAGCAATTTCGCAAGCTGGGTGCTGAATTTTTCCCCATGTCCGACTATGGTATCTTCTTTACGCTCAGGGATCTGGGTCGTAATCACTACACCTTTGATCCACTGCTGGAAGAACCGGAAGCATTATTGCTTAGAAGAATCACAGTCAGAGGGCCCTTTATGTATCCCAAGATCTATAGCGAACCGGATGCAAAAATTGATACCTCCTTCCGTTATCAGGGATTGGACAATGTGCCTATCACTTATGACACTTCGGGTGAAATCATCATAGATGCAACCAACAGCCAGCTTTGGGGACTACCCGGCACTGGGTTTAATCGATCAATCAACCTCGGCAGGTCGGTGCCTTATGAAATTCCCAATAGAGACAAAAATAAATATGCTCGCTATACGCATAGCTTGTATTATGGCACTCGCGGTGCCAATCCTTATGGTCTCTTTTTTGAGGGAGATACCGTCCGTTCAGGCGGGGGAGAAAATCAGCCAGCTGGATGGTTTTCCAGCCCTGCCGCCACGGGATATAATTTCTATTCACCTTCTGCAGCGTATGGCTCCCCCTATCGTTCAGGTGGAAACCCGGACACTGTTCCTGAAGCAGCCAATAATAGAGGAGTGCATACCTTTATTTTGGATGAAATCATTCCTACAGGACCCGGCAATATAGAAATCATTGTGGAAACTGCTGATGGTGTTATAAAGCACTATCAGGACTGCTGTCAGATAGATGCGCCCATGGGCATTACCGTGGAAGGGCTTGAAATAAAGGATGCGCCCAAAGAATTGGTGGTGGATCAGGACAATTCTTTTGAAATAACTTTACTTGAATATGATGCAAAGGGAGATCAGGATCATCCTATTGCCAACCCTGTCAGCAACAATGCGCTGGTAGTGGCATGGCAGGATAGAGGAGTCATCAATCCCATGACAGGAGAGCTGATTGGAGCTGGTGACGGATGGCTGACCAATCCTCCTCGATCTTCCGATTTTACCAATGTGGGCACCATGTATTTGCCCAGCGATGACCTCAATGGCGATGGAAAAATTTCCTTTAATGACTGGGAAACCGAAATATTGGGCAGTTATGATCTGGCTACCAATACCTGGAGTTCCGGATTCATCGATGCTCGTACTTTCCAGCGAGGCAATGGCAGATATCGTCTTGATTTCACCGCTAATAACAAAAATATGATAGATACCATGGGTATTGATTTTGGAGGTCTCAACCTCAGACAACCTGGTACTCTGACCTATCCGGATGGAGTTATAGGTGATGACGAAATGCTACCCATCATCATTAATGCCTACAAATATGGCGACGACAACAACGATCGCGCCTTTACCCCTCTATACAATCTTCCGGGCAGATTTCCAGAATTTTCTCATGAAGTTTATCTTACGGGTCGAGTTGAAATCCCCGTCCGTGCTCAGGAAACGCTTACCGTTACCACGATACCCGATGTGTTGACTGCGGGGATACAGCCTGAACTACAGGATCCTGCAGAACCTCTGACTTTTGTAGTCACTGACGAAGCAGGTTCACCTCTTGATCTTCTGGATATGGCGCGAAGAAATTTGAGAGCCGTTGACCATGAATGGGTGGACGAAGTGGAGCTTCATAGAGCAATCTGGAACGGTTTGTTTAAAGATCCTCATCCGGATCCGCTTCCTCAATATTACTGGCTCAGGACTGATTTGCACAATGATGACGGCACACCCATAGGCAATACCTATATGTTTTCCAATCAGGCGGGTCGTTTCGAACCTATAGAGTTTGACATTTCTCAAAGTACCGATGGCAAGTATGTCTTCAGAGGATTTACTGCCAATGATGCCGGCTCATTTGATGTATTCGTTTACACTCCGGATCGCAGACGAATGGGCAGAGTACAGGTTAAGGTGGAACTGCCCCAGGTGGAATATACCATTAGCAACTATGAAGATCAGGAAAATCGTTCCTTTGCTTCGCAGGGCGTTCCCGATGCTGATTTTATCATGACCGCAGGGGACAACAATATATACCGTGTTCGCGTGCAGGTTCGAGATGCTCAGGGAAGACCCCTCGCAGGCATAGGTCGGTCGGTTTCCATATGTGGAGGAGGCGATCAGGAAGTATCTCGTTTCACGCCCTTCCTTACAGCGCATAGAAACTACTATCGCGCCATCCAGCCCAAGTACTGGCATTTTTATGGTCAGGGCACCGCGACCTGGCGCAGATCAAGGTATTACAATGGAAGTTTTCAGATTTGGGAATTGATGCCTTATCACTGGGGTGATCGCTGGGATGCACATATAGCAGTGGACACCAACAACAGTGGACGGATTGATGTCAGCAACAATGAAATTTCTCGCACACAACCTTTCCCTTCTGTGATTTCTTATACCAGCCCAACTGGATTTTATGGATTAAGCAGGCCTATTGATATGACCATCAGTCATTATTCAGGTTTTGCCTACTACAACACGGAAAATATCAAATATGAGAATGGAACTTTTGCCACCACTCCCATGTATGACATCAATAGCAAACTCAACCCTGTGCATGGTTGGGGCTTTGGAGCTATTTACAATCGACCTTATTATACAGAGGGGAACCTGGGAATGGTTTTTGCCAATCTGGACAAGATGGGTAGCAATGTAACTGCAGCGCAAACCCAAACCCTTTCCAATACGGATTCCTTGAATCTCGATGTCAATGGTGAGACCGAGTTCTATGTCTTTGGCGAAGATATTTTTGAGGTGGGAGGTCTGGTAGGCAAAAACAGTTGGTCCATTTCTCCATGGGCAGATGTGGCGGGAGCACCCTACCATTATTCGCCCACATGTCCCAATCGCATCAGGACTCGCTATGGAAGACAGATTGTATTGCCAGCTACCCTCAGAGGTCGTGTTGCCTATCAGACGGCAGGCGACCATGCCTATCGACTGGATTGGGATGCCATGCCTTCTCATGTTGCCAAAGTGAGGCCACCCCGAGTGGAGGTATTGAATGCTGAAACCCTGCAACCTTTGGGCAGGGATTTTATGAATGAGCATGCCTATGATCTGGTGTATGGAAAAGATAATCATGTCACTATTAATGTATATCCTGCCGATGAAAGAGATTTGCCGGTTAAAGATAAAATGCAGCTTATTCTTGCTGGCAATAGCGCGGAATACCGAGTCACGGGAAGATTGAACCAGGAAGGCGTCAATCCTGGCGATGCATCTTCCACTACCATGTATATTACCCCAACGGGTACCGGACTCACTGCTATCAGCCTCGACTCCATTGTCAGAAATCATTTGAAAGATTATATGACAGTTCCTGGTGACCATCATGCCATTAGTCCCCAGGTGCCTTTGCCCGAACATTATTTTATGCTGGATTTGGTTCGATTCGATGTGGCCAAAGGTATCAGGATTCAGGCGGAAAATATTTCAGGCCCCCTGATTTTGAACCAACCCAACAACTTGAAGATTGTAGTCAGCGAGATTGGTTCCAATCGACCATTGGGTGGTGTCAGAGTTACCTTGAGCGGTGCCGGCATTAATGAGACCAAAACTTCCAATGATCAGGGCCTCTGCTTCTTTGATGGCTTGATTCCCCGTTCAGAAGAACCTATTCGAATCACAGCTCAAAAAGACGGGTTTATTGATGGAAGAGACAGCATTGATGTGGGCATGAGAACAGGACGAGGTCAGGATTGGCTCCAACTGAATGCATCTCCTTCGCGCACCAATGAACCTTTATATGAAATTTCAGGCACTGTGGAAGATCATGTGTCCAGTCTCAGGGTTAATCGTAGCGCTATTACAATTCAACCCGACAGGACATTCAAGGCCACTATCACATTAAAAGAAGGTCAGAATACCGTACTGATTGAGATGGAAGATAAAAATGGTCGAATGAATCGCAAGATTTTAACCGTAGAGCTGAAAACAACAGGACCATCAATCATTTTGGATGAATATCTCAACAAGGAACAATTCATTGAAGTTGAATATATCAATGTTTCAGGAAGCATAGATCCCGGATCAAAGCTTTCCATTAATGGACATGAAGCAAGGGTGGATGCTCAGCGGTTTGAAGCAAGAGTCCCTGTGCATAAAGGAAGCAATACACTTTCCTTTGTAGCTGTGGATGATTTGGGTAATACCACTCAGTTAAATCAGGATGTCTATGTTTATACCCTTCGCAAGATAGAGTTTATTATTGGATCAAAAACAGCTCGCATAGATGGAAAAGAAGTTACCATGGAACAAGCTCCTTTTGTTGAAAATGGACGCACTTTTGTGCCTCTTCGAATGGTTTCCGAAAGCTTTGGAGCAGAAGTTGCATGGAATCAGGACACTCGTGGCATAACCGTAAAGCTGAATGATGTTCAAATATTTATGACCATTGGTTCAAATAAAGCTGTTGTCAACGACAGAACAGTAGATTTGGACGCCCCTCCAATACTTCGAAATGGTCGCACCTTTGTACCGGTGAGGTTTGTTTCTGAATGGCTGGGAGGAAAAGTGGAATGGAATGAGCGGTTGCGAATGATATTGATTGAGTGTTTGTTATAGTTAAATGAAAATAAATGCTTTCGTTAATAACAGTATGTATAGTGAAGTCAAAAGGGTGAGGTGAGTAAAGCATGAAGAAACTGTTGACTTTGACCTTGGTGCTCGTTTTTTTGATGAGCTTGATTCCTTCTGCTTTTATTTCAAGAAGTGATCAAGCGTATGCAAGGACTGCCAATATAAATGTGGTTCATAATGCCAGCAGTCTTTCAAGAATTGGATATGACTGGGATGGAGTTACCAAACTTGATCCGCCAAGAGATGTTCCCTGGGTGCGCCCAGGAGAGGAATGGTGGGGTCGTTCGGGCTATCATATGCCCAGTGCGGTAAGAGCAAGGCAGGATGGAGTCCCGGTGCCTGTACTAAATGATAGAGACGCTTCAGCCGTATCTCCGGTGTTTTATACCCAGATATTTTTGGAGGTAAGAGCTGAAGGAGGCATTTCAACGCTCCGTCGACCCTTCTATGCTGTTATTGACGATGATGGTCAACTCTGGCTGGACGAAGATGGATATTTTCATGATAGCAGATATGACCGAAGTGCTGATCCCATAGCACAAAATGCATTTGGTTCTTATTTTCCAAACGAACCCTTTATCAATAATGCTTATCAAATGGGATCCTGCCACACCAACCCCAATGCTTTAATAGATCCGGATGGCATCAACAATACTCGAGGTCCCTATTTTCTAAATCCGGAAAATCCTTTTTATACTACAAGACAGTATTTCTGGGATTATCAGGAAGATGAACTGTCGGAAGCCACCAATCGCATGTGGCAGATCGGCTGGGCGGACATGGTGGACTATCCCTTTGCAGGAGCTGTCCTCGGAGATATGACTGTTTCAGATGGTCTGGTTCGTGTGGAATATTTCTCCGACGGAAGAGTCAATAGAGAGGAATCGGATTGGGATTTTGGTCTTCCTTTGGTTTCTTTTAATGCCAATGAGCGCCATACGGGAGAAAGTGGATATTCACCTGGCAATATGGAAACTGGTGAGCTTCACGATTTTATCTATAGAGCTGAGGAATACCCCTGGTATGAAGTGGAGATTGGAGATCGAAGACTTACAGCAGTTTCCATAAAAATTGAAGATGAAATCAGAAACTATCCTCCTGACACTCTTGTACAGGAAGGCGATTGGGATATAGGCTTGCCGTTGAGTGCTTTTTCACCTCTCGAAAAACATGTGGATAACATTGCTATTAACAATGTTTATGATCCGGGCGAATGGATCTATCGACTCACACTTGATTCAGACACTGTAACCGATATGGCAACCCGACTCACCAATGTGAATGGAAAAATCAGAATAACCCCCCAGGGTATTTTCAGGGAGCATGGCACGGGAATGCATACGGGCGATGTGCTCTTGATGCTTGAAGTAACTGAAAATGTATGCACTTCGGATCAGGCTTATGATGTGCATGTGCTCACAGATGTATTTATGGGACAAAGCCCTTCTTATGCTGCTGCAAAATTAAGGTCCCCCAATGGAGATATTGTTGCCAATGCGCAACGAATTCAAAAGAGCACTGTTTTGGATACGGGACTTGATGAAAATCGTTTTAAAACTTTGCCAGGTACCACCTTTCACAACCTTAGGTATCGTTACAGACAGTTTGTGGGCCTGGAAATATTTTTTGATAATGGCATCAACAATATGAAATTGCACTCACGAGACCATGATGTCCTTGCTCCTCTCGATCTTACGGACAACTATCGGGAAGAACGCACAGGAGAGCAGTTCATTGGAGCAAGAAATTTCGCAAGCACACTGGATATAGGTCGCAGACTTACCCCTTTTACCGACAACTATCGCTATTATGACGCTGGAGGAGATCCTGAAGAACCTCAATATGGTTGCGGAGAAGCTATATATTGGCTGCCCAACCCCAATGATCCTCAGCGGGAAACTGATATTGACGGCAATCTGCTGGTTCAGGCAGGCGATCGAAGATTTACCGACATTGAGCTATATATTGGCGATGTCCTGACGGAATACCAGCGAAATACCGTAGTCACGCCAGGCGATGCTGATGTGGGTTTACCTTTGTTCAGCTTTGATCGAGTAAAAATGTACATTCCCAATTATGACAGCATTACTCCGGATACCTCTGCTCCTTTTGAGTATGACCCCAACTATATAGATTTATATTTTGACCACAACGATAATGGTGTGGTGGATTTTGGTGACATCAGGCTAAGCGAAGTTAAAATCAATGAAACCACATATCCATGTGGCTCCGAAGTCAGCTTTGGAGATGTATGGTTTTTGGAATCCCATATCAATATGATCACTACAGGTATGAATGGGAGCTTCAACTTTATGGACACCAAAGTCCTGCCAGGAGATATCGGCCTCAATGTGGAGGTGGATCCTCCATTAATGGTGGAGCAAACATCCAGGATTACCGTTAGCGTGGATCCTCCGCCTGCCAAAGGCGAGGAAGTTTATGTCAGCATTCAGGAACCCCAGGCCAATGAATTCAATTTCTTTAGAAGACATGTTTATCAGTACGATATTTCCCATGAAGTAACTGAATATGATGTATCAGGTAGAAACATGGACTGGTATGGTGTAGATAGAGGCTGGTCCTATGAATTGCCTTTTGATTTTTTCTTCATCGACAGAACCTATAGAAAAGTTTTTATTTCTTCCAATGGTTTTCTCAATTTTTCTCAGAATGAACCCATTGCCAGACCCATGGATCAATTTGATGCAAGGTTGATGGTGTACGGCGATAGTCTTAGAATTGCAAGACCTGATGAACCTGTTTCAATACACGATGCGGTTGAAAGTGATGGAGCCATTGAAAACAAACAGCCTCAGGGGATTTATATTTCCCAGACAAGTGATTCCATTACCATAAGATGGAGAGCGCAGACTTTTTATACTGTTACCCCTGGCGCTGGCTCATACATATCCAACAACGGCGCCAATAATTTCGGACTGGTGGATGCGCAGGTAACCCTGTTTGCCAATGGTGATTTCACTCTCAATTACATGCTGGACATGCCTCCTCAGACTACTCCTGATGAAGTGCATAAAAGAAACAATCGCGTCAACAATATTCGAGGCACCAGCCCCATAGTTCCTGCGGGACCTATAGTGGGAGCTACCGACGGCATGGGACTGATTTTTCCGTCTACCGCTTATAACGGGTTGAAAAATGTTGCTCTGGTGGATGGATTGATTCAGGGTGGCACTTATGTTGAAACACCAAGATTGACTCATTTTGCGGCTGAAGTATGGAAAAGAAATGTTCTTCCCTTTAATGAGCCTCATTTTGGATATCCTCGGTACAATGAACTAAAGCCTTTTTCTTCTTTTGCCATACTGACTCATGAAAAACCAACGGCAACCTTTCACTATACTCCCTATACAGGCACCATCAATGAGGTGGGCCTTTCAGACTGGGTGGAGATCAGAGCCTACAAGGATATAGGAGGAAGTACTACTGCGCCACCCGATAGCACCTACACTTTTTTAAGAGAAATGAACTATGCGGATCCCACTATATGGGAGTCCCGCTGGACTCGAACGGAATATTGGCGTTATCCCTGGGCTTCTCTTCAAAAAACACGCTTTTTTGTTTATCCGCCTACCCGAAATTTGATTCCAAGAGAACTTTCAGGAACTTACGACTGTTTTGGGTTGGAGCGTTTGATCATTGAACCTGAACCTCTTGAAATCAAGCCTTCACGCACCTGTGTGAGCATCCTGGACGAGCGTCAACCCATTGTAACCCTTGATGTACGCAATTACGACAATCCTCTCGATGTGAATGATCCCCATGGTATGGCTATGGCTTCCACTCGACGAACAGTGGTTTATCAGGGCATTGATGTGGATTTTGCGTTGGTCAACCATCCTCCTGCAGGCGCGCCTGCAGGTTCGAGTTTTATTTTAATTCCCGCCGCTATGGGGGGTTTGTTCAGAGTGGGAGATTATGTTTACATAGAAACAGGTTTGCCCACCCCCATGTATCGAAGAATTGTAGCTATACAACCTTCAGGCATAAGAGTGCAACTATGGTTTGAACTTCCCATCCACGTGGGAGTCCCCAATGGGTCTCAAATAGTTCAAAATCCATTAATTGCAAATTATAATGTACAGGGCGCAGGCATTAATGGCATGTTTACCACCATAGGAGCAGCAGGTCAGCGATATATTGTCCAGGTACGGGACGATGGACGCTATGATTTCTGGCGTTGGTACGAACCTCTGGTACCAGGGCAGGTTCGCGGAGTCGTGGACCCTACAGACTGGTTTTATTCCTGGCAGGATATGTTTTGTCCTGATAGGGATGATAATTCCGCAGCTTCAGAGCCTCTTTGTGCATCTCAAACTTTATATCGCATTCCTTTTCCAATGGTTCGCCCTCGGCCTCCATTAGGGCTGGAGGATATGACCTGCACTTTGGGAGATACTGTATTTGAATTGGGAACCAATTGGCCCAATTTCCCGCGCATTGGAGAATGGAGTTTTGGAGACCGTTATGGTATTTTTGGAAATGACGCTGATCGCCATTGGGCTTATCCAAACGGTCGCTTTGTTACTCCTTTTCAGCCATTTGGACCCATCCTGACCTGGGGAGTGCCCACTTTGCTGACCCCCAAGACCTACCCCAATCCTACGGATTACCGAGAAGATGATGGAGGCAAGGCTACCATTGTGGCATGGCCCACTGACCCCTCCACTCCCATGAAGATAAGATTGTACACCACAGCGGCTTTGTTTGATTACAACAGCACTGTTCAACATCCCGGACACTATATAGTCAAGCCGGGCATGGGCATAGACTATCTTGGAGAAACTTCCGTCAATGTGGCGCCAGCCAATCCGGATGTAAACTTTACAGATGTTTCGATCATTGATCATGGCTTGAAAAATTCCAGAGTCAATTATACTGCAGGCGCATCGCCTCTTTATCCAATGGATCCTCCAAGTCCCCAGATTGGAGCTCGTTATTTCCCTATGGCTACCGACTTTAATAGAGATGTTAGAGCCTATCCTGGGGGTCAGAGCCATGCGGGTCGAGTGAGAATGAATTTCTTCGACAGAGAGCATATGTCCGGTTCAGCATGGAACGCTTACCCGGCGATATGGAGAGATAAGTTTGTCAAGCTGGGAACTGAGTTTATGCCTCAGACCGATTATGGCCTGGCATTTCATTTGAAAGGGGATCATCCCTACGATTACTTATCCTTTATTAATGGTATCACGCGCATTGTGGTTCGAGGGCCTTTCGCTACCCCTAAAAAAGTGATGGAAGATCAATTATGGGGATCGGCAGAAACAGCTGGCTCCTATTTATTCCGTTTAAATGCGCGGTATGAGTATAATGGCTATGAAAATGTGCCCATTCATTATGATTTTTCAGGGGAAATTGAAGTGGACAACACCAACCGGCAATTTTATGAAATATTTATGCCGGACACTCCGACAGGCAATAATGTCAACTTTGCTCTTGCCACCAATCCAACGGCTCCCTTTGATTTTATTCGGCACCAGGGCCAGGATGTCAATCCCTGGCTGGTCAATAATTTTGGAGGCTATGACCATCGTTGGAGCTACTTTGGCGTGGGCAGATATGGACCCATACCTCCCAACACCTGGCTTCCCAACAATGTTTTTCTTTTTGATGAGCTTATACCCGTTGGTCACGGAGCCATTGAAATAGAAATAGACTATAGGGGGGATACCTATACTTTTACGGATTGTTGTGAAGACCCCTACATGACCAATATTCCAGTCCAGGGAATTTCAATTGATGGAGCACCTGATTATCTTGAAATTGATCAGGATCATGAATTGCGATTAACATTGACCGAGTCGACTCGTACACCTGATCAGGAAACACAGTATAGCAACAATGCTTTGCTGATGGTCTGGCAGGATAGAGGCATATTGGATCCTCTGAGTGGAAACTTGATAGGCATGGGGGATGGTCATATCACCAATCCTCCTCGAGCCAGTTCCTGGCATCATGTGGGCAAACAATTTGCAGAGCACCATGATCTCAACCGGGATGGAAAAATTTCTTTTGAAGACTTTGAAACCGAGGTGATGGGCACTTATGATCTGGCCACCAATACCTGGTCCAGCGGTATGATTGATGGTCGCACCTTTATGAGAGACAACGGAGAATATCGTGTCAACCTAAGCGCGGCCAATGGTTCACAGCTTACCACCATAGGTTATGATTTTGGAGGAATTCCAACAGATCGTTCCGAATTTGATAGAGAGCCGGATCATATCATTAGCAAATATGAAACCCTGCCCATCTATATCAATGCCTACAAATACGGGGATGATAATAATGATCGTGGCTTTACGCCACTTTGGCGACAAATCGAGCCTTATGAATATTCTCACGAAGTTTATCTCTCAGGTATGGCAAAAATTGAACCAGCGCCTGTCGAACGACTCATAGTTACCACCTCTCCTGATGTTATTACTGCAGGGGTGACCCCGGAGCTTATTGATCCCGAGGAGCCTCTGAGCTTTACGGTTATGGACGATCAAGGCAATCCTGTCAATCTCTTTCATGGAATTGAAAATGGGAATGGTCAACGAAGGCCTTCAGTGGAAAGTGTGCATAATCTCTTATTTTATGATCCGCATCCCAATGAGGAGGAATATTTTGGCAGAGGAGCACGATTGCCAGACTATTACTGGATAAGAACAGACTTGCATAATTTTGATGGCACCCTGTATGACAACAATTCAATATATATGTCCACCATGGCGCCTTTCAATCCTATCAGTGTTGACTTTGATGATGCTGACCAGGGCTTGTATCGTTTTTATGGTTTTACAGCCAACGATGCGGGCTATTTTGTGGTCAGAGTCTATACGCCGGATCGAAGAAGCTATGGGGACACTGTAGTTAATGTAAGTCTGCCGGATGTCCACTATACCATTATCAACGATGAAGATCCCAATCAAACTGAATATCATGTGCCGGGAGACCCCGATTTTATTATGACGGCGCTGGATCTTCGCTCCTATACCATTACTGCCCAGGTATTTGATGCCCAGGGAAGACCTTTACGAAGTTTCCAGGGCGATGAAGGTTGCGAGGGAGTACCGGCAAGGTTCACGCCTTTCTCCACCTATGTGCGCAACCTTGAATTCCGTTCAGCCATTATGACAGAAACCTACTACAATATGTTGGGATATGATCGCAACAACAACGGTAAAATTGACTTGATGAATCGTGAGCGACTCAATATGGCAGGCTTTACCTTTTATGGTATTCCAGTAACTTATTATACTGGCATACTGCGTCATCCATTGGATGAAGGATTTCGTATCAACCCCATTCACTTCCCGGTTCGAGATGATGTGGAATATTATGGAATGGGGCTGGGCGCTATTTATAACAGCCGTCATTATGGTACTTTGATGTTTGCCGATCTGGATTCCACAGGAAGGGCGGACGAAGACAAACAACTTACCTTTGCTGATTCACTCATACTGGATGAAGAAGGCAGAGTAACCTTCAAGGTGTTTCTGAATGATATCGGGATGCATCGGAGTAATATTGGAGGCTTGGTGGGACTGAATACGCTAAGCATCAATCCTCAGACTTCCAATATTTATGGTTTGCCCAATTACGGGAACAATCCTTTTGCGCCCTTTAATGTATGGAAACGATATCGCTATACGGGTAAACGCTTCATTGGGGAAAGAGGCTCCGCTTTCCAACTGGATTGGGATGCGCATGCCAATCGAAGCATCGAAGTGGGTCGACCTCTGTTTGAGCTTTTGGATGCTCAGACCCGCAGACCCATGAACAGACACTTGTTGGATGAGAATGCTTATGATTTGCGCTATGGCATAGAAAATCATATCATTATTCGAGCTCATCAGGAAGACCCAAGAGACTTGCCCATCAAGGATGCAGGTCTCATACAAATGGAAGGCTCGCGAGATGAACGATCCGTTCAGGGCAAAATGGTCATGGGGCCTGATAACCTTCCGGAGGCTTCCATCCGATATACTCCTACAGGCACAGGCCGGTTGGCAGGATATATTCATTACTATGTTAAAAACCAGGGTTTCGCGGAATTTTCAGATCATATAACCCTCGGCATGTTTCAGCTGGTTAATTTTGATTCTGTAAATAGTCTTTCAATAGAGATTGTTTCTGTTGGCAAGCTGACGCCAAATTTAACTACAACTTTACGCCTTCGCGTGGTGGAATCTGCTACTCGTGGTCCCATTGCAGAGGCAAGAGTTCGGCTCAGAGGCGCAGGGGTCAACGAAAATACCCGTACCAATGAACAGGGAATCACTGAAATAGAGATCACACCGGATCGCGAGGGGGTAATTGAAATTGAAGCCACCCGACATAATCATCTTGATGGCTCCTATTCCCTCTTTGTGGGTCGGGATACGCGTCCTCTGTTTTTACATGTCGATTCTCTGCCGGAGTTGACCAATCAACCCAATCAGACCCTCAGAGGTTATACCAAGACACATTCAAGGGTATGGATCAACGATAGAGAAGCAAGAGTGGACGAGGAAGGTAAATTTGAACAAACATTGTCTCTGCAGGAAGGCTCCAATGATATTGTGGTACGAGCTGAAGATGAAACAGATAAAAAGGAAGAACAAGTAACCATCATCCTGGATACCCAGACTCCTGAAATAACGCTTCACGATCCAGGTACTTTGGTGGATGTGACGGAAGTGGTCTTCCGAGGAACGGTATCCAAGCCTTCAGCAGTGACGGTCAATGATCGCAAGGCTGATGTAATCGGAACAAATTGGCAGTTGAATATTCCTGTAAATTATGGTAAGAATATTTTAAGCATTAAAGCATTGGATAAGGCAGGAAATGAAAGTACTGTTGAAAAAGAGATTTATGTGTATCAGCGGTGGGTGGTAGAGATCCGGATAGGAAGCAATAGCGTTTACCTTAATGGAGTCCCTCAACCCCCATTAACTGCTCCTCCCTATATACGGGATGGGCATACAATGGTACCCATTCGCCTTATTGCTGAAACTTTTGATGCAGAGGTTCAATGGCGCGAGGCATCAAGAGAAATTGTTATTTTAATGGAAGGCAAGATTGTGATTATGCGAATAGGCGACAGCGAAGCAACAATCAACGGTATTCCAATGGAATTGAGTGTTCCTCCCGAAATTGTTGAGGGGACTACTTTTGTGCCGCTAAGATTCATTACGGATGCCTTGGAGTTTGAAGTGGAATGGATAGCGTCAACACGAACTATAAGAATTATTAAGCTTGTATAAGGGCAACCGAGAGAAGGAGTGGGTAGGATGAAAAGAATATTTAGTGTATTTCTAACGCTTATGTTATGGTTCAGCATTGTACCACTGAGCAACCATTATCCTACAATCGTTTTTGCTACCAGAGAAGGAAATCGACCTGCATCTTTTATTGCAGTGCGTTTGCTTCCAGTAGGTTACGATAGAGATGGAAGTGAAATTGACCCGGGAGTCAGAGTGGATCCCAACGATCCTGATTCAGGTCCAAGGTATTTCCCCTGGGAGTTTCGCAGAGGAAGCGCATGGGGCAGATCCGAAGTCCCCATGATGACTCGACCGGTATATTGGTTCGAGTTTTATTTGACCGTGCAGGCTGATGGCGGGAGAAGTCGACCCGAACATCGATGGGTGGGGGTCATTGATTCCCATGGTCAGCTTTGGCTCGATCCGGACGGTCATTTTCACGACTCCACCTATGATCGATTTGCAGACCCCAATGATCCTGCGTATGAGCCTGGAGCTTGTGAATACAATCCAAGGGCTCAGCGTGATCCTGCTTCCAACACTCAGGGGCCTTATATTCTCGATCCCAATGATCCACACTTTAAACAGGAAATATATTTTTATGACAAATTAGGCACAGGCAGAGGGTTTCGCATTGGCTGGGTTGACATGGTGGATTATCCAGCCGCCGATTCTCTTCCGTTGCCCTGTGGCACTCAACCCGATGGCATCGTTCGCGAAGGCGATTGGGATGTGGGGATGCCACTGGAGCGATTTGCCAACCTCAATGTTACAAATGATGATGGAGAGGTTATA
>PXBT01000096.1 GCA_003566815.1 Caldisericota bacterium
AAATAGTCGTAAGCTTTCCCTATGAAATACACTAATGATTCCAGTATGCAAATCAAAACGAATCACATCCCCATAAAAACCAATGGCATGAATTTTTTCATTTTGCAAAGAAAAAACAGCTGGATAATAAGGAATCTCAAATCTTGTGACAAGCTGCCCATTATTTAAATCAATGACGCTAAATCCTTCATAAAGATTTAAAATATAAGCATAATCTCCTGATATTTGAAAATCCTGCATTCGAGAGAAATTTTCGAAAGCTTTGGGTGAGTTGGTATAAGTATGTTTCGCAATACTTTGCTTCAATTGACCCGAGTTGTCATAGACAAAAAGCTTGTTTCGATCTGAAAAAACAAAATGATCCCCCCATTTTCGAAACAAACTGCCTGCCTCATGCACCGAAATATCCCAGGTTTCAAAGTCATTGACTTTCCGAGGATCCTGAAATAAGTCCCAGTGATAAATCCCGTCATGACTGCTGATCAACAGCAAAGAACCATCCTCCAAAGATTGCATGCCAGTAGGATATAAAAGCTGGTGGTGGTCAAAAGTATCCAAAATAGCGATGGATTTCTTTTCGAGCTGTACTTCATCAGTGACCAATTGCATAGGCACTGCATCTACCTCCAAAGGCTCAAGTCGATAGCGTATAGTGATCATTTCCAGGATGGGAACCCAGTCAACTTTTGCCCCAAAGGTTTCCGCAATAAAACGAATGGGTACCCAGGTGCGGTCATGTACTATGACACTGGGACCCTGCAGGTTCATCGTTTTTTCTCCCTCAGGTCCAATTATAGTTGCCTGATATTCCCCAATGATCATATAAATGGTTAGATCATGGTAACGAATAATAACCTTGCGCTCTTCGGAGATATAATCCAGCGACGCTCCAAAATATTCAGAAATATAGCGAAGAGGCACATAGCTAATGTTGTTGCGTATAAAGGGGCCGTCCATCCCAATCTGTTCAGCCTTATAATTATAATAGCAAATCGGGTCATTGATACGAAGATGAAGCACGATATCCTTCTCTCGGGTAATGCTCAATGTTTTCTTCTCACTCAGAGAATTACCCTTTTTTGCATATAGCTCAAAAAACTGTCTGCCCTGTTTAAGTTCCACTTGATGGGCAAAAGAACCATTGCTTTGCACTCCAAATCGTTGACCATTAATGTACAAGCTTGCCCCAGGAGTTGTTTTGCCTTGAATGAGACCAGTTTCCTCATAAGTGCTGGTTTCAGGGTCTCCTTCCAACATCAAATCAATAGGCGTTGAAGATGATTCAGAAGAAAAGTAATAAGAAAAGATTTGACGATTATTGGAAAGATTGCTGTCTTTATCAGCATCGTGCACCAAAAGCTCTACTTCTATTTGAGGCATACCCTTGAAATCATCTTCAATCAGCGGCACATCAACATATGCCCTTTCACGAGGAGATAGTCTGGGCAAATCGAATGCTTCCTTGTCATTTATTTTCAATTGAAGCTTGTCTGCATTTATAGTTCCATAATTTGCATAATGCACGCGAAAGATAGGGTCTGCGCCTTGCGTTTGCTCTTCAGGGTCAAGCTCTATTGCTGCAATCCCCACATCCATCCTGTCTTTTAAAGGGATACTCAAAAGATCCGTCAAAAACTGCAAGGCATCCTTTGAGATTTCCAAGTCGTCCCCTCCCACATATCCAGAATAGAAAAATCTGGACCCAAACCGAGTCATGGCTATAAGCTGATCTTGCGAGGTAGCTATCAGATGAGCCCCCTCCAGACGCACTTCTCGCCATGATCGAGACGGGGTAAGCAAAAAGCTGGATGGAATGCGATATTGATCCTGAGCAAAATAATCTCTTCCTTCTCGGAGGATATTCAAGGTGGTGGCATAGTTTTCTCTTTGCTGTAGATAAAAAGCTTCATTCGAAGCAATACCAAAATAGCTTTGCAAAGCACTCAAGGAATTGCCAAACTGGTTTTGTCCCAGATTCATGATGCCCAGCACCAGACCTCCCTGTCGCTCATATTGCTCGAGATGGTAAAACAGTTCCTGCATATGAGCTTCATAAAAATAGGGAGTATAAAGGACCAGCATATCCAGATCAAGTCGCTCAAAAGAGCTCTTTCCTTCTTCATCAAAGCCAGGAGGAACCACGCAAAGCTCGATAGACTTACCCTGCGAGCGAAAGCTTTCATTCAGCCTATCAATGTGGAGTCTTTCCATGTAGTATGCTCTGGAGTTTCGCTCAGATGCCTGGAGCACACCTATTCGAGCAATAGGGGCGTCAACCCCTCGCAAAGGGTAGCTTGCCTCATTATCCGAAACTACATATTCATTTTCCAAAGGGGCAACTCTCAAAGAAAGCTCTCTATCCCCAATGACTGCAGTATCAAGGACATAATTGACCTTTCGCCAAGATTGGGCTGGCATAAGATCAAAATGGTAGTCTTTCAAGTGTTCATCACTCAAATAAATAGATGCTTGAATATTTTTTGCAGGATAAATCCCATCATTAGTCAGAATAAAAGAATAATTTTTCTTTTCATCCTGGTTTAGCAGGGTCAAATCGTCTTCCGTATTGACCACCAGATCATGGCTGTATCGGGAATAGAATACAATTCGCGACTCTTTGTAGTCCTCAGATTGAACACGAATCGTCATCATGCTTTTTCGGTCAGGTCTCAAGGAATGTTGATGCTGGCTTGAGCTCAACCTCTGTACCTCGCCTTTTTCTCGGGTGGGCTCTTCCATGCAAAGGTAGTCCGCTACCCAATATTTCAAACGAGGAGAACTACTGCGAGCATGAATCTGTATTCCTTCATCCATGGAAAAATAAGGGATGCTATCATAAGCAAGGGGCATCTCCCTATCATACGAAAGCTCGGGAGGAGGCTGAGATCTTTTTCCATCATTTGCCATATAGGGAATCTTCAAAGTAGGATCTCCCTGAAAAGTAAAACCAAAAAAGGTCTTGGTATGAGTATAAAAAGACTGCCAATCTTCTTTCATGTATTGAACCATCGCCTGCCGAGCCAGATTGCCCAGCGTGGAAGGCTCTTTGGCGTATGCAGCAAAGAAATGAGCCACCATGCCATTGGTATAATATAGGTATTTGATATCCAAAATTCCTTTATGATACTCCTTGATCCATCCCCCAAAGTTGATGCGGACTCCTCCAATATAGGCTATTCCCCCGCCTTCGGAGTTTAAGACGGCCTCAGAAAAAGAAGTGGGATCTTTAAAGTGATGACTGCTTCGATACCTCAAACCAATCAGGCGAGAGTCAAAAGCACCATTCACGCAGGATTCGCTGACAACAATGGGCAGATGGTCCTTTGCAGGCAGGTCCATAATATGCTTTGCATCCACCCTTCCTGGCTCCAGTGCCAAAGCATCTCCAGTGCCATGTCCCAGCGCCCATAGAAAACCATAGTTTCCTCTTCGAAAGCCTTCCAGCACTGCATCTGTACTGTACCTGCCCTCGGTTCGAAAATAGCGATCCACCTTCATACCTTTGAAATAGTCATTGTTGACCGCTTCATTGATGACCTGCTCCGCATAATAGTCCCTGTCAAAAGGATCTCCTCCCATCAGCGCCACCTCTTTGAACCAATCAGGGCTCAAAACCTGGCGGTACCGTCGGAGCTTGTCCACTATCAACCTGGCCTCCTCAGGATTTCTGACTGGAAGTCTGCCCACATTGATATCAAAGTCAAACTGGCTATCTCTGGCTTCGGGAGCTATGTAAAAATAATCCGTTGGGAGAAACTTTTCGTAAAGACCCAGCCCATCTTCTACTGCCACATACCAGGATGGAGGCACATAGGTGGCATCACCCAGAATCGTCAGATAATGCACCTGCCCCTCTTTCAGCAAGCTTCGAAGCATGGAGCGAATCCTCATGGCAGTGTCAAAGTCATAATTTAAAATGTGTCGCTTTTCTTGATCAGAATAGTCATTAAAACCAAAAATCCCTCTCATGGCAGGAGCTTCTGCGGGCTCATACTTCCGTGCCTCAGACAGGGTCACCACCCTGGTATTGTAGCCATCCCTTTCTTGAAGTCGCGCAAGCTCAGTCGCTGGTGCTTTTAACTCGTCAGGGCACAGGACGACCGCATATTGAGTAGTTCCTGATCTGTTGAAGCTGGATACCGTATGAGTTTTGGATATACCTATTTCGATCGTCATAGAGGTAGCCATATACCACTCTCCATGAAGCGTATATAGAGGATAAACAAAAAGCACCAGGCTTTGCTTACCCTGTTCAGAGACGATCTTGAGCTCAAAATTATCATCAGGAAAGCATTCCTCTGGGAAAAAGCTTCCCATTCTCAGCTCTCCTTGTAGCTCTGAAAAAGTGAAAGGTTTTTCTGCCAGATACAAGGGAAAATCCATCCCTGAAAGCTTGACTGAAGAAAGTGAAGTAGTTTGCACATAAGCAATATCCTGCGAAGCAGAAAGCTCATAGTGGTGAACTCGATAAGGGAGCACGGGCTGACCTGGGATAAAACGCATGGAATGATCAGCCATCTTTGGAGCAACGCCATGTTCAGTGACAAGCCACTCCAGATCCCTTTCTTCCCATTGAAAGGTGATGTTTCGAGTCGA
>PXBT01000117.1 GCA_003566815.1 Caldisericota bacterium
TCAAGATCATCAAGCTCACTTGTGTGAAGATTGCAACAAGCGAATGGACAAAAATCCTTTAAGGGTGCTCGATTGCAAAAAACCCCAATGCAAAAAAGCTGTTCAGGATGCGCCAAGGATAGATGAAAACCTTTGTCCTGTCTGTGATGAGCACTACACCCAATTGCAACAATTGCTCAACGATCTTCAAATCCCTTATAAAAAAAATCCCTGGCTGGTCAGAGGGTTGGACTACTACCAACAGACCGTATTTGAAGTGCTATCCTCCGACCTGGGATCGCAAAGCGCGCTATTGGGTGGGGGCAGATACGATGGATTGGCAGAAATACTGGGCGGACCTCATACGCCAGCTATTGGTTTTGCCATGGGTCTTGAGCGACTGATTATGCTCATTCAGCAATTCAAAAACTGGGATCATCTCAGGCCTCTCTCCCCTGTAGCCTACATTGCTCATGAAGGATTCAGCACACTCAGCCAAGCTATGAAAATTGCCGGTCTCTTGCGAGCGCAAGCTATTGCTGTCGAAATGGATCTGGAATGCAAAGGCATCAAAAAAGGACTCGAGGTAGCTATAAAAAAAGGGGCTGCTTATGCGATATTGCTTGGATCAGAAGAGATGGAGCAGGGAACTGTCACACTTAAGAATCTGAGCTCAAGAAATCAGCAGTCATGTAAAGTCAACGATTTGATACCAACGATTCAACAACACCTGGAGGAACACCATGATATATCGAAGTCATAAATGCGGCGAATTACGATCCACTGATAATGGAAAAGAGGTAACCCTGTCTGGATGGATCCACAGAATACGCGAAGTGGGTGGCGTTACCTTTGTGCTACTCAGAGATCAAAGCGGGATAGCGCAACTGCTTATAGATGCTTCGCTTCATGCCGATTTGCATGATATTGTTGCGGGCTTGCATCACGAAGATGTGCTTCGTGTGGAAGGCGTTGTGGTCAAAAGAACGGAAAAGGATATTAATCCGCAAATGCCTACAGGAGAAATTGAAATCCAGGTCAAGAGCATCGAAAAACTATCCAGCGCAAAAAATCTCCCCTTCAATGTTCATCGCTCCAACGAAGTGGACGAAAATTTGCGACTGAAATATCGCTATATCGATCTGAGAAATCCTGAAGTCAGCCAGCCATTTTTTCTCAAGCACCAACTTATGCAAACCACTCGCAACTACCTCACAAATGAAGGTTTTTGGGAAATTGAAACCCCGTATCTTGCAAAAAGCACCCCCGAGGGAGCCAGAGATTTTTTAGTCCCCTCCCGATTGCATGATGGCCATTTTTATGCCCTCACCCAATCGCCACAAATTTTCAAGCAATTGCTCACCATGGGGGGCATAGAACGATATTTTCAAATATGTCGATGTTTCAGGGATGAAGATTTCCGTCTTGATCGCCAACCTGAATTTTCTCAAATAGACTTTGAATGTGCTTTTACTTCCCTCCCTGAATTGAAAACCCTTATTCAAGGGTTGATGTCCACTATTTTCAAGAATATTTTTGACATTGAGCTTCCCTTGCCTTTTCCTGAAATCACATATGAGCATGCAATCAAGCAATACGGCACCGACAAGCCGGACTTGCGAAATCCTTTGAAAATTGTCGATATTACAGAATATTTCAACTTTCCAGGCTGCACTCCCTTTTATGAAAAAATCCAGGAAAATGAAGTATTTCTGGGCATATCTCTTCCAGCTTCTGACTTTTCTTTCTCGCGAAAGCAAGGCGATGAATTATTAGCATCGTTTCAAGCCGAGGGAGCTCGAAGCTATTTGTTCAAGCATAAGGAAGAGGGGCTGGGCATCAAAGTGTTGAGCGAAGAAAACCGAAAAGCTTTGGAAGCCAGGCTGTCCAGCAAACCCCAGGATCATATAATTGCTGTTTTAGCGCCAGCATCCATTGCATATTCCCTTATGGGAAAGCTCAGAAACAGTTTGGGCAAAGTTTTTATCGAAAAAGAACAAAAGTCAACTTTTCAATTTGCATGGATCACCGACTTCCCCCTTTTTGAATGGAACGAGGAAGAAAACCGATATCAGGCTTCTCATCACCTTTTTACTCAGCCCAACATGGAAGACTATCAGCAATGGCACAAAACGGATCCTGACAAGATTCGATCGGAATCCTTTGACCTCGTGCTGAATGGTTTTGAGCTGGGTTCAGGTGGACTTCGCATATTTCAATCAGAAGTCCAAAGATCGATATTGAATATTATGGGTTTTTCTAATGAGGCCATAGATGAGCAGTTTGGATTTTTGCTGGAAGCAATGGATTACGGGGCGCCCCCTGAAGGAGGATTTGCCATCGGGCTGGATCGCTTGGCCATGGTATTGGCGCAAAAACCTTCCCTCAGAGATGTGATAGCTTTCCCCAAAAATACCCGAGGCGTGTCCTATATCACAGGAGAGCCTTCCAAGGTTAGCGATCAACAGCTTAAAGATTTAAAAATACATTTTAAAAAGGAGTCGACATGCAACGAATAGAGCATATTTCAAAAGAACTTGGCAAACATCAGATAGGTGCTTTTTTAACCACTAAAGGCCCCAATCTTCAGTATATAACAGGTTTTACAGGTGGAGAAGGCATTGTGTTGGTTTTTGATAATCAAAAAGCTGTGCTTATGGTGGATGGGCGCTATACCTATCAAGCCAAAACCCAGTCCTTTCCCAACATTGAAGTGCTGGAGTATCAACCCAAAAATTTATGGGAAACCATAGGATCCTATTTAAAAGATACCGATGCTATTGGGCTGGAAGCAGAAGCCCGACTAAATCTTTATTTCAAACTGAAAGAGCATTATCCTCAAAAAGAATGGAAAATGGTCCCGGATTTTTTTGATCTGATCCGAGCAGTCAAGGATGAAAATGAGCTTGAGTGCATCAAAAAAGCTGCATCCATAGCCAATCAGGCTTACTTGAACATGCTTCAATATGTAAAACCTGGAGTCTCTGAGTTGGAGCTGAGTGCTTTGATCGAATATGAAATGAAGAAGCTTGGCGGACAAAAAGTTTCTTTTGAGGTTATAGTGGCATCGGGTCATCGCAGTGCCATGCCCCACGGTGTAGCCAGCGAAAAGAAAATTGAAACTGGTGATTTGATTACCTTTGATTTTGGGGTTTTTTACCAGGGTTATGCCTCTGACACTACTCGCACTATATCACTGGGACAGCCCAAAGATGCTGAAGCTTTGAAAGTTTATCAAACAGTACTGGATGCTCAAAAAAAATCCATCGATGGTTTACGGGAAGGCATCTTATGCTCTCAGGCAGATGAAATACCTCGCAACCATATTGAAGAAAAGGGATATGGCGCTTTTTTCAAGCACAGCACTGGTCATGGAATAGGTCTGGAAATCCATGAGCTACCTCGCATATCCTATGATTGCAAAATGGAATTGAAGACTGGCATGGTGGTCACCATTGAGCCTGGCATTTATCTGGATGAAAGATTTGGCGTCAGGATAGAGGATTCTTTGATTATCACTAAAGATGGATGCATCAATTTGACTCCCATTGAAAAAGATGAGCTCATGATTTTATAAAAAATGAAATACAAATTGAAGCATTCTACCCATTATTGGTTTGACTTTGAAAAAATTATGCCTTATATTTTAAGTAAAATTGGTATAATTTGATATATTGTGCTTGAAAATGAAAGAGGGGTACTATAGATATGGCATTACTCGAAGTTAAGGATCTGCACACTTATTTCTATACCATGGATGGAGTTACACAGTCGGTGGAAGGTGTAAGTTTCAAGCTGGAAAAAGGCGAAACCATGGGTCTTGTAGGTGAATCAGGATGCGGCAAATCAGTCACATCACTTTCCATAATGCAACTTCTGGCTATTCCGCCCGCAAAAATTGAAAAAGGAGAGATTCTTTATAAAGGCGAGGACTTATTAAAGAAGTCTCCAAGCCAAATGAGAAAAATCCGAGGCAACGATATATCCATGATATTTCAAGAGCCCATGACTTCACTTAATCCTGTTTTTAAAGTTGGAGAGCAGGTTTCAGAAGTACTTATCAATCACAAAAATATGCAACCCCTTGAAGCAAAAAATCATGTCATTGATGTTTTTAAATTGGTGGGCATACCCGATCCGGAGCGAAGATTTGATAATTTTCCCCACCAGATGAGCGGAGGTATGCGTCAAAGAGTTATGATTGCCATGGCGCTTGCTTGTGACCCCGATATTCTTATTGCCGATGAACCTACCACAGCATTGGATGTTACTATTCAGGCGCAAATCCTTGAATTAATGAAAGATATCAAAAAAAGAATCAATATGTCCATCATTTTGATCACGCACAATCTGGCAGTGGTTGCTGAAATGGCGGATAATATTGCCGTTATGTATTATGGGCGTATAGTTGAGTATGCTCATATTAATGACATTTATAAACGACCCATGCACCCCTATACTGCTGGCCTCCTCGGCTCCATTCCTCGAATAGACAAGCCCAAAACTGATGAACCTTTGCAAGCTATCCCAGGTGTTGTTCCCAATCCATACAGACCTCCATCAGGGTGCAAATTTCATCCTCGATGCAAATATGCGCAAGATAAATGCAA
>PXBT01000109.1 GCA_003566815.1 Caldisericota bacterium
CCTGGCGGGGCTTTGCCCGAAAGGCATGTGCGATTAAAAAAATTCGCGGTGCGAAGCAAAAATCGGGGTTAAAGCCACCTCCTCCGGTGGTGGATAGTCCGATTTTAGCGAATTTTTTACTTTTGGCCTGATGTATTAATTTACTGTTTTTATTACTATACCTGCCTGAACCAGTGATAGTCCGGTACCTGCATCCGCATATCCTGAAATGTTCTGCCTGATTGCAAATTCGGCACCTATACGAAAAAGAATACCGGCACCTGAACCCCTGGAACCTCCCCGGACGTTAACCGTCTGTTCATGCCCCAGGAAGGAAATAGTACCTTCCGAACGTACATTGGAATTTATGTATGTCATCCCTGCCATAACATAAGGTTGCAGCAAATCAATATCCAGGGAGTATTTACCTGCTGCAGAAAAGGCCAATAGTGATTCCCTTATAGTCCGGTCAGTTGATAACTGATCATATTCACTATATGTCCTTTCTGAATAGTTAAAGTTTGCCAGTCCCAGCACTATTCCGATGTCAACTACCTGCATGAAAGGGAACATATATCCCAGGTGCAACCCCGGAAATCCCGGTTCATCCCTGTAGCTGCGTGTATCGCTAATTAGAGAGTAATTTCTTAACCCCCCCAAACCTATACGAATTTCTCCGTATCGGATTCCCGAATACCATGTATAAGGGACAACGTCCGGCACGTCGGGTATTTCCTCCTTGTGGGGGAGAAAAGGTCTTGGTTCCCCGAAAATTGTGTAATCGCCGGGAATAAAATACTCACTTAGCTGATTTCTGTAACTTATTGCATATATTTCATCCCTCAGTATTTCATAAACCGGACCATCCGGTATGTCTGTCCTTTTATATTTTACAATATACAGCCCGACCTCGACCACTTTGCCGTGAATAATGTTCCCGTTGTTCAAAATGATAACATCAAACCACAGTCATACTCCCTGGTTTCCTGGGATGCACCATAATCAAACATTGCAGTCATTAACAGTATTAGAAAGACTCTCTTAATAATATTGGTAAAAGTCATCTCATTGGTTATTATTATATTTTAAATCCCTGAATATTGCATCAATTATTTTAATACGGAATTCACCCCCTTGAACTTCACAAAGCTCGGCTTGAAGTGAACCTGCAATAAGTTCTTCGTCAAAATTTTGCCTGTCAATTTCAAAGAGAGCATCTTGCATAGATTCTTTACATAACTGTGCAAATTTAAATGTTTCTGGATCTCCATTTTCACCGAGCACCAGACTAATCTGGTGCAGACCTCCCCTTGTTCTCGAATAGTCGGTTCTGTATTTATGCCGGATATCGGATCTGTCCGCAACATCAAGTATAACAGTTATTTCAAAAAACAGGTCGTCGGGGGTATTGCCTTCGGCAATCAGGTAATATCTTCTGAATAAAACCCTTTCTGCAGGATCTTCTTCAAAATCAACAGCAATAAGGTTACCCGGTAAAAACTTAATATTTGTGCTGACCCAGGCATCGGAATATCCATCAACGGTTAGAATCAATAACTCTTCCCTTTCAATAAAAATAGTTTCGAGTTCGCTTGTGCATGAAGTTAGAATCACAAACAGCATGAGCAGTTTCCCCGACTTTTTCATATTAATAGTGGTGATTAATCCTGATTATTTATTACGTTCCCATATTTATAAAAATTACGCAAATACACCCAACATATAAATTTACAAAAAATATCAATAACACAGCAATTATTTGCTTGCTTAACATAAAACTACTTCCTTATTAAAACATGGCCAATTTCATTTGTTGATAAAAGTCAGGTCGACCTGATGAAGTTAAATAATGTATTGCCCTGGTAAAAATGCTATATGGAAATTCACCCCACCAGGTTATGTAAAATATTTTTGAATTATTTAACCAGGTTTCTTAATTTAGTTAATTATTAAAAGTTGCCGGAGTATCAATAAATCACGGCAACCAAAGTATATGGTCCAACAACATGATTTAAAAGGCAACCAAATAGTATACAGTTAATCAACAAGATATAAAAGGCAACCAATAGTATACAGTTAATCAACAAGATCTAAAAGGCAATTTCAAGTCCTTCAAAGACAATTACAAGTTCTTGAAAGGCAACACTAGCAAACAGGTAAACCTGTTTTCAGCAAAATCAAAAAATGTTCCGAGTGAACTTAAAAACTGAATTTGATACACCTGTAAAATTCAACTATTTGACATATAGATTGCTAACTATTAATCTACTTTAAAAAAGATGGAAGAAAATAAGAGCGTATTGGTAACAGGAGCTTCCGACAGAATTGGAAAGGAAATATCCCTGTACTTCGCTTCAATCGGGTATAATGTTGCAATACACTATAGTACCTCATTTGAAAAAGCGCAACTGACCAGGCAGGATATAGTTTCAAAATATGATGTAAAGTGTGAGATATTTAAAGCAGATTTTAGTGATGAAAAGGAGGTGCAAAAGTTAATACCGGAGGTAAACTCAATATTTAATATCAACTGCCTCGTAAACAATGCATCAATTTTCTACGAAAACAGCTTTGCGGAAAAAGGTACGTCAGGTCTTACCTCTTTCTTTGATGTAAATTTCAAGGCTCCATATGTACTTACAAAGCAGTTTGTGGAAATTGCACCCGAAGGAGCCTTGATTATAAATATCCTGGATACAAAAATCACCAAAAACGCAACCAGCCATTTTGACTACCTATTATCAAAAAAATTCCTGGCAGTCTTTACAAGGCAGGTTGCAGTCCAGCTGGCACCCGGTATTCGTGTCAACGGCATTGCACCAGGTATAATTCTGCCACCGCCTGACAAGGATAATCAGTATATTGAAAAACTGGCAAAAAATATCCCTTTGAAAAAGAGCGGACACCCTGATAATATTGTAAATTCAATAAAATTTTTTGTTAACGATAATTTTGCGACCGGCCAGATAATATTCAATGATGGTGGTGAAAACTTATAACTCTATGGCTATGACGGGGATTCAGATAAAAAACCTGCGTTTGAGAACAGTTATCGGCGCAAATAACTGGGAACGTAATGTTCTGCAGGATGTGATTATTTCAATCAGCTTTAAATACAACGCAAAACAGGCAGAAAAAAGTGACCGGATTGAAGATGTTTTTAATTATAAGACTCTGACAAAGAAAATTATAAAGGAAGTTGAAGAGTCAAAATTCAATCTGCTGGAAAGCCTTGTCAATCACATATACAAAATTGTCAAGGAGAACCGTGAACTGCAAAATGTTACTGTAACCGTTGAAAAACCCCATGCCCTGAGATTCTGTGATAATGTTATTGCGGTCAAGTCAGATGAAGATGACTGGTGAGTAGAGCAGTTAAGATATATAATGATGAATATTGCAGTCAATACAGATGAAGGTCCGTAGTTCATTTAAGGTACTTAAAGATGAATAGTTTATTCAAGACAGGTTAAGATCAGTAGTTTATTCAGGACAGAACAGGATTAGCAGTTCAGTTAAGACAGGTGATGATGAATAGTGCAGTAGTCGGGGTTGGCTCAAATATAAGTCCGGAAGAAAATATCTTAAGGGCGGAACAGGAGGTTGCCATGCTGGGAAGGCTTACCGGGAAATCCAGTTTTTATTATACAAAACCGCTGGGATTTGAAAAGCAGAGTGATTTTCTGAACGGTGTATTCCATATTGAAACTTCAATCGAATATGGAGAACTGAAAGAGAGGCTGAAGAAAATAGAAAATAAGCTTGGCAGGGTAAGAACTGAAAATAAATTTGGTCCGCGGACCATAGACCTGGATCCGGTAATTTTCAACAACCAGATTAAGGACATAGATGTATTCGAACGGGATTTTATTAAAAACCCTGTTATGGAACTACTGCCTGAACTATCGGATACACTGAGCTGCTCCAATTACCAAAACCATTTTCCAACGATACATGAAATTATTGAAAAGATACTTTCTTTGTTGCCCGAATTACCCGTATCTGTGTTTGGCGCAGGGCAATGGTTCTGTGACAGGGAATCTCCGGTCGGCGATATCGGGATTTTCGTTATAGTTGAGAACATCCTTGATAAATATGAAAAAATTTTAAATCAGGAATTAAGGAAGTCAAATCTTGAAAAAATTGAATCATATCCTGTCCGGCTACGGTTATTCCATCTGGAAGAACCGGAAGAGAAACCATCCGGAAAATCTTCTGCTGCCCCCTCACAAAACAATACAGGATCGTTTATCAGTCAGTCTCCCTCCCAAAGTAATAAAGGATCGTTTGTCAGTCAGCCCCTTTCCCAAAGCAATACAGAATCGTTTATCATTCATTCCCTATCCCAAAGAAATACAGGATCGTTTATCAGCCGGTCCACCTCCCTGAAGCTTCTTTACGGAAAATCCCTCCCTGTTTAGGATATTTTTTATAAAGTTGACTGATTAATCTAATAAAGTTCACTTACTTAGTGTCTGTCCATAATGTCCGCCTGCTGCGTTACGCTCGTCAAAAAAATGCTCATTTACCCCATGTAAACTCCGCTTTTTTTGACTTCGCAAGCCTTGCATCCGAACATTTTGATCCAG
>PXBT01000060.1 GCA_003566815.1 Caldisericota bacterium
ATCAAATTGATCAACTTTTTGATCCTTTCATTGATAAAAAGACCCGTTTGGTAGCGCCTTCTGTCAATTCTCTGGGGCAAGTGGATTTTAATGTGATTCATGAAAAACAGGAAATTGTCTGGAATGCCTTGATTCCTCTCAAACCCCCTAAAAGCTTTCTTTTTCCAGCCTCCAACTCCTTGGTTCAATTTGATGAAAAAAATCCGGTAAAGCTTAAATCTGACCATGAAAACCCTATTGCTCAACAGATGATTTTTGGATTGAAGCCCTGCGATCTTGCTGCAATAAAGTATATGGACAATTTTTTTACAACTGACATAGCCGATCATGATTATCTTGCAAGAAGAGAAAAAACCATGATAGTGGGTGTTGCATGCGAAAATCCTTCAAATGCCTGTTTTTGCACTACTATGGAGGTTGATCCGGGCAACTCTTCTATGGCTGATATATTCATTGTTCCAACAGGTGAAGATCTTTATATGGAATGTTTGACTGAAAAGGGCGAAGAGTTGATTGCAGGATTATCCAAAGGATGGAAAGAGGCTTCTCCGGAAGAAATAAAAAAAAGAAAAGAAGAAATTAGTCAGACCACTTCCTCAAAATTGATTGAACATATTGATATGACAAAAGCAAAAGGTCAGCTTGAAAATGTTTACGATCATGCTTTTTGGTCCAAGTATAGTGAACCCTGTATTGTATGCGGCGCTTGCACTTTTGATTGTCCCACCTGCTCTTGTTTTGATATGAATGATCATTTGTCTTCAATCAGCAGAGGTTGTCGATATAGATCCTGGGATTCATGTGCATTCAATGATTTTACGCTTCATGCTTCAGGGCACAATCCAAGATCCAGCAAAGTTCATCGCTTGCGACAAAGAATTCTTCATAAATACCAATATACTATAGAAAAAATGAATACTTATTCCTGCACTGGATGTGGAAGATGCATTAGAGTTTGCCCTGCAGGCATCAATACACGCTCTATTCTTAAGGATGCAAAGGAGGCTTTAAATGAATCCGGGAATTAATCCTTATCAAACCTATGACGCAGAGATCATTCAAACCAAAGAGGAAACCTCCATGATCAAGAGTTTTCTTGTTGAAATGCCAAAATCTTTGGAAGGAAAATCAATTATGCCTGGTCAATTTTTTCAATTGTCTGTGCCTGGCTATGGTGAAGCCCCTATTTCTGTTTCAGAGGTTAACGAAAAAACCTTATTGTTTTGTATTGCAAACATGGGTTCTCTGACTCAAAAAATTCATTCGCTGGGAAGTGGGGATAAAATAGCTTTGCGTGGTCCTTACGGCAATGGTTTTCCCATAGCTCAAGTTACTGGTTCCAATCTGGTGCTTGTAGCAGGAGGAATTGGTCTTGTGCCTCTCAGGAGTGTTGTTGCATATTTTTTCCATCACCAGGATAAGTTTAAAAATCTTGAAATTCTTTATGGAGCAAAATCATCCAAAGATATTATTTACAAAGAAGATATAAAGCAGTGGCGACATAAACCAAATACTATTTTCAAGTTAACAATTGACAAGCCAGAGAAGGATTGGAATGGAAATACTGGATTTGTAACTGAATTTCTTAGTGCTTCATCCAGCGATCCATCTGAAACTTTATTTCAAATTGACAAGGAGTTTTCACAAACCCATGTTTTCGTTGTTGGCCCTCCGATGATGTTAAATTCGGTTTATAAAGCTTTGTCTCAAATACAGTTTCCACCTGATAAAACTTTTGTTTCCCTTGAAAATCGTATGAAATGCGGCATTGGAAAATGTGGACACTGCAATTCTGGTAGTCAATATGTTTGCCTTGATGGTCCTGTTTTTTCTTGGAAAACTTTACAGGCTATGCCCAATGAATATTAATCCTGGAGGAAGAAATGACTAAGAAAGCTACGTTTTGGTCATCACTTAAGTTTTGGTTAAAAGATCGATGGGCAAGAGTTGATATCCTGGATGAAACTCTTGGCGTCAAACACAGAAAAAATCCAGCTTATTACATTGGTACTTTTCTGTACATTGGGCTGGTTATTCAAATTATTATTGGCAGTATTCTGGCAATGTACTATATTCCCACTGTTGAAAATGCTTACCGAAGCGTTATGTACATTACCAATGAACTCCAAATGAACTTGTTTAATATGGAAATTCCAATTGGCTATTGGTTGAGAGGAATTCATCATTATACAGCAGAAGCAATAATTGTATTAGCAATGTTAAGGGTTTTTCGATTCTTTTTCACTGCAGATTTTAAAAGACCAAATGAACTTTCATGGTTGCTAGCTATTGTTTTTCTCCTGATTACTACTGTTTTTGGTTTTAGCGGTTATGTTTTAGTTATTGATCAGGTGGGTTATTGGGCTACTATCATTGGCACATCTTTTCCCACTGTTCTTGATTATTTTCCTGTAATAGGGCAATTCAATATTGGCGAGTTAATCCAGTTTATTACTCGAGGAGGCACCGTCCTTAACCAAAATTCATTTTTACGCTTCTATGCTTTGCACTATACCTTGCCTATATTGGTCTTTTTTGCCATTGAGTTGTTCTACTATTTCAGAAAAAAGCGTCGTATCAATGCTCCAGTTGTGAGTATTGTAGTTTTTATTGCAATTCTATTGCTTTTAGTACAGTTTCTGGGTGTCCATACTCACGATCCTGCTACACCTGAAGTTCCCCCAGACCATATTTTACCTGATTGGTATTTTCTGTTTGTTTACTATTTTCTTAAGATCATGGATTTTGTTGGAGGGATTTTATTTAGTGTAGGTATATTGTTCTTCATTGCGTTAGTGCCATGGATAGAGCGAAATCCCTATACTCAGGCAAGAAAGCGTCCTCTTTGGATTGGATTGGGTGCTCTTGGTGTTACATTATTTGCCCTGCTTTCTTATAGAAGCGCAGTAGTTACTGACGCCGCCATTATTCGATCTGATATCCCATTCATTGTTTTAGCCTATGGGGTCGTAATCGGAGTAGGAATAATTCTTCAAAGAAAGGTCTACTTGAATGAAGCAAAAAAAGGTCGACTGGTTCACCAAAAATAGCACTATATTGTTTATAGTGTTTTTTGCATTACTCATTTTATCCTTCAATTGGATAATTGCTGGAATTCGTGATTTAAGAATATTTTTTACCTGGGATCTTCTCTTTTTTACAATCCTTTCTGTTTTAGCAACATTGGTATTTTTTTTATTTCTATGGTTTATCATTTATTACGAAGATTATCAGCAAAAAAGAAATAAACGTACTTTTCGCTTGTTTGAGATTGTAATTGAGAGGTTTTTAAGCAAAGGAGAAAAAAATGAATAAAAGCTTAACACTTATGTTGGCAGTATTACTAGTTTTGCTGGCAGCTGGGATTTTGGGGCTTCTCTTTTTTGCTGAATTGGGTGCAGTTGGCCCGGATAGATTGGCGCAAGAGATTAGTTTTGTACAATATGCTGGAATATTTCTTATTATTATGGGTTTTCTTGCCTATCTGGTTCATATTCTGAAGAGGAGTGATTATAAGTAAGCCTTTAAAAAAGGAGGGATCATGAAAACAAAAACTCTATTCAGCGTAACTCTCCTTGTTTCTTTATTGATATCAATAAGCTCAATCGCTCCAGATTGTATTAATATTTATGCTTCCAATTATGTTTCTCTTAGCATTAGCAAGCTTGATATAGTGCTTAAAGAAAGAGAACAGGCGAAGCATTATCTTGATATTATCAACCATACCGATGAAATGGTTTTTTTTTCAGCCTTCAAAACGCTGGAACCTATAACTCGCACCCAGAAAGCACAACTTTACTCTTATGATACGGGTTCTTTCTGGGAAACTGCCAAGCAAAATTATAATAGAACAGGTTACAATGCTATAGAATCTGCAGAGCCTCCCTTTGATTACAAGTGGAGATATCAAAGCCAGCGAGCACTTCGCTCCCCTGTGGTTGCAGGCAGGAATATGTTTATACCTGGAGAAGATGGCAAGATGTATCGCATTGACTCAAGAACGGGTGTTTTCAGAGAGTCAGTTTCTTTTGCAGATCTTATTTATTCCTTGCATTTAGCTGATCGCCATTTAATCGCATTAACAAATAACGGAGTAAAGGTTTACGACAGACTTACTCAAACCCATTTGTGGAAATATAATGCCACCAATGACAATGTTAAGGGCTTTGTTGCCAATGATGGCCGCTTTTACATAGCAACGGGTCATTCAGTTGTTTGCATTGATCAAGATACGGGCAGATTGTTGTGGCAATCTTCTGGAGCCTATGAATCATTGACCCTTGGGAGTAACCTGGTTTTTGCTTTATCATCTTATAATGTTTTGACAGCTTTTGACTTGAAAGACGGCAAGGAGTCTTTTAGAAAGAAGTTTGAAGGTGATATTATTGGCGCTCCTGCATACAGGGATGGATTGCTGTATTTTATTACAAGCAAAACAGACAATGAAAGTCATTCCATTATTAAATGTATGGATTATACAGGAAATATTCTTTGGAAACATTATGCTGATAAAGAAGCTAGTGCTTCTTTGACTTGCGATGAACA
>PXBT01000002.1 GCA_003566815.1 Caldisericota bacterium
AAAACTCTTTGATGCAGGAAAAAATGATTTAATGTTTCTTTTGCCGTCTTGAAAAAAAGGCAAAGACGACAATCCAACCATTGGTCTTATTCTATGTGCCGAAAAAGATAGAAGTATAGATGAAAATAATGGTTTGATTTTTTTAAGAAGTATTGCTCCTGCCCCTTTTCTGGTTTTTTTTCCTTTTTTTAGTCTATAATAGGAGACAGGCTATGAGAATAAAAAGGAGAAAAAACAATGCAAAGCACTAAAAATACTCATCGCAAGCGCCAACAGCACAGCAAAAACCTCAGATGGATCACCTTGTTGATTATTTTAGGGCTTTCCACCTTGATGGGTATTTTGCACCAGGCCATCCGAACTGTCCGCACCATCAATGTAGATCAACTATGCCCTTTTGGGGCTCTTGAATCGCTCTTTTCGGTGATAACCAGAGGCGAAATGCTCCATCGAATTGCTGTCTCCAGCTTTATTCTTATGTTGTTTGTGGTAATTGTTACCCTCCTTTTTCGTAGAGCTTTTTGTGGTTTGTTTTGCCCTTTGGGCACTTTGCAGGAAATATTCGACCGCCTGGGAAAAAAGATTTTTAAAAAACACTTTGTTCCTGGGGATTCGCTTGATCGACCTTTTCGTTGGTTTAAATATCTGATACTCTTTCTGATAGTAGGCTTTTCATGGTATTATGGTCAATTGGTTATTCGGCCCTTTGACCCCTGGGTAGCTTATCACCATATCGTGAGTAACAAGCTCTCACAAGAATTTTTTATAGGCTTTCTTGTGTTGGTGATTACTTTATTTTTCTCAGTATTTTATCGAAGGATTTTTTGCAAATATCTTTGCCCTCTGGGAGCATTTGTAGCTTTTCTTGCACCTTTGGGTATCAGCGCTATTGAGCGCAACAAAGCTACCTGCACCCATTGCAAACTTTGCGACAAGGTTTGTCCTGTCAATCTGGAAGTATCCACCATGAAAAAGGTAACGCATCTGGAATGTATTCAATGTCAGGAATGTGTCAATGTTTGCCCCGAGCCCAAAACCCTTGAAATGAAAGTCTCAGGAATGAAGAGAGTGTATCCCAACCAGGTGCTGGCTGTAGTGATTGGTGTTTTTGTAGTCCTGGTGGGTTTAACTTCTTTGAGTGGAGATTTCCAGTGGGTCAGAGGAGGTGGAAACTATCATTCCTACGAAAATGGTGTTGGGGAGAGTGCTTTGGATGACACTATTCGTCGCCGATCAAGCTTTGCAGAGATTGCTCAAACCTATGAAATCCCAAAAGAAAGAATCATGGAGCATTTTGAAATAAGCGAAGAAGAATATTATCTTCCTTTAAGGGATTTTATAGATACCAAACCTTATACGATGAATGAAATCAGGATTTTTGCACAATCCTATGTCCAGAATAATCATATCCCTTAGGAGGTTCAAATGGAAACAAACTCTGAAATAAAGCCAAAATCAGTAGGAAAAATACTTTGGGAAGCTTTGGAACTTTGGAAAGATCATTTATTTCCCTTGTTTATTGTCGCCATTGTGATAGCGGTTCTTTTGATCCTCGGCAATACTGCTTTGGTTTATTATTTGGGAACCGAGGTGACCCCTGAAGAAGCTGATGCCATTGTGGTCAGGCAAGAAATGATCCTTTCTTCCCTATTTGTTATTCTTATACTTGTAATCACAGCACTTTTGGATGGCATTATTTGGAGCTATTTTTCATGCGCTTCAATCAAAGATGTTTTTAAGGATAACTCTCGGGAATTGCTTCAGCGAATTGCTCGAATCATTAAAATTGATGTAGTTTTTATTGGAGGAATTATTGCAGTTTTAATGACCATGATGTGGTTGCTTACTTTATCCAATATTCAAGACTTACAAGGCTTGCAGTTTTTTGGAAGCATGTTTTTCCTGATCCTGGTTGCAGGGTTATTGTTGTTTGTGTTTACCCCTTATCGGTTCATCATTCGACCTTTATTTGCAATGCATGAGCTAAGCATGATGGAAACCATAAAAAAGGGTTTTGCCTTATTTTTTAAAGGATCAATTAAAGCAATTGGTTTGATGTTGTTGCTCTATCTGATTATATTTATTTTTACGCCTCCAACCAATATCATATGGTTGCAACATTTGTCATTTGTGGTGCTGGGGCCCTATGCAGCAATGGTTGTATGGGTGTTTTACCGTCAATTGCCTCTACCTGAAAGATAGACCTATAAAGGAAATACCGTTTTTCTTACATACTTTGCCTTGTTGAAAATATCGCTGAGAGCCTGACGGACTTTCTCCGGCGAATGACGGATTAAATTTTCACTATCATCCACCAGGTCATAGGCTAATGGAGTGACTCCCATTTTTTTGATTTGATCGGCATCGCACTGCACAGGCACTGCATTGTATTTTGAATAATATTCGAGCACTTCCGGCTTGATGGGACCATCATTGATCATGACATAGTCCACGATATTCATTCCCACATTGTCAAACAAGCCCCTCAAGTGATCAGAAGCCGCATATTGATCGGTTTCGCCCACTTCGGTCATCAGGTTGGAGTTATAGATTTTCAAAGCTGTGCTATTGTAGATGATGTCTGCAACAGGAGTAATGATGAGGCAGGGGAGCACACTGGTATAAAGACTTCCAGGGCCAAGAAGTATGACATCTGCCTTGTCAAGCTCTTCAACAACGCGGATCAGGGGCTTACAATAAGGGGGGTCAAAAAAGATGCGTCGAATTTTTTTGCCTGGCTTGTGGATATTGGCCTCTCCGACCACCACAGAACCATCTTCATATTCAGCACACAAATTGAGGCTATCAAGGGTAAAGGGAATAACTCTTCCTCGAACATCCAGGACGCGACTCAACTGGTAGATCGACTCGGAAAAATCACCTGTCATCTCGGTCATGGCGGTAATCATCAAATTGCCCAGGCTATGAGTTTTTAAAGACCCTTCCTTGAAGCGATAGTTAAACAGCTTCTCCATTTGCGTGGTTTTTTTATCTGAAAGCGCTATAAGAGCTCTCCTGATGTCTCCGGGAGCAAGGATGCCATATTCTTCTCTAAGTAGCCCGGAACTACCTCCACTATCTGCAACGGTAACTACTGCCGTCACACTGAATGGAAGTTCTTTAAGCGCTTGAAGGTAGGGGTATATGCCTGTGCCCCCGCCAATCACCACTATATTTAACATTTGTTTTTTAAAGCGATACTCTTTGACGATATCGGCAATTGCTTTTTCTCTTTGTGGGAGCAGGGAAGTTATAACAGAATTCAATAACTTTCTTATACCGTAAATGATAGAGAAGAAAGCAATGAAAAGAACTGCAGAGCCCAGCAAGACGGATAGCCAATCGGGAGTATAAAGGCGATTTTTTCCAAAAAAATCAATCATGATGTTATCAATAATCCACCGTTTGATAACGCCAAGGATGGTAAAGTCAACCAGCACCAGCACTGAAAGCCCCAGAAGCCCCAGCCCAAACATAGTGAGCAATATCCACCGCTTGACATTCATCCCTGGCATGAGCCAGGTTTTGATGGTTTTCCAGTATTGTACGCTCATAACTCGCTTATTTGATCATCATTATAAATATCTCGATGCTGAATGTTGACATGATAACCCTTTTTTTCCAAAGTTTTTTGAATGAGCTCGGCAATAGCAACAGATCGATGTTTGCCTCCTGTGCATCCAAAAGCAAGGGTAAACTGATTTTTTCCTTCCTTGTGATACAAAGGAATGACAAAAAGGAGCAAATCCAATGCTTTGTTGATAAAGTTTTTGGCCACCTCATTGTCCATCACAAATTCAGCAATCTCGTCGTTCAAACCATTGAGCTCCTTTAATTCGCAATCATAATAAGGATTGGGAAGAAAGCGAACATCCATAATAATATCAGCATCAATAGGTATGCCTGCCTTATAACCAAAAGATAAAATATTAACATGTATGGGGTGAGGATGGGTCTGGTTGGAGATTTTCATCATAATGGAAATAATTTTTTCTCGCAAGTCTTTTGTTGAAAAGTTAGTGGTGTCTATTATAAAATCTGCTTTTCCTCGAATGCTTTCCAGTAATTTTCGTTCTTTTATGATAGCATGCAGGTTGCTGCCGTCATCTGAAAGAGGGTGCTTTCGTCTTGTTTCAGAAAATCTCCTCACCAATACCTCTTGAGAGGCTTCCAGAAACAATATCGCATACTGCATGCCCTGCTGGCTCAACTGATCAAGTGCTTTGCTCAGCGATTGAGTAAAATCTTCTCCTTCTCTTGCATCAATCACTACTGCATTCATTTTTTGATCATAAGGATGCTGGTGGATAATATCCGCAAAACGAGTCAACAAGGCAACAGGCAAATTGTCCACACAATAATAGCCCAGGTCTTCGAGCATTTTGGTGCTTTTGGTTTTACCCGCACCTGATAGTCCTGTGATAATTAATAAATGCGTTTGTTTTTTTCCATTATCTTTCATTGTTCACCAAACCAAACTTCGACTTCGTTTTGATACGATTCGGGGCTGTCGCTCACATGTATAAGATTTTGAAT
>PXBT01000016.1 GCA_003566815.1 Caldisericota bacterium
AGGCGTTATCTACGGGCAAGCTTTTGGGGATGCTCTGGGGCTGGGGACGGAGTTTATGAGCAAGGAGCAGGTGAAGTATCACTATCCCCAGGGGCTTGGGCAGGTGGACCAGATCATTGAGGATGCTCATCGCTCCCGTTGGCAAAAAGGGGAATGGACGGATGACACCGACCAGATGCTCTGCATATTTGATAGTCTGCTGGCACATCGCAAGCTCCATCTGCTGGATATTGCCGATCGATTTTATCAATGGGCCCACTCGGGCGATGTGGATATTGGGAATACGGTGGCATCGGTAGTATTTGCGTCTGGGTTTAGGGATAATCCTCAGCAGGTATCAAGGCTGGTATGGGAAAACAGTGGAAAAAATAATGCTGCCAATGGCGCTGTGATGAGGACTTCTATTTTAGGCGCCTGGGATTATCAAAACTTGGATATGGTGGCGTACCATGCTGAGGAGGTATGTAAGATTACCCACTTTGACCCCCGATGTATTGCTTCATGCAGGATAGTGTGCGCTTTGATAGCTTTGATGCTCCAGGGGGAGCCTGGGGATGAAAAACTGGTGGCCCGAGTCTGCCAGCCTTATATGGAGGCAGATCATCGAGTGAAAGATTATGTAGATAGGGCCTTTGATCCGGCTATTGAAAAACTCGAATTGGGAGCAAGCCACTCCATTGGCTATACCCTCAAAGCTCTTGGAGCTGGTCTTTGGGGAGTGATTCATGCAAAGAGCTATGAGGAAGGTATCCTGGCGATTGTCCATGAAGGGGGCGATGCCGATACCAATGCATCAGTAGCAGGGGCTCTGCTGGGAGCCAAGTTTGGCTATTCGGGTATCCCAAGAGTTTGGGCTGAGAGTTTGCTTCATCGAGAAGCATTGGACAAGAGGATTGCCCGGCTGATGGAGATTTTGATATAAAAAAAAGAGGGGGAGCGCAATGCTCCCCCCTGGGTCGGGCTCAACCCTTTACTATATTAAGGTTGGTTGGCCCTGAGTACTTCAGAAAGCGATCGGATACTTTCGGTCAGGTGAGCCATCCTGCCCTCCATGCGTATCAGGAGGTAGATGGTGGTCACCATGGGAAACCCAAAGTTCCCGATGGCGGTTAAAACTTCTTCCATGGCTTTTATACCCTTTCTTTCCTCTTTTCGGGATAAACTTCGCAGGCATATGCCAGGATTTCTTCGCAAAGCAACGGTGTCATCTCTTTGCGGTTGCGGCGTGATGCATCGGCAAGTAAATCTTTCCACTCGAGCAAGCTCAATTCATCTACCCTGCTTCGGATTTCATTTTCGTCCAGGGTTTCTTCAAACAATTCGCTATTTTGGTAGATAAAAGCATCAAGATTCATATTCCCTCTTTCTTAGGCAATCAAACTGGTATAGATTCGCTCAACGATGCCACCTTCAGCCGTATCGGTAAACTCTCCGCCGGTGCTGACGAAGATGTTTTTGTCCAGGATCAAATCCATGGCTGTTTCAAGCTCCAGGGCGGTAAGGTTTTCTTTGGGGTAACGAAGTTGCATGGAGGACCGCCTCCCGCTTGCGTTGATAAAAGTCATTCGCACATAATCATTATAAGTATCGGCCATAATCGACACACTCCTTTCTTAAATGTCGTGTCTTGTAGTTAAAGAGAAATGTTAGTTAGTGATTTCAGCTCTGCGAACCCTAAGGCTGTATTGCAGGGGATGAGCCAGCAAAGCAGCTACTGCCTGGGCTACCGCATAAACATCTGCATCCTCCGCAGTGGGTTTTACATTACCAAGCCGAACACTCAAAGTCTTGTTGTCCGGTCCGTCGAGATACAAAGTTACGTATCCTGTTTGATTTACTATGGTCATGATTGACCTCCTTTCACCCAACAAAGAGTTGATTGATTTCATTCCTGGGCACGAAATATCTTTTCAGCTTCTCCAGGCCTTCTTTTTTCAAATTTCTTACTCTTCGTCGGGACACCATGAGTCTTTGGCTCAAACTATCCTCAGTGTGGCTCAGGGTAAACAACCCATGGATCACGAGCCTTTCTTTAACGGATAAGTGTTGCAAGCCACGCTCCAGGTCAATCTTTAAAATTACAGATTGCATGCTTCCAGCCCCACTTCCATGGAACGCTTTATTGAGCGTTGCCTGAGAAATCGACCCAATGCATGCTGTAAAGATCGATAGCAATAGGCATCCATTCGTTGGACATTTCCTTGCTGTCGATACAGATTCAGTAGCGTTTCCCAAAATATGGGCTCAACTTCAGGGTATTCTGCTGTTGACACTCCTTTCTTTCGACATACTTTTTCAAAAATCGGCCAGGCTAAATCAGCCAAAGCTTTGCCATCCATCATGTATGCACTCCTTTAAAATGTTTAAACTGAAAAGCGATTATACATTGTATGCAAAAATGAATATTATGCAAGATGGAAATTTAAGATTGCGGGACCAAGTTGGGACTAAGCTGGGACCAAGCTTGAAGAAAAAAAGCACCAAGCTGGCACTATGCAGGCACCAAGCTGGCACCAAGATTGAAGCATTCTTGCCAAAAATTTTTAGTAGTAAATAGCACCAACCGAATTCATATTTGGATTATTATATTTTCAATATGAATATTAACCAGGAAAATATTATCCGATTGATAGGACTTGAAGAGCTTTATTCATGAATAGAATGGCGATTGAAAAAGGGGAGGCTAGAGTCGTAGCTAGAGTCACGGCTAGAGTCGGGAATAGCTTCCAGAGTAATGCTCTTGTTGAAGAATAAGCCGATGGGGAAAACCGAAATTGCCGAAATGCTTGGACACAAAGGTGCCTCAGGTGCATTAAACAAGCAAATCAAGCATCATTTGAGCCTTGAGTTTATTAAAATGACTATCCCAGAAAAGCCTAAGAGTCGACTTCAACAATATCGCTTAAGCTTAAAAGGTATCGAATTGATGAATAGCTTGGAATTAGTTTTCTGAGTAAGAATATTCAGCAGCCCATGCAAAGAATAATACATATTTTGTAATACGAAAAGCGGAAAATTTTCTTATATTTCCCTGCACATTTCCTGGGTCAGGATGATCAGGTCATAGATATCTATCCGCCTATCCTGGTTGAAGTCACACATTTCGTTAAAGTGTTCGTCTCCTGCTTTTGCTCCATAGCTTTGGATGAAGATTTCAAGATCCTCATGATCTACTCTTCGATCTCCATTCAGATCGGACAACAGAAACGGGCGACTTGTAGTCCTGCTTTGGACGCCATAAGCTTTGACTCGGTAGGTATTTTGAGGGGTGGTATGGACTTGGAAGGAGCGAGTATAAAAGGAGAGATTGCCACGGGAATGCATGGAAAATTCAAGCACCAGAAAGACGGATTCGTTCATAATACTTACATATAAGTCGTTGAAAGTGAGTGTTACTTTGAGTATGCCTTCTTCGAAATCTTCTATAGTGATCTCGTCAAGATTTTCTGTTGTTAAAAAACCCTGCAGTCGATATTGTTTGAATGCTAACTGCCGGTGTGGGTCATAATGCAAGTAAAACTCAATACTGGAGATTTCTTCTTCCGGGGTAAAATAGGGTGGTAGCTTATGCAGTCGAATTCCAAGAGGGATGGGCTCGTCCCCCTGGTACATTTTTAGTGTGCTAAGATTGGCAATGATGAAAGGGGGCATATCGGATGCTTTGACCTGAAAATCTTTGAGAAAGGGGCCATAGGTTTTGGTGGTCCATTGTTGACTCCTATGTTCTCTCATGTTGATAGTCAACGATAAGGTAAAATCACCCTCTGGAAGAAATTGTTCGCCGTATTGATTGGTGCCATCCCACAAGAAGGTATATTCGCCCACCATGATATGGTTAAAGGTTTTAATTCTTCCCCATGCTTCCCCGGTGTCATCGATGATATCGACATGGACGGTGCCATAATTGTGACTGCTATATAAGGTGTAGTTTTGTGTGACCCTGGTTATCAAATCCCCTGCATTTAATGAAAAGGAAATTTGCACCGGAGGACTGGTGTCTGCTTCATCTTGTGTAAAATCAAGGGGTTCATGGGAGATGCGGATATTGCTGATGGAATCCTCTACCTGTTGAGCTGGATCACGATAGCAAATGATGGGGATATGGAGGTCGCCTCCCACTTGGATGATGCCCTCATAGCGATTTTGAAGAAAAGCTGACCGGTCCAGTTTGAAATGTGCGGTAAAGCTGGCTTCTTGCCCTTGTTCCAGACGAATTTGGCTTTGATCAAAGGTAACACTGAGGGGAAGAGTTTCATGTTGGAGGTGAAAAAAATGGGCACTGAGCTGAAAGGTTTGTGTCTGATCGGAGGCATTGGTTACAGTAAAAGTTTGACTTACTTCATCAGGAGTTTCCGAAAGCACCAAGGCTCTTGGCTCTAGAAAGGCAGGGGTCTGCAAGGCTTTATCCAAACGGGCGGTCCCTGCTCCCTGGAGGGTAAAGGTGATGGGTAGGTGGTTGTAGGGAT
>PXBT01000099.1 GCA_003566815.1 Caldisericota bacterium
TATGCCTTGGAAAGACTGTTTCATACCTTGTTTAATATTTTAGGAATTTCTTAACCGGAGCGTATGTAAAATGTACCTTACTTTATATCGAAAATGGCGTCCAAAAAATTTTGATGATGTGCTGGGGCAGGAAGAAACAGTCCAAATCCTTAAAAATGCAATTCAGCTCAATCGCATAGGTCATGCTTATCTGTTTTGCGGCCCAAGGGGGACTGGCAAAACCTCCTGCGCAAGAATTTTTGCAAAATCGCTAAATTGCGAAAAAGGCCCCACCCCTTTTCCCTGCCTGGAATGTCCCAATTGTCTGGAAATCACAAAAGGCAACAGCATGGATATACTGGAAATAGATGCGGCTTCCAACCGTGGCATAGAAAATATTCGTGAGCTGAGAGAACGCGTCAGACTGCTTCCTGTGCAGGGAAAATATAAAGTATATATCATTGATGAAGTGCATATGCTCACTGGAGAAGCCTTCAATGCGCTACTCAAAACTCTTGAGGAGCCACCCTCGCATGCCATTTTTATCATGGCTACCACAGAACCACACAAACTTCCTGCAACCATTGTGAGCCGTTGTCAAAGATTTGATTTTCGAAGAATTCCGCCATCTGTGATTGCTGAAAAACTAAAAAAAGAAGCAGAAATTGAAAAAATAGCCATTGATGATAGAGCTTTGGCAAGAATAGCTGAAGCATCAGATGGTTCCATGAGGGATGCAGAATCCATGCTGGACCAATTATTATCCTATACCGAAAATTCACTCACTGAGGCAGATGTACTATCCATGCTGGGCAGAAGTAGCACCAAAAAATTTGTGGAATATTTGGAATGCCTGTTTGATAAATCATATGAAGATTTAATCCTTTTCATTGAACAACTTGTTACTGATGGGATTGATTTGATGCAATTCACCAAAGATCTAATCACTTTTATGCGCGACCTTTTTGTTATATCCAAAACACGGAGCAAGCATGCTTTGATGCTAAAATTTATTCCTCGGGAAGATCTTGATCAATATGCTTCCTTTGCTCTTTCTATTCAGGAAAATGTTGCTTTGGGCATGATGATAATGTGGAGTGATTCGCTTCAAAACATGCGATATCTGTCCGATCCCTTCACTTTTTTTGAATTAAATGCCATACGAATGAAACAAAAGTATGGTCGAAGCACAGAAGCATCAACATCAACTCAACCTAAAAAAGATGAAACAGCATCAATGCCTTCAGCATCAACAAAACCAAAAAAACAAGCGGTCTCAACCCCCGAATGGGATGATTTTCTACAATTCATTAAAAGTAAAGAGCTTGTCTTTTATACCACCCTAAGCAAAGGCTGCCCGGTCTATCATGAGAATAATTTTCTTGAAATTGTGCTCCCCAAAGAAAGCACTTTTTTGGCAAGTCATCTTGAAAAACAGGATAAAATGCAGCATTTAGAACAATTGATGGAAGAATTTCATGGAAGAAAAATCAAAGTGAAATTGAGCATAGGCAACAACGAAACAACCACAAAAAAAGAAGAAAATCATCAGCAAACTGAAAAGAAAAAAGCAATGGAAGACCCAAAGGTAAAAGAAACTGTTGAATTATTTTCAGCTGAAATACAATATATTGAGAAAAAGGGAGGCAATAATTAATTATGGGAATGCTTGACAAAATGAACAAAATGCGTGATCTGAAGAAAATGACAGATGAAATCAACAAGCTGGAATTTTCAGCCACAAGCAAAGACGGAAAAATCAAAACAACAGTCAAGGGTGATTTTACCGTTAAATCCGTTGAATTGGATCCAAGCTTGATGGATGGTTCTATGAAAATTGAAGCTATACAAAAGCTGGTAGTCGATACACTCAATCGTTCTATCTCTGAAGCAAGAGGCACTGTACAGAAAAAAACCCAACAAATGGCCAAAGATATGGGTATAGGATTCAAGTAATGCAATGCTATGCTCCCAGTTTTCTGCGAGCAATTGAAGAGCTGAACAAGCTTCCAGGAATAGGACCCAAAAGTGCGGAAAAATTAGGATCATTTCTGCTTAAAATGGACGATGAATCCTTTCATCAATTTATGGAAGCCATAGAGGATATGAAGCATAAAGTTCGCCGATGCAGCCAATGTTTTCATCTCACAGAAAGCGAACTTTGTGGCGTTTGCAGTGATTCTTCAAGAAAAAAGCATCAAATATGCATTGTGGAGGAAAGCAGAGACTTAATCTCCATTGAAAAGACTGGCATCTATCATGGATTGTATCATGTCCTGCAAGGAGTCTTGAAACCTGTAGAGGGTGTCAATGCTGATAAAATACGCATTAAAGAATTAATGAAGCGCCTTGAACAGGAACCCATTGAAGAAGTTATTATGGCCACCAATCTAACTTATGAAGGCGAACTTACTGCATTATATTTAGCAAGAGAATTGAAAGCTTTTTCAGTTAAAGTGACCAGGATTGCCTCGGGATTGCCAATGGGAAGTGATTTGGAGTTTGCCGATCAACTTACCATAAAAAGTGCTTTTAAAGGCAGGGAATCAATGAAAATGGAGGATGATTCATGCGAAGATTCCTGATCACCATTTTTTCCAACTGGATTTCGTTATTAGCTATTGAATTAATCCTGAGAGAGCTCCTTGATCTTTCTTATTGGATGCATACGGGCACATGGGAGGTTGCACTCCTTGCAGCCCTGATGCTTACTATTGTTAATATGTTGATACGCCCCATCCTAATGGTACTTTGCATTCCTTTAAACATGATCACCTTTGGTCTGTTTAGCATTGTAATCAATGCCTTCATTCTCTATGCTGTAGCCTACTTTGTTCCTGGTTTTATAATTGCTGGCTTTTTCCCTCAAGCTCTTGTTATAGCTCTTGTCATGGGAATATCTAATAGTATTGTTATGACGATCTTAAAAAAATAAATCATCGACTAAAGGAGTTACATCAATATGTGTGGAGTTTTTGGTATTGCGTTTGAAACTGATCATCCCCAGTTGGGCACCTACCTTATCAAGGCTGCAAAAAAGCTGGTTTACAGAGGATACGATTCTGCAGGATTTGCTTCTTTCTCATCCACAGGCGAAACAAAGCTTTCAAAAGGACCTGGCAAGCTTGATGAAGTGATTAAAAAATATGATATTGAAAATTTTACAGGCTCAAGAGGTATTGTGCAATTAAGATGGGCCACTTTTGGAGAACCCAATGAAGCCAACTCTCAGCCCCACTATGACAGCGATGGAGACCTGATTGGCGCACATAATGGCAACATCGTCAATACCACTGCTCTCATTGAACAATTCAAAGCAGAAGGCTTAACGGTAAGAGGCACCAATGACGGAGAGATGGTGGTGCATGCATTTGAAAAATATTTCAATCAAAAAGCTGATCCCCTCTGGGCAATGAGTCAGGCAAAAGCAATGCTAAAAGGTGATTATGCTTTTATTGTAGGTCATCGTGATTGTAATGCTCTGCTAGCCGTAAAAATGGGATCATCCCTTTATATGGGCATCGGCGAAGGTTTCATTTGTTGTTCATCTGATCTGGCCTCCATTTTGCAGTTTACCAAAAAGGTAGTGCCACTAAAAGATGGCGAAATGGTGATATATGACCACCAATCCTACCAGGTCTATGATATTCATACTTGTGAAAAATTAGATCGTGAACCCAAGCTTTCCACCATCACAATTGAAGAAGCAAAGCTGGACGGTTATCCTCATTTCATGATCAAGGAAATCAATGAGCAACCCACTAAAACCAAACAATTGCTTGAGCTCATGGAACAACCTGATCCTGAAATTGATGCATTACTGGAAACTATCGAGCAATCAAGGAGATGTTGGTTTGTAGCTTCAGGCACATCGTATCATGCTGCAATTATTGGTGCTCATTATTTCTCTCAGCTGGCCAACATTGATGTTCAGCCTGTCATTGCTGGTCATTTTAATGAAATATATGGTCATTTGGTAACAGAAAAAGATACCTTGCTTTGCATATCCCAAAGCGGGGAAACCAAAGATCTTATGAATGTCATGAACCCTCTGGCAAAAGAAAAAAGAGGGAATCTGCTTTCTATAGTAAATGTAGTAGGCTCAAGCATAACAACGAAAAGCAAGCATTCATTAAATATTGCTGCTGGTCTGGAAAGCAGTGTGCCCGCCACCAAATCATTCATGAATCAAATCCTGATGTTACTGCATCTTGCTGTCCAGATAGGCTGCAAAAAGCAAATCAACAAAGCATTGGAAGTAAAGAATGAGCTCCACAAGATTCCTTCATTAATACAGGACACCATCGCGCAATGTCAAAAAGATTGCGAAGAAATAGCAGAAAAGCAATTGGTGGAAGCTCATGATCTTTATTGTTTGGGATATAGCTTGAATTATGGCTCTGCGCTTGAAGGCTCCCTAAAGATCAAAGAAGTTTATTACAAACACTGCGAAGGGATGTATTCTTCAGAATTCAAACATGGTCCATTATCAATTATTCAGGAGGGATACCCTATTCTTTTCCCTGCAGCTCCTGATGAATCCTATATGGTTATCTCCCATGTCAATGAGATTAGAGTTCGCAAAGGCTATGTTGTGATTATTTCTCCCAGGCATGAAGGTTTTGAGCGTGCTGCTGATCAGTGCATTATAGTTCCTGATGCCCCTTATATGCTTACTCCTTTTGTTAATATCACTGCGCTACAGATCATTGCTTACCATGCCTCAGTAAAGAGCGGCTATGATCCTGATTTTCCTCGTAATATCAGCAAGACCCTAACGGTAGATTAATATGATTGATTTTATTCGAAAAGACGGTCGAGCCTTTGATCAAATCAGGTCATGCAAAATAACTCCTCATTTTCTGGAGCATAACCCTGGCTCTGTCTTGATGGAAATGGGTTCCACCAAAGTGATTTGTTCTGCAACCATGGAAGACAAGGTTCCCTTTTTTTTAAGAAATAGCAACCAGGGGTGGTTGACAGCAGAATATTCCATGCTCCCCTCTTCCACCCCTCATCGCATCCAAAGAGAGATTGGCTCGGTGCGTCACGGAAGAAGCGTTGAAATACAGCGCTTGATTGGTCGATCTCTGCGAATGGCATTTGATCTTAAAAAATTTAAAGAAAAAACCATAGTAGTGGATTGCGATGTGATCCAGGCAGATGGGGGCACGCGTACAGCTTCAATTACAGGAGCTTATGTAGCTATTTGTCTTGCGATTCATCATCATATGGGACCTTCTTTTGGCGCTGATCGTCAGATTGCTTCCGTCAGCATAGGCAAAGTAGATCATATGATCCTGCTGGACTTGAACTATGAAGAAGATGTGCGTGCTGCACTGGATATCAACCTCATTATGGACAACCAGGGAGCAATCATAGAAATTCAGGGCACAGGAGAAAAAGAACCTTTCAATCGCAAAGAACTGGAAGAAGTGCTGGATCTGGGGCAAAAAGGAATTCAAGAGCTTCTCGAGATTCAGCAAACCGTAATCCAGCAAGCTTTGAAATCAAAATAAAATGATTGATAACATGATTATAGCTACTCAAAATGCAGGAAAAGCTAAAGAAATTCGTTATATTGCAGGTAAAAAAATAAAAAATATTCAGACTCTGGATCAATTGGGTATTATCCTGCCTGAAAATCTGGAAGCCTTTCCTGATTATCAAAGCAATGCAATGGCTAAGGCCCAATATGTTTTCAATAAAACTGGTATTCCTGTATTGGCAGATGATTCGGGTCTTGAAGTAGATGCACTGGGAAGCAAACCAGGAATTCATTCTGCTCGATATGCTCCAGAAGGGAGCGATCTGGCCAACAGAAATCTTCTTCTTGATCGCTTGAAAGGGCTTTGCCTTGAAGATCGAAAAGCATCGTTTGTTTGTATCCTATGCTGGATATGCCCCCTGGGAATCTATTTTTTTGAAGGCAGATCGCATGGCTTGATTCTTGAAAGAGCTATAGGTGAAAAAGGATTTGGATACGATCCTATTTTTTTTGACCCCAATTTAAAAAAAACATATGCTGAGCTAAGCTTTGAAGAAAAAATGGAAGTCAGTCATCGAGGTAAAGCCTTGGAAAAATGGATAGATTCCATATCTACCGAAGGTGGGATTTGAACCCACACGAGGTTGCCCCCACTAGGACCTGAACCTAGCGCGTCTGCCGTTCCGCCACTTCGGCTTAACTAAGCAAAAAGTGTACCTTTATACCATAAAAAAAGCAAATTTCCTTTTTATATATTATATATATTGTTTTTTTAAATTTATATGTTAATATTATTAATGTTAAATTTAAGATTATTAATGAAAGGATTTAAAAATGAATGAAGAGATTGAAAAAATACTGAGTCTTTTGCAAGATGGTAAAATTAACAAGGAGCAAGCAAACAAGCTGATTGAGGCTTTAAAATTTGTACCATCTTCCTCTTCAGATGATTTAAAAAAGAGTGGAGCGAGAAAAATCAGAGTTCGCATCACTGAAAACGATCAACAAAAAATCAATCTAAATTTTCCCATTTCCTGGATGACCTTTGGCTTGAAATTCATCTCAAGGGATGAACATTTTATTAGCATCGGGGGGCAATCCATCCCTATTGATAAGGAAAAAATTACTCAGGCTATTACTGATCCTGATTTCAGAGGCACTTTGGTAGATATAGAAAAAGATGGGTCCCATGTTGAAGTGGTGATCGAATAATGAAAATTGTAAAAGCAGAAAAGAAAAAAGATCATGCAAAAAAACTGCCTACAAAATGTCCATCCTGTAGCCATAAACTTGAAATTACCGTTCTAAAATGCCCTGAGTGCGAGACTGAAGTTAAAGGAGAATTCTCCATGAGTCGCTTTAGTGGACTCACTCGGGATGACGAAGAATTTCTGTTCAGTTTTTTAACCAGTCGTGGAAGCTTGAAAGAAGTTCAAGAGCGTCTCAGTATTTCCTACCCTACTGCAAGAGCAAGGCTGGATAAACTTTTACAAAATCTTGGTTTGATAGATATTCCTCAAAATGAGGATGAAATCATCGAAATGAAGACAATGCCTACAAGCAAAAAATCAGAAAAGAAAATGCTGGATCTGTTACAGCAACTTGAAAAAGGTGAAAAAAACTTCGATAACATACTCGAAGAATTGGAAGGAAAAGCCAATGGATAATAAAATGATGGAAAAAATCGAACAACTTATCCAGCAAGGGAAAATTACTCCCGAACAAAAACAGGTCCTTGTCAAAGCACTCGAAGAAAAAATGGACACTGGAAAAGATAACTGCAATGTAGGCATGATCCTTTGCTGCGAAGGAGAAGATCAGGAGATTAAAATCAAGCTCATCAATGAAGACTTGAAAATCACTGGCGACAAAATAGAAAATCAAATCAATGTGCTTCAAGGCATAGAAAGAATCTCTGTAGATAAATCAGAACATCATGTTGCCATCCAAACTAAAAAAGAACGCTCAAGCTGGGGAGTCTTTGTTTCCAAAGCTTCGGAAGAATTAATCATACTTCAATCCCCTTCTTACTCCAATCTTTCCACCAAAACTGTAAGCGGAGATGTTGAGGCAAAAAATATCGATGGAGATGTAACACTAAAAAGCGTCTCAGGAGACTTGCAAGTTGAAGACATCAATGGAGAACTGGTTATTATGTCAGTAAGTGGAGACATTGATATAAACAATGCTGAAAAGATCAAAGAAGTTGTCTCAAAATCAGGAGACATCAAGATTAATAATAGCCATATCAAGGGAACCATAAAAACATATTCCGGAGAAATCGATCTGAAAAATGCTTCAATCGAAGATTCTGACCTTGCAGTATTTAGTGGAGATATTGCCCTTTGCCCTCATCAACTTAAAGGTGAGATTTCCATTAAAACATTTTCGGGTGACATTACCCTTAATCTTCCCTCAGACCTTAAAAATGACCTAAAATACATACGTTTTTGTAGTCAATCAGGCAATTTATACTGTTCAGATTCCTCAGGGAAAGAAATAGAAGGATGTCAGCATATTGACTATAACCCAAAAGGCTCATCTGCCATCAAAATCAAGACAACCAGTGGTAATGTAAAAATCAAGCTGGAAGAATAAGTTTTTTTAACTTTTTTTATTTATGTTATAATAATGAGCTGAACTTACATGGAGAGGTGGCCGAGTGGCTGAAGGCGCACGCTTGGAAAGCGTGTTTACGAGTGATCGTAACGCGGGTTCAAATCCCGCCTTCTCCGCCAGATCTTATGGGACTCAAATTTCATTCTTGATTTTTTATTTCTATTTAAAAGCATCTTGAATGCATAATCATGATAAATGAATGGAGTGCTTATTAATGAAAAAAGTTATTGTAATTGGCGCATCTTCGGGTATAGGAAAAACCCTCGCCACAATGTTTTTGGAACAAGGTTATCATGTAGGCATAACTGGTCGAAGAACTGAACTGCTTGAATCAATTCAAAAGAAATATCCAGAAAAATGCCTCATCAAATCCTTTGATGTTAGCAATACTTCCTCTGTTGCTCAACAACTGGAAGAACTGATCCTTAAGCTTGGTGGATTGGACTTGCTGGTGATTAGCTCTGGAACAGGAGATGAAAATGAGATACTTGATTTCTCCATAGAAAAAAGAACTATCGATACCAATGTATTAGGCTTTACTTGTGTTGCGGATTGGGCTTTTCGTTACTTTGAGCGACAGAAATATGGACACTTGGTAGCTATTACCTCGATTGCTGGGATTCGAGGCAATAGATCAGCACCCTCCTACTATGCTTCAAAAGCATTTCAGATCAACTATTTGGAGGGCTTGAGGCAAAAAGCTAAAAATTCGAATGAAAATATACATGTTACCGATATTCGTCCGGGTCTTGTTGATACCGCAATGGCAAAAGGAGAAGGCTTATTCTGGGTTATGCCTCTGAGCAAAGTATCTCATCAAATTTTTCGATCCATAGCGAGCAAAAGAAAAATTACCTATGTTACCAAACGATGGAACATAATAGCAGCATTAATCAAACTAATCCCTCTCTTCATTTACGACAAAATGTAATTCCTCTCTCTCTTATTTATCCTTGCATATTGAGATTTTCTTTATCTTATGAATCTTTGAAGGAACTATTTTGTCAATTATTTTAGTTATTAAAAAAATCCTTATTGTTGCTAAAGCTATCTTGCAACTCTCGGTTGGCCCCAGCCATATACTCTTCATCACTTATCAGCGGTAAGTGAATTTTATCAATAAGCTCCTGGCTTACAGATCCACGGGCTACCATTGATTCACCTGCAAGCTTGAGCGTATCCAAAAAATCGTTAATTTTGGATTGATAGCCCTCCCTTATTGGATCTGATAATAATTCTCCACAATTACGATAAACTTCAAAGACACAATTCAACATGCCAACATAGGGTTTGAGCAAATCAAAATTATGGTTTCCAGGAAAACCTGAATTGGCTATGTAAAACATTTGGGGAAAGCGTTTTATTCTACCTTCATGATAAAAACTCCCATCCTCATTTTTGTGAATTTGAGGAGTTGACAAAGGTAGCATCCGATCCTTGAAATCTTTTAATATGCCCGTCATCAACATGCCATATATCGGAGTTGCAAATCCCACAAAATTGGAGGAAAAAAAATGCTCCAATAACTCATCCATATCATCATGAATAATGCATTTTCCTGGAGTTTCCGTCCAGCAAGCAAAACACCCTTTGCAATGCTCTATCTTATGTTCCACTAAAAATATTTCGTTCGTTTGTGCGCCAGCTTTACAAGCACCCTCCAATACAGCTTCAACCATTTTGTGGCTATTGCTTTGCTTTCCTCTTGGACTCCCATTAAATACAGTAACTTTCTTCATTTTTTCTCCTTTGCTATTTTTTAATAATCAACAACCATGCTCGCATCTGAGAGTTTTAAAACTGTTTTTACCGAATCTTCTTTTTTAACTTTTATTTGTAAATATTTTGGTTTTTTATGCCAAATATAGCAGAATATTGCAACCAATACGGAGACAAATTCAGTAAATATGACTGTAAACCAGATGCCAAAAGTACCCCACCAAAACGGAAACACTATCAAACCCGCAATTGGGAAAATCAGCCCTCTTGAGAGAGCTACCATAAGCGATTTTCCTGCTTGCTCCAACGCAGTAAAAAACACTGATCCCAAAACAGCTAATGGCATAAATAAAAGTGACCAGCGCACCATAGCAGTGACCTCAATGGACAAAGAAAGAGCTTGATCATGACCCGTTAAAAACAATCCCGCCATACTGTCGACCTTCCATCCAATGACCAGGAAAAAAGCCATTCCAGTCAAAAAGCATACGGAAGCTACTCGCCACAATGCTCCGCTGACTCTATGAATCTTATCAGCACCATGATTATAGCTAAAGATTGGCTGAGTTCCATTGCTAATGCCAACAATCACCATCATTCCCATCATGAGTATGTATTGCGCCATGGCAAAAGCAGCAACGCCCATTTCACCTGAATGAAAAAGTATTGCTCGGTTGTAAAGAAAAATCGTTACTCCTGCAGCAAAACTATTCAGCATCTCGGATGATCCATTGATTAATATGGTCTTGAATATTTCAAATTGCAAAAAAGGTCTTGCTATCTGGAGCCCATTTGTCTTTTTCAGACGCTTTATTGCAAAATAAGCCAAAAATATGATTGCTCCGAAAGATTGTGCTATTCCTGTTGCCATAGCGGCTCCAATAATTCCATAATTCATGACAAAAAGAAAAATATAGTCCAGTGCAATATTTAAAATTGCACAACCAGCCATAACCATGCTTGCAAAATGAGGTTTACCATCATTTCGAATGGATTGCTCAAGAATGAAGATAAGAATCATGAAAGAAAAAAATGGAATCAATCCCTTCAAATAGTTCCCTGCAAATATACCTAAATGCGAACTTTCTGCTCCCAATATAGCAAGTATTTGTGGCATTAGAAAAAAAGCGCTCAAACTCCCTGCAACACCAAGCAAAGTTCCGATCAACAGTATTAGGCCGAGCACCTGACTTGATTGATAAACCTTTCCTTTGCCGAGTAATACTGCAATTCGAGCATTACCACCAACTCCAATCATGACGCTAAGTCCTACGAGCAATGCCAGGACAGGATAGAGAATATTCACTGATGCCAAAGCTTCGGGTCCAAGTCTTCTGCCCACCATGATCCCGTCTACAATCTGGTATAGCGCCATAAACATCATTGATGCTACAGCTGGTAAAGCATGCTTTGAAATGAGCTTGCCCAGTGGCCATGTCAGAAACTCAGCTCTACTTTGATGCTCCTGGAAAGTATTTTCATTTGTTTTTGTATTATTATTCATACAGCTTCCTCTTTTTTACTTTTTAGGCAAGAATTTTTTTAACTACATTCATTAAATTGCTTGAGAATTTAATCAATTCTTCTCTATCATTTAAGGGCAGGCTGAGTAAATATTGCTCAAATTGATTGGATAGGTATTCTTCTGATTTTGCTAAGCATTTTTTTCCCTGCGGTCCCAAACATAGCAAAACTTTTCGCCGATCTTCAGGATCCTGGGTTCGAGATACCAATCCTTGATCTACCATCGAATTAATCATGATGGAAAGACTTGGTGAAGATACCATCAAACTTTGCGACAAACTCTTCAGGCTTACACCTGGTTCGAGATTGAGCTCAAACAGCACCATAAAACGCTCTTCATTAACTCCAAGGCTTTCCATTAGTTCAGGCATCCAACTTAAAACAGTTTTTCGAGTAAAAAGAGACATTATGTTAATCATTTCCATCATCATTTGAGCGTTAGATTTGAAATTTATGCCATTTTCCTTTTTTTTCTTCATTTTATCTCCTTTTTTATTTTAATAATTAATAGTTATAAATAATATTTATTTTAATTTAAAATTATTTTATACCATATTAATTTTAAAGTCAATGTTATTTAATAATAAAGTAATAAATAATATTGCTAGCATGATTGCACAAGAGATTGGTTCTATTCCAACAAGTTTTTCTATAGGAATAATCAGTTTAAGCTTTATAATAAAAGAAATGGTTGTTTTGCTTTAACTTTTTAGCATTAATTATGATTTCTTTTCTATGAAGGAGTGTGAGTTAATGGATCAATCAAGCGAAAAACATGGAATGCCCTTGCTGGGAGATGCTTTCCCTGAGATGAAAGTACAAACCACTCATGGTGAACTTGACTTACCCAAGGCTTTCAAAGGGAAATGGTTTGTGCTCTTCAGCCATCCTGCAGATTTTACTCCCGTGTGCACCACTGAATTTGTTGCTTTTCAAAAAAGGTACGATCAATTTCAATCGTTAAATTGCGAGCTCATTGGGATGAGTGTAGATCAAGTTTTTTCCCATATCAAATGGGAAGAGTGGATTGAAAAAAACTTAAAAGTCCAAATTCAGTTCCCCATTATTGCAGATACCGGCGCTGTAGCACAAAAATTGGGATTGATTCATCCAGGCAAAGGCACCAACACTGTTCGCGCTGTCTTTATTGTAGATGAAAAAGGTATTATCCGAATTATTTTTTATTATCCTCAGGAGTTGGGGCGCAACATGGACGAAATCCTCCGCTCAGTCAAGGCTATGCAAATCTCAGACAAAAACGGAGTTGCCATGCCTGCCCAATGGCCAGACAATGAAATTGTGGGGGATCATGTGATAATTCCTCCAGCCAAAGATGTCAAGACTGCCAAAGAACGCTTGAAAAAAGCTGAAGCAGGAGAATTTGAGTGCTTTGACTGGTGGTTATGTCATCGAAAGCTCTAACAATGCATACTCATATTAAGTTTTTTAATTGCTTGTTTATGTTATAATAACAAAAAATGAAAGGAGTGTATTCTCATGAAAGGTAATGAAAAGTTAATTAGTACACTTAATGATCTTCTTGCTGATGAATTGACTGCCATTAATCAGTATATGGTGCACTCAGAAATGTGTGAAGATTGGGGCTACCACAAGCTTCATGAGCATTTTGAAAAGCGTGCCATTGATGAAATGAAGCATGCGGAAAAACTCATCGGACGCATTCTATTCCTTGAAGGTACTCCTATGGTGTCAAATTTAAACAAAATATCCATAGGCGACAATGTTGCCAAACAACTCGCCAACGACCACCATGCAGAAGAAGATGCCATCAAGGCATACAACGAAGCCATTGTGCTGGCAGGCGAAGTCAAAGATTATGCTACTCGCGACATACTGCAACAAATCCTTAATGATGAAGATGCCCATATGGATAGCATTGAAGAGCTCCAGGGCCAAATTGAGCAAATGACACTGCAAATCTTCCTGACCACCCAGGTTTAAGTTTGCATTAATTAGGCAAAGTTATAAAAAGGAGCAGATCATTAAGCCTGCTCCTTTTTTTTATGAAAAATGCAAAACAGCCCAGGCACTTAAAATCAGCAAAAAAGAACCAAAACTATTCGTCAATAGGATATTTTTTAAATAATACGACTCCAATCAATATAAACAATGCAGCTAATGGCCCTATAAGTATAGGGCCCAGAGGATCGTCGCCCGAATAACCCAAAAAATGCATCAATAATGCCAATCCCAACGCCGACAGTCCCACAGCCAGTTTGACCATAAAACCTTGAGCTCCATAATAAAAAGCTTCCCTTCGATGACCTGCAATCTTTTCGTCTTCATCAATAATATCGGCCATCATCACATTGGGAAGAATAAAAAGTCCTGCCAGTGGAATGCCCGCGAGTCCAATCAATACATAGGTCTGCATAGGTATGGATAAAGATATAGGCAAATAACCCAAACCCACAAAGGGTAATAAGCAAAGAATAAAGCAGGCAAATACCATGATATTGATAAATAGTCGTTTTTTACCTAATTTTTTGGATAAAAACAAGATCAGAGGAAAAGAAAGTAAAGCAACTCCTAATGCAATAGCAAGCGACCATCCCGTATTATAATCCTCAATGCCTATCATGGTCACCATAATATAGGGCAGCCCCATCAATGTCAGTTGAAGCCCAAACCAAAAGAAGGGCTGACAAATAATATAGGTGGTAAATGATCGATTTTTCAAGCTTAGCTTGAATGCTTCATGAAAGGATATCTTTTTTTTCTGCCTGGCAATATTCTTTTCTTTTACCATCAGTAATGGCATATAAAAGCAAAACAAAGCCAGCAAGCCTATAACCCATCCCATCCCCTGGAATCCAAATTTTTCAATCATGATAGCTGAGCCTATCATTGCAATCGCAAGACCCATAAGATAGAAAAAAGCAAGAAAACTGGAAACCAGAGGTCTTTTTTCCTTTTTTTCCGCCACCTCCGGGATCAGGGCAAGAAAAGGACAAGTGACCATCGTATAAAAGAAAAAGAAAGCACTTATTATGAGCATTGTATATATAAAATTTTGTGGCGATGGATGAGTGGTTGGAGGATGCCAGAGCAAAATAAAGGATAAAGCCAATGGCAGACCTCCGGCAACTATAAATGGCAATCTTTTTCCCATTCTTGTCCTCGTATTGTCACTCCATATGCCGATCAAGGGGTCTGTAACCGCATCCACCACACGCCCCAATGCCAATATGAACCCAATTGAGGTTACTGAAAGATAAGCCTGCCTGATATCAGCAGGAGGGGCAAAGAAATACATGGTCCAGGTGACAACAATTTGCATGAGCATTGCGATCCCCATATAGGTCATAGCATATATTGCCGTTTTGCCCAGCCACTTTTTTTCCATCTATTTCTTCTCAGCCTCCTCTTTCAATGTCCCATGTTTCTTTTATATTTCCTTTTTCATCCAGGACATGTACTTTATCGAATAAATTGGAAACAACACAGGCATGATTGGGAATAATATGCAACTGATCACCTTCTTTTATATCATCCTCTTCAGTTATTTTCAATCGACCCAGCTCTTCAGATAAAGCATAGAGAATAGCATGGGGATATTCCACTATCCTGCCATATCCCTCTATCAAGCCTTTGCCGTGAGCTCCCTGATCCAAACCCAACTGCTTGCTTCCAAGATCAATAATCGCTCGATCAGGAGAAGGCCTGCTCAAAACAGTCCCCACAACCTTTAATGCGCATTGACTGAAATCGGCTATCCCCAAACCCACTTGAATCCTGTCAAAATATACATAATTTCCAGGTCTTGCTTCAGTGATGCCCTCAAAAGAATCAGCCATGAGCACAGTAGGAGTAGATCCCACCGCAATCGTATTCAAAGGTGCTATGGATTGAATATGTTGAGCAGCTTGAATGACTGCGCTTTGCTCAATAGAAGCTATGGTTGCGACTTCATCTCGATGGGCACAAGCGTAAACCTGCCCCGCATGGGTGCTGACCCCTTCCAGCTCCAGCGCGTTGCAACTCAAAACAGCCCTGGCCACCGACATCAAACGAAAAGTGTCTTCGGGTAAAATTCCCAATCGATGGAGCCCTGAGTCAATTTTTATCAACACTTTCACTGGCTTCATCCCTTTGAAGCATTGGCTTAATTTTTCTACCTGTTCAACACTATCCACCGTAAAAGTCAGGCAAGCTTTTTCTGATAAAGCCTGTAAGATTGGAAATACCTGCTCGCTCACCATAGGATAGGCAAAAGCAATATCCCTGCATCCCGCTTTATAGGCTATTTCAGCTTCACGAAGGGTCGCCACCAATAGGCCTGTGGCTCCGTGTTCCATTTGAATCTGTGCCAATTTCAGGCATTTGTGGGTTTTGATCATGGGTCCAAGCTTTATTTGATGAAGATTGCATCGATCCTGCATGGATCCAATGTTTTTCAGCAATTGCTTTTTATTGCAAACCAAGGCTGGAGTCTTAATCATATATCCTCCTAAATTTTTTGTCTCTTTTATTATCTTTCAAATCGGAGATAATAAAAAGGGTAAAGGAGGGGAGAAATTGATCAATCACTTTCTCATGGAAAAATTATATGATGCAGCTCATATCCAAAGGTGGAATGATCATCTGCGCACTAAAGGATTTACTGAGCTGGACAAGCAATCCCACAAAATGGTTACTGCCTTTATACTGGGCAAATGCGAAGAGGATGCCCTTCAAATAAAGTTGGACTGGAAACTCCTTCTTGAGATGGGTTTTTTTGAGTTTCTAAAGCGTGTCATTATCACCGACATCAAGCCTGCCATCTATCATGAAATGATGAAAGCCAGTGGCCAGGAGCTCAATCAATGGGTATGGAACAATTGCCAGCAAGAAAAAAAATGGCTTCCCGAGGAATTAATGGAAAAATTGGAGCATTATCTTTCGAGTCCCCCCATCGATACTCTTGAATCCCGTATTCTTAAGGCTGCTCACTATTATTCAACCTACTGGGAGTTCAATGTGATTTATCCTTTCAACAAAGTTTTCTATAGTTCGGCCGAAACCAAGGAGCAACTGGACAGCGAATGGGAAAATCACAGCAATCTCATGGGCATGCAAAAACTGGATATGAAAAAAAACCTTTACCGCTTTTTGGACATGGTGGGTCAGCTTCGTTTTCAGCAACGATGGTCTCGCACTCCTCGCATTCCGGAAACTTCGGTGCTGGGGCATATGCTGATCGTAGCCTGGTTGTCCTGGATCTGCTCTTATGAATTGAATTTTTGCACCCAGCGTATACTCAACAATTTTTTTACCGGCCTCTTTCATGATATTCCTGAAATATTGACCAGAGATATAGTATCGCCTATCAAAAAATCAATTGGAAGCCTTGAAAAGCTCATTATAGAAATTGAAAATGAACAAATGAAAACACGGATTTACCCCCTACTTCCTCGGTCCTGGCATGATGATTTCCATTATTGGATTGACCATGCCTTTGTCAATCGTATACGAAAAAATCAAAAGATTAGCTACCTGCAGGAAAAGATAGGCCCCATGTATAATGATGATTCATATGATCCCCTTGATGGCTACCTGATCAAATCCTGCGATTTGCTATCCGCTTTCACTGAAGCCTATTTTTCTCTTCAACATGGCATCCGGTCTCGAGAGCTTAGCGAGGCATGCTCCAATCTTGAACATCAATTCAAATCACGAGCTCAAGCCGACATTTATCCCTTTGAGGAAGTCATCCAGCACCTGTTGGATCAATCCCACGGGAACGAGTAATAGAATACAAAGGAGGACAGTGTAATGGATCCATTAAAACCTTTGGTTGTGGTCAGCAAATGTCTCACCTTTGATCATTGTCGTTACAATGGTCACATGATTTCTGATCCTTTCATTGAAAAAATGAAGCCTTTTGTTGATTTCGTCCCTGTCTGCCCAGAAATGGCAATCCATTTGGGAGTACCTCGAAATCCCATTCGCCTGATCTTTGAAAATGAACAGTTTCAATTGGTTCAACCTGCTACAGGCAAAACCTTGACCACTGAAATGAAAACTTTCCTCGAACGATGGCTAACACGACTTGATGGAGTTGATGGATTCTTGCTCAAGAGTCGTTCTCCCTCCTGCGGTATCAAAGATGTAAAAGTATATCCTTCGATGGAAAGCAAATCTGCCCTGAAAAAAGCCAAAGGTTATTTTGGTATGCAAATCGATCAGTTTTACCCCTACTTGATTATGGAAGATGAAGGCAGGCTCAGCAATGCCCACATTCGAGAGCATTTTCTTGCGCGTCTTTACCTCCAGGCAGGCTTTAGAAGACTTAAAAAAAATTTTTCCGTTGCCCATCTCATTGACTTCCATACCCGCAATAAATATCTTTTTATGGCATATCATCAATCTGGTTTAAAAAAAATGGGAGTCCTGGTAGCCAATGCCAAGCGATTAAATGAAAAACAGGTGCTTGAAGATTATCAAGAACTTATCCAAACCATGTTCAGCAGGCTTCCCCGCACAGGATCCATGATCAATGCTCTACTACACTGCTTTGGCTATGTTTCCGACAAATTGAACACCGATGAGCGATCTTACTTTCTGGATCTAATTCAGCAGTATAAAGAGAAGCATGTCCCTTTGAGTGTTTTGCTATCTCTGATGAAGTCCTGGATTGTGCGCTTCAAAGAGCCTTACCTGGCACAACAAACTCTTTTTTCTCCGTACCCCATGCAACTGCTTGACCTATCCGATTCAGGAAAAAATGAATAATGACCAGCTAATCACCCAGGAACGAATCAAAGAAACTTTTCGCCCCGTCCCTGCTCAACGAAAATA
>PXBT01000128.1 GCA_003566815.1 Caldisericota bacterium
AATGCCTTAGAGAATGCAGGTTAACATCCTTGGTGATGGATGTTTTTTTAGGTTTGCGCGCATCACCCATGAAAGTCTCCTGACACTATAGCTGCCATCTGATTCTTTGCCATTGAACAGCTAGTAGTCGGGGTTTTTGGCTTTAAGATACTTTTTCAAACCTACAGCCATGCTCTCTGCCAATGCTATAATACGGTCTTTCTTGTATTTACTTTGGCGGATGTGAATGGTTTTCCGCTGAAAATCCACATCGGATATCTTTAGGTTAATCACCTCCTGGCCACGCAGTCCTGCCGAGTAAATCAATGTAAGTACAGTCCTTTGTTTGAGGAGTGTATGTGCTGCAAAGAGTTCTTTTAGTTCATGCCGGTTCAGGATTACCGGCAGCTTGGTGTCTTTTTTAGTGAAGGAAGTGCGAGGGCATTTTTGTTCATTCCAAGCAGGCGGTAATAATAGCGCAGTCCATAAACCATAAGTTTAAAACTGCTTCTTGATGGTGATTTAGGATCACGGCCCAGGGATACCAGATATTCATTGATTTACTCTGGGTCAATATACTCCGAAATATCCAATAGAATATTTTTTTTTTGGAATATTTGACTATAAAAACAAATCAAGTTTCATAATTGACCCGTACGCAGGTAATGCTGTAAAGGAATTGAAAGAAAACCTAAGGGCTAAACTAATTAAGAAGTACCTTGAAAATGTTGATATTGAAGAATTTGAATAAAAATAGTAAGTTGATAAAAAAACACGAAAGCAGAACCATTTCATTTTTTAATTATTTTCAACATTACTCCACCAGAGCCTTAAGCAAACAGTCTCTCAGGTCAGTGTAGTACTGAATGTTGATTTTGGCGATCATTTCGTCTGATAGGTCGTTAAGTTGTTTGCGTGCATTGACCGGTATCAATAGGGTTTTAGCTCCTTTTTCAATCGATAGTTCCGCAAGGTTAACGGCATTGTAGACAAGATCAAGAGAGCCACCCAGGTTTAATGTTCCAACCACTGCCAACCCTCCTTTGGTATGTTTTTCAATAAGTGAACTGCATAATGCTATCAGTACCGGCATTCCGATTCCGGCACCGCTTTTTGCAGTATCAAAAGAGCGTAGTTGGATGGAAAATTCATGAGAACGCGGATCTCTGTCTCCAACCAGTTCCTTGTATTTACTGTATAGATTTTGTTCTGCGTATCGTACGCTTTCAGAAAATGGAGGTGGTGAAGGTCGGTTAAGAATTTTTACTCCGCTTCCCGGTCCAATATTCACTTCAATTTTGTAAAGGCCGGCATATTCATCCTGCCCACCGGCACCTAATGCCCATACCTGGCCTGGTGGTAACGGGTCTTCAGTTATTGTGTGTTCGCTATGTAGTTCGGGTGTTGTCACAAAGGTTTCCACTCCCTCTTCACCAACACGGTAGCTAAAATGTGTGTTGCGGAATTCAGCAGATCCAATCTTTTTTTGCTGTTCTTTTATCCGTCGACGATACTCCAAAGCTATTTTTGCTGCCCACTCAAGAAGTTCATCAGAAATTGGGGTTTCTGGATTTGGTTGCATCAATTTTACAAGTCCATTAATAGTTTTTTGTACAGCTGATGTATCCCTTCCACTCAATGCCCCACCGAAGTCTACTCTTGGAAGTATTTGTGTTACAAATGATGTGTTACGTAATCTTGTCCAGCATTCTGCAAGAAAATCACTCACCAGTCCAAAATGTTGAGTTAAATGATTTTTTTCCAGTTTAGGAAAATCCCAGCCAGGCACATATGCATGTATCCTGTCCATAAATGCTGTATCATCACGCATTTCAGGAGGCATTGGCCCGAGAAGATGTCCGATCCTTTGTTGGTGTTCTACATCAACATCAAAATTGCCTACTAATACCATGCTGCCGTCTGCACGAATTGGTTCTTTGCCGCGACTGAATTCCCCGCTTTCCATATAACCCTTCATGATGTTTACTCCATCTTTTTGGTCAAATGAAATGCCCGATATTTCATCAAAGCAAACAACATCATATTTACAAACAAGTCCGCGAGCCCCCGATCCCATGTTTACAAACATTTTGGCAACAGTGGTCTTACCACCTGATACCAAATGGGAGTATGGTGAAACCTGCTGATAAATATGGCTTTTACCTGTTCCCCTAGGACCAAGTTCAACCATATTATAGTTCTTCTCTACAAAAGGAATCATCCGGACAAATAGAACGTTTTTTGCTTTTTCGGATAAGGAGGAAGGTTCCATACCAATACTCCGTAAGAGAAAATCCTGCCACTCTTGTAAATTAAAGAACTCCCTTCCCTGAAAAAGAATATCTAATACATTTCTCTTTGAAAGCTGAATAGGTCTAAGGTTGGCCACTCCAAACGGACGGCCCTTTTGTTCCTGCGCAATTGCAGCATCGTATTCCAGTTCTATCTCGCCATAAAATCCACCTGTAAGCATCCGGTCATTCTCACTAACCAGGGTCTCGCTAATCCTAACATCATTAAGCATTAAACTTGGTAGTTGGGCAATATATGAATCAGACCTAGAATCCAAGCGTGCAGTGATGATATCAATTATCTTGATAGAACCTTTTTCACGGGCTTTTGACTTGAAATATTCCTCCTCACCAGATTTAACAGTCCGGTCGCTAAGCTGCCGTTTAACAATTTCCAAGCCTTCCTCTATTTCTTCAGAGTCAGTGGTTGCGCAATACCTGCCCAGAAGAAACTCTACTACATAGGTTGGTACAGGGAATTGTTTGCGAAATTGATCCAGCAGATCCTTTTTAACAATATATCCCTCAAAGGCCTTTTCTGCTATCTGGTCTATTTTATCGAGCTGTATCATAATATTTAAGGTTATTCGCCAACAGTGGTTTGACGTTTTTCTAAAACTACTCCGTTTTCGTCTGTAATCACAATAAAAGCAGCAGTATTTTCATAATCTGCGTTCTCAATAAATAGACTTACCTTTTCATCCCCCGTAAGGCTCTTTGTTTTACTGATAACAGATTTCTCGTCAGTATGCTTTGTACGTATCTCGATTTTATGCCCCGGTTTTACACCTTTTACATCGACTGTACATTTTAACCCTGTCCATTTTATTTCCATGGAAACAGCTTGTTGGGGCATACCTTCAGTTTCTATTGTTATTACCGGAATCAGACATTCCTGGAGGGAAATTCCGCCGTGTGCGTATTCTTCGTTTGCTTTGAAAAATGAGATGCCAGGTGCGTAAGCTATCATAATACTTTGGTTCCAAAACCAAGGGAGGTGAAGCAGTTCAGATGGCACCCCTTCTTTAAGAATTGCACATCGACCCCACCGGGTTTCTATGTGATCTTTTGGAAGATTCTCACGGGACATACCACCGGGAACCAGCAGCCACCCGTGGTCAGTCACAATCCTTACCCGGCGGTAACCTGCGTCAAAAATATCTTTTACTCGTTCATCAATAAGGTTGAAAAGTTCATCTATCCGATGAACGAGTGCGGACTGCTCATTGTGCCCATACTTGTCAATCTTGCCTATCTCCATCCATATCTTCTTATCTCCGGCAAGTTCAGACATAGATTTCGGGAAAGCATAACCGACATCGTCCAGTTCAGCCTCAAAATGATATGGAGTAAGGTCCTTATGGCCTAATGTTCTTGGCCTGAAATCATTTATTTTACTTTCGCAGGAAATCTTTTCTGCCACTGGCGAAAAGAAAGGCTTACAGGTAGGAGTTAGGCTGGGCAATGGAGTCCATCTTGTTTCAATATTGATCCTATAATTATTATTATGCATCATTTCAGTCCACTTCTTTGCCAAATCAAAGCGAAAAGCATCAATAAAAAGAATGAACTCGCTTTCTTCATTCTTTGGTTCAATGTTCGTGAAGATTTCTGGGTTACCAGATACCAACTCCTGAAATTTAACTGTCAGTCTTTCTAGCCAGGGAGCATAAACAGATGAGAGAGCTTTTTTTACAGCCTGCTGGTCCTTTTCCGATTTACATTTTGCCAGGGCCTGAATAACCGAATAATCAATTATATATCCCTTCTTGCGGTAATAGGAAGATATTGATTCAATTGAAGTGGTATCATAAGGCTGGGATATCCTTTCATATAATATATTAAGGTGATTCAAAGCTCGCGCTAAATTGGAACTGCCAAGTTCTGCCCAAACCCATTCACGTCTTTTCCCATGTTCTTTTTCAAGTTCCTTTATTCTTTGTATTGCATCGCTGGCTGAAAGCTCTCCTGTCTCTTCAAATGATTTTCTAAGGGTTTCTTCGGCTTCTCTATTTATTTGCGGCCAGCTATCCTCAGGGATAGCGAACAAGCCGTTGCCCATATCATCAGGCTTTGCC
>PXBT01000091.1 GCA_003566815.1 Caldisericota bacterium
AGTGAATCTCAGCTTGAACATTTGCTGGGCGACCTTCAGTCCATTTTACCTGTTGAACATGCCCAAAGGTTGGCGATGTTCCCAGATTCTTCCGTTCTGCCTTATGAAAAAATCAGCCCTGCTGTCGAGCAAATAGGAGAGCAGATGCAGGTGCTGGATCTGATGGTTAATGACCATGCTGTCGTGCTTGCTCCCTATTATGCTTTGTTTAACCCGGTGATCACCCCCGAAGACCTCCAAAGACAGACTGTTATACTCAACCCCAACCAAACTTTTCGACTCAACGATTTGATCGAATCTTTGACTGCCATAGGCTATCGCACCGAGCAAAGCGTTGAAAAAGTAGGCGATATGAAGGTTAAAGGGGGCATTGTGGATGTCTTTTCTCCCTCTTCGGAATATCCTGCTCGTATCGAATGGATGGGCAACACCATCAGCAGTATAAGGTATTTTGATCCCAGCACTCAGCTGAGCATCAATAAAACCGAATCATACAAAATATTGCCAGCCAGCCATATCAGGATAGATGCAACCATAGGAAACAAAGTAGCAGAGTATGTTCGCGCCTGGTTGAAAAAAAATAAGCAGGAGCTGTCAGACGCTCTTATGGGTGACCTGGAAAAAATGGAGCAGGGTGTCTGTTTTTCGGGTATCGAGCATTATTTTCCCTTTATGCGAAATCGCGAGTGCACCCTGTTGGATTATCTGCATCCTGAAGATCCTGTGATTTGGCTCCAAAAAGATGAATTTGATGCGGCTTATCATGCGCTTCAGCAAGAGATGGCGGAAGTCAGAGCCATCGAAAAAGAAAAAAAAGAAATTTTGCTCTTTCCATTTGATTCGATGATAGAGGAAAATAAAGAAAAAATAGTGCATCGAGACAAGAATTGGATGCTCGAGCCCCTGCCTCTTTCAGAATCAACAGCTCTTCATTTTGCTTTGCCGGTGCGCTATCCGGATGCTTTGGCGCAAAGAGATATGAAATCGGTTATAGACCGATATTTGGATAAAGAAAAAGTTTTGTTTATTGCTACTCGACAAAAAAACAGGGTTTTGGAGATCCTCTCTTCCCTGGGCATTGATTTGCTCAATCCTCGATTAATCATTCATGAAGCACATCTGTCCAAAGGCTTCAATGCTCATGATCCAGGTATTGCGGTATTAACTGACCTGGAACTGTTTGGATGGAAAAGTTTGCGGAAGAGTCATCGCAAGTTTAAGGAGGGTATCCCTGTCAAATCTGTTGATGACTTGAAAATGGGGGATATTTTGTCTCACTATTCTTATGGCATCGGGATTTATCGAGGCTTGACTGTGGTCAAGGATGCCGAGGCGAAATCCAAAGAATTTCTTTTGATGGAATATGCCAAAGGGGACAAGCTCTATATCCCTCCCGAGCGCATTCACATGGTCAATAAATATATTGGCGACCCTGAAAATATTCAGCTGAATTCTCTGGGATCAGGCGACTGGGAGCGCGCCAGAAAAAAAGCCAAAGAAGGCGCAGAGGAGCTTGCAAGAGAGCTTTTGGAGCTTTATGCCAAAAGAGAAGTATCTCATGGAATCGCTTATGATCCTGATGCTCCATGGCAGGAAGAAATGGAATCGCTATTTCCCTATGAAGAAACGATGGATCAGATGCAAGCAATTTTGGATGTAAAGCGCGACATGGAATCAAGTCAAATTATGGATCGCATTGTGACCGGAGATGTGGGATACGGAAAAACAGAGGTAGCTATAAGGGCAGCCTTCAAAGCTATTTTGGGAGGCTTTCAGGTGGCTATGGTGGTGCCCACTACCATTTTGGCCAGTCAGCATTTTGAGAGTTTTCGAGAGCGGTTTGCGCCCTATCCTGTTGAAATAGGCTGTTTGTCGCGACTGGTTTCAGCCAAAAATCAGAAAGAAACTCTGCAAAAACTGGAAAAAGGAAACATGGATCTGGTGGTAGGCACGCATCGCATGTTTTCAAAAGATATTGCCTTTAAAAATCTGGGCCTTTTGATTATTGACGAAGAGCATAAGTTTGGCGTCAAACACAAGGAACAAATCAGAAAAATCAAAGAAAATGTGGATGTGTTGACGCTTTCGGCTACTCCTATTCCACGCACTTTATCAATGACGATGAGCGGAATCAAGGAAATATCAAGAATTGATACTCCTCCTGAAGGCAGGAAGCCTGTAAAAACCTATGTCATGCCTTACGATGAGGAGGCAGTTCAGCAATCTGTTCGTTTTGAGCTTGCTCGCAATGGCCAGGTGTTTTATGTGCACAACCGTATTCAGGACATTCTCAAAGTGCGGGATAAATTGCAAAAACTCTTACCTGAGGTTCGCATTGGGGTGGCTCATGGTCAAATGAAGGGCGATACCATTGATGGCGTCATCACTGATTTTCTTCAGGGAAAAATTGATCTTTTGCTTTGCACCACCATCATAGAGTCTGGCATTGATATAGCTACCGTCAATACCCTGATAGTGGATGATGCAGAATTTTTAGGACTGGCTCAGATGTACCAATTGAGAGGAAGAGTGGGTCGATCTCATCGAAGAGCCTATGCCTATTTCTTTTATGACCCCCGGCGCGCTTCTCAGTTCAAAGCAGAAGCAAGGTTGGATGCCATCCGAGAATATGTGGAGCTGGGCTCCGGGCTCAAGATTGCTTTCAGGGATATGGAAATCCGGGGAGCAGGAAATTTTCTTGGCTCGGAACAGCATGGCCACATTCGCTCTGTGGGCTATCATATGTATATTCAACTTTTAAAGGAATCGATTGAAGATTTGAAATTTAAAAAAGGGCTGGGTCCCGAACCTGTGGATTTGCCGGAATTTCCTCTCTCAGGTTATATCCCCGATTCTTTTATCAAAGATGAAGGCGAGCGTCTGGCCATCTATCAAGAGCTGGTTACTATAAAAAGTAAAAAACAGCTGGACCATTTGATCGATGAGCTGGATGATCAATATGGAACTTTTCCTGATGAAATGGAAGAATTTGTCTATAATCTAAAACTACGCATTATAGCTTATGAAAAAGGCTTGAGCGCTGTTAAGATTGAGGATATATTTATTTATTTTAATTTTGATTATCAGCATAAACGATTCAAAATGGAAGCAAAAAATTTATCAAACTTAGTGGAAAAATTTGGCAACCAAATTCGATTCAAGCAGGATGCCATGATGATACGCAAAAGCAAGCAAGACTTGATGAAAACGATTGAGGGGGTCCTCGAATGTCTTTAAACATGAACTGGATCATTGAAAATGAGCTGGCTATTGGCCCTTATCCAACTCAACAGGAAATAGCCAGGCTTCACAAAGAAGGTTTTAGGGTCATTGTTCGACTGACCGAAGAAGCACATGCAACATACGAAATTCCTGATGAATGGCTGGAGGCGCTCCACTTTCCCATTGCTGATTTTGGTTTGCCCACTGTGGAGCAAGCGGCTCTATGGGTGAGAAATATGCATTTTTACAAAGATGCAGGTCAAAAAGTCTATATGCATTGCAGGGCAGGTTATGGAAGAGCTGGAACCATGGCCGGCTTGTACCTGGTTTCCCTGGGCAACCATCCTGAGCGAGCGATAAGAATGGTTCGTTCCCGCAGGCCTGGCACTATAGAGACCGATGCTCAACAAAAAATGATCCTTTGGTCGGAAGAATGGATGAAAGCGTTGACCATGAAGGAAGACATGCAGTGGTTCAAAGCTCGCAAGATGATCGAAGTCTTAAGAAAAAAATGCCCCTGGGACAAGATTCAGACTCACGAAACCCTTATAGAGTCATTAATGGATGAGTCCTATGAGGTAGTGGAGGCCATTCGAAAAAAAGACCCTGATCAGCTTAAAGACGAGCTCGGAGATTTGTTGATTCAGCCTTTGATACAATCCCATATCGCTAGCGAAAAAGGTAGTTTTTCCATTACGGATGCTTTGACCGTGATGCTGGAGAAGCTAATTCGCAGACATCCCCATGTTTTTGGGGGTTCAGTACAGCATCATTCCAAAGGAGTTGTGCATCAATGGGCAGATATCAAAAAAACTGAAGTCAAAGAGCCTGAGTGCTATCCTTCTCCTCTTCGTGAAATGATGGACATATCCCACGAAGCATCCCATGAAGGTTTTGACTGGGAAAAAGTCGAGGATGTGCTTGAAAAAATCGTTGAAGAAGTGGACGAGGCTGGAAATGCCTTAAAAGAGGGTGACCATCGCATGGTGGAAAACGAGCTGGGCGACTTGGTGTTTGCAGTATTTAATGCGATTCGTTTTTTGCATTTGGATCCCGTAAAAGTGATGGAACGCGGAAGAAGAAAATTTGAAATCCGCTATCGTACGGCGATGAAAATGATCAAGGAAGATGGACTGATACCATGCAAAATGTCTCCCATGGAATTGGATACCTATTGGAAAAAAGCAAAAAAAATGATGGAAAATGAATAAACATTCTATTCTGCTGAACCTTTATGGTCTTTGCAAGCTATTTATTTGAGATTAATCCTGTTATAATTAAAGTTTAGCTTGAAGTAGCAAAGGAGCACGGGTATGAAAAAATGGTTATTGTTGATCTTGCCTGTCTTGTTGATAGCAAGTTCGATAGCCTCTTTTCGTTATATGGATTTTAGAAAAGAGGAGTTCAAGGCTGTGTCGCTTCAGCTTCCTGTTCCTATGGATCTTGAAGATCTCATGCCCGAGGAAACCTATCATCGCCCAATGGCTTTGGAGCCGATATACCCAAAGGTTTCTTTGTTGTTGCTCAATGGAATTCACGAAAAAGTTATTGAAAAAATAAATCATGAGACTTTGATCCAGGCTCAAATTGAAAAAGACATTGTTACGGGTGTAATTGAAATGGAGCCTATCAGGGATATCCATTTTAACTATCAGGCATTGATTTCAGGTTTGAATCCTTTGCGAACCGATACTTTTCTAAAGATTACTTCTCGCGAGTCTGATTCTTTACTCAAGCTTGTCCAGGACTATGAAAAAGCAGTTTATATTGCCGACTATCTAATGGATCTGAGTTATGATGATGAAAATTGGGAAAGTAGTCATCTTTCCATTTTAAATGTGGATACAGATTCCTGGCAATATCAACCAGGCATGGAAGACGAATGGACAGATATCCTTCTGGAGTATATTCAAGACCTTGCTTCTGAGAGGCTGTTGATTATAACATCGTTGGAACCTTCTTCCCATCTTCCTTTTTCATGGAATCCCCGCTTTAAATATAGCATGCCTTTTTGTGTTATTGCAGAAGACCTTGATACTCCCAATGGCAACATAATTCTTCAAGTTGAAGATTTGACCGCTACTATTGCTTATGCTTTGGGTCTTCCTTCGCCTACAGGCAATACAGGTCTTCCCATGTTTTATATCTTTTCTGAAGACTCAAAAGGGGAAGAAATCATTGATGAAGAAGAAGCAGAAAATGATGATACTGCAATAGAAGCTGAGCATGAAGACGAGGCAAGCGAAGAAGCTTTTGTGGATCGTTTAATGCATTTTGGAAACAATTTTCTCATTAATGCCATGCATTCTTTGTCCAATTTTGGATTGGATGAATCCATTGCTATGGGGCATTTTATTTACTATGCCGGTAAACTGGACTTTGCAAAAAATCAAGGCTCCCGGGAGATCCAAAGAACCATTGTTGAATCAAAAGAAGCCTACCAGGAATATATCGACAATGTAAACGAGCAAAACCATACCCTTCCTGTTATCATTGCAGTGGCATTGTTGGCTTTAATTCTTATCATATGGCTGTTGTTTCTTCCTTTTCAATATAAGGGATTCCTGTTTGGGATTGCCTGGCTGGCTATATGGCTTACACTTTTTCATGTAGTCTTTCAACTTCAAATTGAACTGCCAGCATTGCAGGAGTTTTCGTGGAACTGGATCATGACTGCTTATTTGTGGCCTTTGGTGATATCCACCATCGTGGTGGGAGCTCTAATGACTTTAATGGGAGGCTTTGTTTTTAATGATCCTTTGTCCATAACTATCAAAGATATGCAGGCAGCCACAGGAACATTTTGGGTTTTTCTGGTGGCGCAGTCCGCTTTTTTTACCATTACTCATGGCATTGTGATTTTTCGAACCATGCCTGGCTTTTTTTCACAGGCTCTGTTGTACCGAAACCTTTCCCACATTACTATGTTGCCTTTGGCGCTCGTCTGCATGATATTGATAGCTTTGGGGATATATGGGCTAACACTGATATTAGCTCGTAAAAAATAAAATACGGAGGGAAAGATGTTAAAGCGCCTGATCTGCTTAAGCTTGCTGTTGATTCTGGCTTCTGCAGGATCAGTACCTTTTCCCGCTACTGATGCTCAGGCCAGAGATCTTGCTTTGCATTTGCGTACCAATCCAGAACAATATGTGCTGGAAGATTCTTTTTTTCATGTCTTTGTAACCACTAATCAGGATTCATGGGTCACCATAGCCTTTGCAATCAATGACCAGTTTATCCTATGGAATGAACATGTTGAAACGACAGCAGGGTTGGAGCGACATTTCCAGATACCGGTGGTGTATCCATTGGAAGAAAATTTTGATCTTGTGGTCAGCGCCATATCGATGGATTCAGGTTCTGAGCAAAAAGAAAGAAATCGGTTTATTTTTCAAAAAAAACAACCAGGCACCCTTACGCTGGAAGGTCGGATTCTTCAGTGCAACCCTTATCACAAGATAGGACTGGAGGGCGCGTCGATAGAAATTATTGATGGCCCGTCGCCTGGCAGAGAAATGACAGAAGATGAAGGTTATTTTACTTTTCACCAATTATTGCCAGGCCACTATATCCTGAGAAGTACCCATCCATGTGGAAGATCAGCGGTAGAGAAGGATATTTTTCTGGACGAGGATACTTCCTTTCAGGAGTGGTGCATACAGGTTTATCGTGTCCCGGATATGGATTTGTGGCTGAACAAGCCTTCAGGAAGCGTTTTTGAAGTGGGAGAAACTGTTACAGTTTTTATGAGATCTTCAGTTTCCATGAAAGCTGACTTGATGGTGATTGATGCCAGAGAATCCAAGCCTTTGCTTCGGGGCATTCAACTAAACGAGGATGAAATTCAACGCTTTTTTTGGAGACCCACCCTTTCTCAGCGTCTTGGAAGAATTGATCTTTCTTTGGTTCCCGTGGATGAAAATCTTTGCGGAGAAGCTCGATATCAGATGCACTTAATATCTAACATTCAAACTGGAGTCATACAGGGGAGAGTTCGCCTGGGTGGAAGACCCATGCCTGGAGTTCGTGTTTATTTGCCCTTGCATACATTAGAACATGCCTGGACAGATGAACGAGGTTATTTTGAAATACCAGATGTGCCCCCGGGGATCCATGTTGTGCGCGTGATGACTTCGGATGAAATGTACTCAGACAAACATGGAGTCGAAGTTTCAAAAGGCCAGATAACGGATTTGGTGGAAATCAATTTGCCCAGTGAAGCTATTGAATTTGAATTGCATCCCCCCCGGATTTATGCCTCAACTCATGAGCGCAGAGAAAAGAGAATACCTCTCACTATTTCGCTCAAAGAAGGCATAATGGAAAATATAAGCATTGAAATCCTCGAAGGACATCCCTCCTTAAGCATTACTCCCAACACTATTCCATCACTTCTCCATGAAAAACGAAGAGTTTGGCTGAATATTCCCCAGGATTGCCCCATTGGGTCTTATCCTCTGAGAATAAGACTGGGCAACGAGATCCATAGTGTTGAATGGGAAGGCCATATTCAAGTTACCGGACTTTCTCGCGGTACTTTTGATGGGGTTATTCATCCTTTGAAAAAGACTGCAGTGCAGGGGCAGTCATTGGACTTTGCGTTCAAAGCGGAAAAATTTACCAATTTTTCAGGACGCATTGCCCTTGAAATTATTAATCTCCCTCCTTACACGCGCTTTGAAGCGGAAGAACCCAAACAGGCTCCTGCCAGCATTGGATTTAATATTAATACCAGCATGAGCACACCTCCAGGACGATATACTCTCTGGATTAAGGCAAGCGGGGACGGCATAACTTCGTGGTATTCCTGTCAAATTGAAGTACTCAGATCAGGAGGCACATTGGCAAGTATTCCTGAAAATGAATGGAACCCTATTGTCTCTGCGGGCCAGCGACTTCGATCCAATATTACTCTTTGGAGCCCAAAAGGCGAAACTCGTCAAGTCAGAGCTCAGTTGGCTTTTGGCCCTTCCTGGCTTAGGTTTGATCAGCAAAATATTGGCACTGTTGGAGAAAAACCTATTGAGATCCCCATCACTATTAATCCCACAGCACATGTTTTGGCTGGCGCTTACCCTTATGCCATCAATTTAATTTTTGGAGAACGAGGCGAAGGATTTTATAAAATTGAAGGAGAGATTCATGTTTTAAAATATGAAACTCGATCCCCTGTCAATCTAAGAGCTCGTCATATTCGCGAAGAAGGCACCATTATGCTTACATGGGGGACTCCTACCGAGGGGGCTGATGATATTGTAGGCTACAATGTATATCGTTCATTACGCTATCCTTCCTTGCAATATGCAGCACCACTAAACTACAGCTTGATCACAGAGAGAAACTTTGTAGATGATAATTTTTTAATGGGTCGATCCTACTGGTATACTGTAAAAGCCGTTCGCAGTGATGCTTCGCTTAGTCCTGCTTCCAATACTGCAGAAATAAGGGTTCAGCCTCGTGTGCATTTTTCTTCGCAGGTGGCATTGGAAAAGGGAGAACAAGCGGTATGCTTTATGGGAGAAAAGATTGCCTTGTCTGCCAGGGTTTCTCATCAGGCTATTGCAGAGGTATGGATTCACCAGGGTCATTGGTCAGCTTTGGTCAAAACAAAAAGGCTTATTGCCTCCAAGCCTCAATCCATTAAGTTTCAAACCCCGGATCTTACAGGCGAAGCAACCATAGAAGCTATTTTTACTCATAAGGATGGGCAAAGACAAGTCAGCCAGCATGCTATAAATATCCTGAGGAATAAAAAAGGGGAACTGCATTGGCGTCCCCAAATCATAAGCTCGACCAATAAAATGCCTCTTCCTCATGCGCAATGGTGGGTTTGGAGGGGGCCTACCAGAGCAAAAGGTTATACTGACGACCAGGGCTACCTCAGGGCTTCCAATCTTAGCGAAGGTATGTATCAGCTAATGATAGAAACAGGGGGTTCAAGGGTATTGACAGATTCAATCCATATAGGAAGCACCTCCAGCAAACCTGATCGCATTGAATTGCCTCTTGCCATGTCGCAGTCAATGCACGCATGGATATTGCCTGATGATAAAAAGGAAAAATATCAAAAAGAAGATTCGGTCTCTCTTGCAGTTTATGCTTCTGAGGATCATTTGCTCACGCTTGGTTTTGAAAAAGATGGCATCCGACGCTCCATACTTTCATCACTTAGCGTTGAAGCAGACCAGGTGATCAATGAATTTTTGATCATACCCAGCGATATACCCGAGGGGAAGGTTTATTTGTTTGTTTATTCAGAGAATGCCGGGGATATGATTCGAATCCCCTTGCTTATTGAAGAAGATTCTACAATGACAAGAGGAAGAGTCCAGGATGCATTTGAGAACTATCTTGAAGGCGTTGCAGTCAACAGCAGGGAGCATGCAGAAATAGTCTACACCACTAATGAATGGGGTTATTATTCTTTAGATGAATGGGAAGACAAAATGTTGCTCACAAAAAAAGGCTTTGAGGAAAAAGAAGTGCAATTTTTACCCCATGAGCTTGCTATGCATGTTTTGCCCTACAAGGAAGTGGATCTGCCACGGCAGGAAGCTCCAATATCGATATCAAGTGACTATACTCAGTTCGAGTGGCAGTTTGAAATTCGATCAGGCTGGATTCCTTCATCCACGGTAGCAATTTTTTCGGGCAATACAGAGCCTGTCGATGAAGACGAAGAAGACCCTGAAGAAAAACCATGGAGAATTTGGGAGTCCAGAAAGTTGTTTCCAGATCACAGTTATCGTCTTGAAATTGATGGACTTCCGCTGACCGATAATTCTCAATTGACCTGGGAATCCAGGAGGGAAATTTTAAGTATTCCTATAACACGAGGTTTGCCCCATCGCTGGTATTTGGACATCTTTCCAGAAATACCTATTCTACAACCTGGAGAAGAGGGGCAAGTTGATCTTGATGTATATTCTTTCGGAGCATATCGCGAAGAAATTGCTCTATCTTTGGTTTCAACCTATGAAGACTTTTCAGCCTGGCTTTTGCCTGATCGATATGTACCTGGCCAATTTGTACGATTTGTTTATGATTTACCCAAAGATCTTGATCCAGGGGTATATACATTCTGCTTGATTTTTCATTTGGAAGATCGCAAGGATGCGCGTTATTTTTCATTGTTTGTTGAGGATGCCGTGTCTGTTGAACCGCATGAACACCACTGGGCACCTCAATTATATCGAGGCACCAAAAGAGAACATACCTTTTATTTTACGCAGGGTATCGAGCAGTCCGAAATCACTCCTTCACTACCTGAAGGGGCAAAGGTAAGGTATTTTGAAAGCTCGGTTTATATTGAACTTGAACCCTTTGAAGCATTAAGCCCCTTTACTTTGACTGTAAAAAAAGAAGGGCAGAGCTTAGCTCAAATCATCGTGGATCCTGTAGTTCTTGAAAGAACATCCTGGCGTCCTCCCCAGATAGAACTGCGAAGCGAAAGGGAAGGAGTTGTGATGGAGCTGGGCGTCTCTCCTTCTCCCATGTTTTTTAAAGTGTTTCGATCATATCGCTACGAGGAATGGACTCCATTGGACGAGCATTGGAACACCCAAAGAGAATATATAGACAAAACAGCCAGAGAGCGTGAAACCTATCGCTACTCCATCCTTGCTACCAATGGAAAACTTGAAGCAGGATGGAGCAATATTGCAGAAATAGCTTATCGAAAGCTGTTTATTGTTCTCAACCACAGTGATGGATTTGTAACCCGAAGCAATACTATTGAATGGAGAGGCTCTGTTTCTATAGGGGCAAGGCTGTTTATCAACGATCAACATATCACCCTTGGAAGAAATGGAGTTTTTTCAGAAAGATATACCTTGAGAGAGGGCTCTAATTCCTTTACTTTTAAAGTGGTGGATGAGGCAGGCAATACATTGGTGGAAGAGCGAACTGTATATAAAGATACCCAACCTCCCTCGATAGAGAGGGTATCTCCAGATCAGGAAACTTTTCATACTTTGGACCATACTGTTACAATAAGCGTTCGCACTGAGATTGATGCCCATCTTTCTGTTAACGGATCGTTGGTGGAAACTGATGGCAATGGCTTGGCCACTTATGAGGCCACATTGAATATGGGAAAAAATGAGTTTAGATGGGTTGCAACAGATCGAGCCGGCAATCAATCAAACTTGCTGATTACAATATATCGCTATGTTGCCCAAAGATTGATACAGCTTCAAATAGGACATCGCACAGCTCATATCGACAGACAGCCTGTTCAGCTTGATTCGCCCCCTCTGATTGTGGATGGCAGGACACTGGTACCCTTGCGCTTTATTGCGGAAGCTATGGGTAGCAAAGTGGATTGGATTGCTTCCACTAAAGAAATAGTGCTAACTCTTGGAGATCGCACCATTCAATTACAGGTAGGGGTCAGTGAAGCTATTATCAATAGAACTGATAGAGTTTCTCTGGATGTCCCCCCTCTGATTGTGGATGGCAGGACACTGGTACCCTTGCGCTTTATTGCGGAAGTGTTGAATGGCGAAGTTACCTGGTTTCCGGATACCAAGGAAATACAAGTAACGATATGGGTTTGGGAATAGTATAGCTAATGAAAAATAATAAAAAATAATAGAAAGGGCAAACAGGCTCATGAAGGCAAAAAAAATTACAGTCAATCGTTGGATTATTCGCCTTGAAAAAGGGGAAGAAATCGTGGAAGCCTTGAAAAAGTTTAGTACTCAGCAATCATTTACAGGAGGACAATTTACAGGAATTGGAGCTGTGGGTTCTGTTACAGTGGGGCTTTTTGAGATAGAAAGCAAGCAATATCATTCCCTTGAATTGGTGGGTGATTTTGAAGTCACAAGCCTGATGGGCAATCTTTCCACGATGAAAGGAGAAGCATACCTGCATCTTCATGTGACGATCTCAGATAAAAATCACAGAGTTTATGGAGGACATCTCAACCAGGGTGTTGTTAGCGCAACCGCAGAGATAATTTTTGAAGAGCTGCCTGACCTGGGAGAGCGATATTTTGATGACGAAACAGGCTTGAATCTTCTTGATTTGCCTGAATTTTAATAAATTTTGTTTTTTGAACGATTATGCTTATGCTAATGTATCAATATATTTGAAAGAATAATGAATAGGAAGGAACAATGAAAGATGACACCAACGCAACAACGAAGGTTTTTTACTTCTGAATCAGTTACCGAAGGACACCCTGACAAGGTTTGCGATCAAATTGCCGATGCCATCCTTGACAATATACTTGACAAAGATCCTAAAGGAAGAGTAGCCTGTGAAGTTGTGGTTACTACTGGATTAGTGATGGTGATGGGTGAAATTACCACTTCATGTTATGTGGATATCCCCAAAATTGTGCGACATACTATTGCTGATATTGGCTATAATAATCATAACTGTGGTTTTGATGCCGCGACTTGTGGAGTTATCAATACTGTCAAGGAGCAGTCTCCTGATATTGCCTGCGGCGTGGACACTGGAGGAGCGGGAGATCAGGGCATGATGTTTGGCTATGCCTGCAATGAAACTCCCGAGCTGATGCCGTTGCCTATTTCTTTGGCCCATCAGCTCTCAAGAAAATTGGCTGAAGTAAGAAAAAATGGAACTTTGTCCTACCTTCGACCTGATGCAAAAACTCAGGTTACTGTAGAATATGATAAGGATCAGCGACCATTTCGCGTGGACACTGTGCTGATTTCAACCCAACATAAAGAAGGGGCAAGTCAGGAACAAATTGCAATGGATTTAAAAAAACATGTAATCTCTTCTGTGATACCCGAACACCTTATAGACCCCAAAACCAGGTTTTATACCAATCCTACAGGTATTTTTGTGATTGGAGGACCTGAGGCGGACTCTGGTTTGACGGGGAGAAAAATTATAGTCGATACTTATGGTGGATATTCTCGTCACGGCGGAGGCTCTTTTTCAGGAAAGGATCCCACCAAAGTGGATCGCTCTGCAGCTTATGCCGCAAGACATGCCGCCAAAAATATAGTAGCTGCGAGATTGGCGGATCGCTGCGAGCTCCAATTGGCCTATGCCATAGGTGTTGCTGACCCTTTATCGATATTCATTGATACTTTTGGTACCCATCAAATTGCTATGGATGAAATCTATCGAAAAGTGTATCAGTGTTTTAACTTTCAACCCAAAGCCATTATTGATTATTTTGGACTTTGCAGACCTATTTATCGAAAAGTTGCCGCTTATGGACATTTTGGTCGCAATGATTTGGAATTGCCCTGGGAAAAAACAGACAAAGTTGAGGAGCTGAAAAATGCTTGATCGAAACGAAGCCCTTCATTTAATTCGACAACATATTCATAAAGAAAATTTAGTCAAACATATGGTAGCATCTGAAGCCTGTATGCGTAAATTGGCCCAGGAGTTGGAAGGTGATCCCGAAACCTGGGGAATGGCAGGACTGCTTCATGATATTGATTATGAGCTGACTGCGGATCAACCTGAAAAACATGGCATCAAAGCTATGGATTTGTTGCCCTGTGAAGATTTAAGCCCTGAAATATTGCAAGCCATCAAGTCTCACTCCGGGCATACTCCCTGCGCATCCTTGATGGACAAAGCTCTTTATGCGGTTGACCCTATCACTGGGCTTATCGTGGCATCAGTCTTGATGACACCAAACAAAAAACTTGCAGATTTGAGCACTGAGACAGTGATGAAGAGGTATAAAGAAAAAAGGTTTGCGGCTGGAGCCTGCAGAGAACAAATAGCATCATGCACTGATCTGGGTTTGAGTCTCGAAGAGTTTACCGATCATTGCATACAAGCTATGCAGTCAGTGGCAAAAGAAGTAGGATTTTAGCATGTTTGGATTTGATTTGGCCTCTCTATTTGTGCGAATCCCGGTAGTGCTCATTGCTATTACAGTTCATGAATTTGCTCATGCTTATGCAGCTTATCGCATGGGAGACTCAACCGCAGCTGATCGTGGAAGACTATCGCTGAACCCATTGCATCATTTGGATCCCATTGGCACATTGATGTTGGTATTTTTCAGATTTGGCTGGGCCAAGCCCGTACCCATCAACCCCTTTAATTTCAAAGAGTATAAAAAAGGAGTGGTGCTGGTTTCATTGGCTGGTCCTGCTTCCAATATTATGATGGCATTGGTGGGGGCTATATTGGCAAGACTTATTTTCCCGCTCGGCATTCCTATTCTCGTTGACTTTATTTTCAACTTCATCTATATCAATATAGTTCTTGCAGTTTTCAATCTGCTTCCTGTGCCTCCGCTGGATGGTTCTCGATTGATCACCGTGCTCATCCCTCCCAAATATGAACATATTTCAATAGCCCTGGAGCGATATGGATTTTTTATGCTGATTGGGCTTATTGTAATATTTCCAGGCATCTTTTTTAGTATTGTTCAGCCGATTACGCTATTTTTGCTGAATTTGTTCATATAGCGGGATATGCTTTATCGTTTTGCGCTCTATTTAATACGAACCCTTCTTTTTCTTCGATGCAAGCTTGTAGTAGAAGGATTGGAGCATGTGCCCAAAAAAGGAGGAGGGATATTGCTGGTCAACCATCGTTCCGTGTTGGACCCCGTCATTATTGGATCCGTGATATCCAAGCGCAGTATCCGTTTTATGGCAAAAAAAGAACTATTTGATATTTTTTTACTAAAAACCATTATTCGAAAATTGGGTGCGTTTCCTGTCGATAGAGAATCTGCAGACTTGAGCTTTATGCGAAAAGTTATCCGCCTTTTGACTCATCAGCAAGAGGTGGTGTTGATTTTTGGAGAAGGCACTCGAAACCTTGATCTTTCTTTGCCAATTATGCCCCTAAAAACAGGGTTTGCTTTTTTGGCAAAAAGAGCAAAAGTGCCTGTAATCCCTGCTTATGCGACTGGGGTTCATGATTTGCTAAAGCTCAAAATCAGACCCAAGCTTATGGTTTCATTTGGAAGGCCTATCATGGTTGAAGATCACAAAGTTGCCATACCAGTTATGCAGAAAGCTCTTGAGCAGTTAGCAGAACACCATCAAAACAAACTTAAAGTCAAAAAACATGAGGCTGGTTAAAAACAATGCAAAAAAGGGTATAATAGTATAAGTATGAGTAATATTTCAACTATTTTTAATGAAGATATAGCGTTATTTTTAAAAATTTTTCCTCATGAACTTCAAGAAAATATAAAATCTTCAGGGAGTCTGGATGATTTGATTGAGGTGATTTTGGATGTGGGAAGGTTGCCTGAAGCTCGTTTTTATAATGTCACCCACTCTCTTTCTGATCATATTCTCGAGAAACAGGATTTAACTATTATGCTGGATCAATTTGACCGATTCGATCAGGACAATCGGGCAGGCATTGACCGCACATTGCATCGCATATCAGCTATTCGCAATCGTCACGGAGAGATTGTTGGGCTGACCTGCAGAGTGGGCAGGGCAATTTTTGGCACGGTAGATATAGTGAAAGACATGGTTCAATCAGGCAAAAATATCCTGCTTCTTGGCAAACCTGGAGTGGGCAAAACCACCTTGTTGCGCGAAGCAGCAAGAATTTTAAGCAAAAATCTGAATAAAAGAGTCATCATTGTGGACACTTCCAACGAAATTGCTGGTGACGGGGATACTCCTCACCCTGCAGTGGGTTTGTCCAGGCGCATGCAGGTGCCACCCAACAGAGAGCAATACCAGGTGATGATCGAAGGAGTGGAAAACCACACTCCCGAAGTTATTATTATTGACGAAATCAGCACTTCAGAAGAGACTTCCGCTTGTCGCACCATCGCAGAAAGAGGGGTGCAGTTGATTGCTACAGCTCATGGCAATACCCTGGAAAATGTATTGTTTAACCCTACCATAAGTGATTTAGTGGGGGGTATTACCAGTGTAATTCTTAGTGATGAGGAAGCGGCTCGAAGAGGTACCCAAAAAACGGTGCTGGAAAGAACTTCTCAGCCTACCTTTGATGTTCTTATAGAAATTCATGGAAGAGAAGAATTTGCTATATATAAAGATGTGCAAAAAACAGTGGATCGATACCTTAGAGGATTTCCTGTTGCTCCTGAAGTACGAAAGCGTAACAGTGATGGCTCATCTTATGTGGTAGAGAGCTCAAGCAAAGAAAGAACCGATTTGAATCAGGAAAACATGAATACTGATCAGAAATATGTACTACAAACAAAATCCAAACTTTCAAATGATCCATTGCTCACCATCAATGAACGAAGCCAAGTGAGAGTTTTTCCTTTTGGAATTAGCGTAAACTATCTCAACCGTGCGCTAAAATCTGCTCATTTTAATGGGATTGTGGTTAAGCGGTTGCAGGATGCTTCCATTATTTTAACTACTGAAAGTTTTCGCAAGAAAAATTCAGAAGCTCTTAGCATGGGTGAAAGCATGAATATTCCTATTTTTTCCATTTATGCCAACACCCTGAGTGAAGTAAAAAAATTTGTTTCACAGTATCGAAGCAGAGAAAAACAGCCTGCTTTAAGTCTTCAACATATTGAAAAACTAATTGAACAAATATTTATTACTCACTCTCCCGTTAGCTTGCCTGCAGCAGATGCAAAAACACGAAGAATTGAGCATCAATTGGCAGCACGATTTGGATTGAACTCAGAAAGTTTTGGGGAGGAGCCATCTCGTTTTGTAGTTGTTTATCCTCCCGTAAATGAAGAAAAGGAGGTATCTGATGATGAAAATAACCCTTCTTATTAGGTACATGATGATTTTATTAACATTAACTGCTCTTATGGGCACCTCGGGTTGCATGCAGGGATGCCAGAGAGGATTGCGAGATTCAGAAACAGCATTGATAGGAATTATAACCAATGTGGAAGATCAAATCCCGGTGTCTCGCGTGCAGGTTGAAATTAAAAACACAAGTACTGGACAAACCTATAGAGGAACTACGGATCAGCAGGGTAGGTACAGAATTATGTGCGAATCAGGCTATTATCAAATCAGAGCTACTCATCCCAACTATTTGGATTATTCTCGCAATATTGTGTTGGGCAGAGGCACCAATCAGGAAGATTTTTACATGTCCCCCAAAGTGGAAACTCCTGCAATCTTTGAAGGGGTTGTGAAATCTGATGAAACCAAAAAGCCTATGGAAAATGTTACGATTCAGGTTGGCAATCATTTGGCGAAAACCGATGCCCGGGGTCGTTTCAGACTTGCAGATCTTCCGATGGGTACCTATCCGGTATGGATTACTGCAAGGGGCTATGAGGCTATCAATGAAAGCGTAACTTTGCTTCGAGGAAAAAATAACCGGGAATATACTCTCGAAAGATTAGATTTGAGCACAGCGGGAGTTCCTGCTCAACCCAGAGAAATGAATCCGGTAATAGCGATAGATCCTACCATGTTGGGTGATTTCAGGGCTCATACGGTGCGAGTGTTGCAACCCATGAATGAACGACATGAGTATGCTTTAATCTCTGAATCTCGACATCGAAGACATTTGCAATATGATGAACATGTTGACGCAGGAGAAGTAATATTTGCTGACGGACAAATTTATATTTATAGAGTGTTCCTAAAAAAGCCTCTTTTGCTCCAAAAACA
>PXBT01000055.1 GCA_003566815.1 Caldisericota bacterium
CTGGCTCTTCGCAAATCTTTGTGAGGCAAGTCCAGAATGCGCTGATCTGCAGTATAAGCGTGAACAGTAGTCATAAATCCTTTTAGAAGATTAAAATGCTTGTGCAAGAGTTTTACTGCAGGAGCCAAACTGTTTGTTGTGCAGGAAGCATTTGAAATTACTTGATGAGCACGAGGATCCAAAGCATTGTCATTAACCCCCAAAACTACCATTAAGTCAGCATTTTTTGAAGGAGCTGTGATGAGTACATGTTCTACATTGCTTTTCAAGTGATTGGATGCCTGATCTCTGTCGTTAAATTTGCCTGTGGATTCAATCACCAGTTGAATATCTTTTTCCCAGCTCAAAGCTTTAAGATCGGTTTCATGGGTAACCTTTATTTCCTTCTTATTGATAATAATGGCATGTTCTTTGGTATCAACCTCACTTGAGTAAGGACCATAAGTGGAATCATATTTAAACAAATGAGCCAGAGTTTTAGCATCAGCTATATCATTGATTTGAGCTACTTCAAACTGTGGGTAATATTCTGCTAAAGCTTTATATACCTGCCGACCCACTCTTCCAAATCCATTAATCCCAATTTTCATGAACATCCTCCAATTATGTTTTTTATTGCTTCATTTTCATTCAAATGCTACCTGATATGATTGTAGTTTTTTGGAAGATGTTTTTCAATGAAACAACAGCACAAAAAAAGAAGCGGATAAACTATCCGCTTCTTTTTAATACACCTTTTTGCTTGGCCCATCGCTCCATTCTGATGAATAATGCAATTCCAAATGGAACTAAAAACAAACCAATAAACAAAAGAGGTACAATATACTGCACCATATCCCCCATGCCAGCCCCATGAAGTATGCTGGCTCTCATGCCTTGAAGGGCATAGGTGGCAGGAGAAATTCTTGCTACCGCTTGCATCCACTGGGGTAAAACATGTATTTCATAATATACCCCTGAAAACATCAGCAACAAAGACTGAAATATGCTCACCACCTGAATGCCTTTTTCAGGGGAAATGAGAGGCAGAATAGCTGCACACATACCTAATCCTATAAATGAAAAACTGGCAATACCCAATATCAGAACAGCACTGGCAAAATTGGCACTACTCATATCAAGGTTGAAGAAAAATGAAAGCACCAGCAGTATAACAGAGCTTCGTATAATACCATATATGATTGCATATCCGCATACGCTTAATAAATGAGTAGCACGATGTACAGGTGCCATAAAGGTATATTCTATTGTTTCTTCCCATCGCTCCCAGGTCACAGTTTCTGAAATTATTTCGAATAGAATCGATAAATAACCCCATAAAATAGAGCCTATAAGCATATAAAGAATATAAAATTGCGCGTCAATAGAGGTGCCTGTTACAGACTCCACTCCTCTGCCTATAAACCCTATAGTAACAGAATTGGCAATAGTATATACCAGAAACACCAGTTCCCATTTCCAATACCGCTTGCTTAAATTTAAATTCCTATCTATAAAAGCGCGAGCTGCATAAAGCTCTCTTAACATTCTGTTTTTCATTTCTTAAACTCCTACTCCTTCTGTTTCTACCTGGGAAAATGTCAGTCCAGTATAAGCTAAAAATACATCTTCAAGGGTGGGGTTTGCAGTTTTACTTTCCTGAATTTGAATTAAATGTTCAGGCGTGCCTGTAACCATAATTTCACCCTTGTGGATGACCGCCACTCTTTGACAAAGCCGTTCAGCTTCGTCCATATCATGAGTTGTAAGCAATATGGTCATGCCATATCGACTATTCATATCTGTTACCAATTGCTGAACCTCTCTTTTTGCTCGAGGATCAAGCCCTGTGGTAGGCTCATCCAATAGCATCAAGGGAGGATTAGTAAGAAAAGCTCTTGCAATAGCTACTTTTTGCTGCATTCCTCTTGAAAAATCTTTGATGCGATCATGCATTCGCTTTTTTTCCAATCCTATAGTTTCGCATATCTCATTGATTCTTTTGATTGCTTCTTTTTTTGATAATCCGTATAAACCAGCAGAAAAAAGCAGATTTTCCATAGGGGAAAGCATTCGGAAAAAACTTGCCTCCACTGAAACTCGATTAATCAAACGCTGGACTTTCTGAGACTCTTTTACCACATCGTAACCAAAAACAGACATATTTCCTTTTTCTGGCACCAATAGTGTGGAAGCAATTCGAATAAATGTTGATTTTCCTGATCCATTGGGACCCAGGAGACCAAAAATTTCACCTTGACGAATCTGGAGATTAACTTGATTTAAAGCCCAGGATGTTTCCTTTTTTTTCTGAAAATATTTTACTATATTTTTTGATTCTAATGCAATCATTCATACACCTCCATTGGTTTTTTCCATCATAACAAAATGGACAAGACGATTTTTTTATTTTCAACGGTAATCTCTACTTCAATTTGGTACATCTCCAAACTCCTTTCATATTACGCTTACTTTTTCAATGAAATTTTTGAAAAATCATAGACTTCCTCCTGTCTGGCTCTTAAATTGAAAAAGACCGCAACCTTGGTCGCGGTCTTCATGTTCAGCTGATTTGAATCAAAACTAATGATTTGTCTTCATCATGCTTTCAGAAGGGTAGCGACCCAGATATGCCCACATTGGGGTCTTTTTCGCTGCATTTATTCTCCATCTCATCTAACTCGCTTCCTCCTTTCTGCATATTTCGATATATAATTTTAAGTTGATACAAAATATTGTCAAGTATAATTTTAAAATTATTAAATTTTTTATTAATTTTTTAATTTCAGCTGTTTTATAGATTTTTTTATATATAGCTTTTTCAGTGATTGTGGATATGATATACTGTTGGACAAGTAGCAAAAGGAGCGTTTAAGGAATAATGAATCAAATGTGGAAAAAAGAACTTGGTGAATGGATCAAAACCATAGTCATTGCACTTTTAATTGCTTTTTTGGTGCGAAGTTATCTTTTTCAGCCCTATAAAGTGCAGATGGGATCCATGCAACCTACCCTGAGAAATAATGACCTTATCATGGTCAACAAGATGATCTACCGCTTCAGAGACCCTCAAAGAGGGGATATTGTAGTTTTCAATCCTCCAGGAAATACTTCTGCCATTCATTACATTAAAAGAATCGTTGGTGTACCAGGAGATAAAGTCGAAGTTAGCGAAGGCAGAGTTTTTATTAATGGCATTGAGCTGATTGAGGATTATCTTCAACGAGAAAACACTCCTGGACAAGTTGGACCCTTGTTGCTCAATGAAGATGAATATTTTGTTTTGGGTGATCACCGTGGCAATAGTATGGACAGCAGAGATTTTGGAGCAATCAGTAGGGATCAGATTCATGGAAAAACTTTATTTGTTTTGTGGCCCCTAAAAGATTTTCAAGTTTTTGGTCAAGTAAAATATGATCTGCTGGAAAAAGATGAATCATTGCAAGAAAAACATGACAATAAAGTTGATGATTTACCCATTGAGCCAATTGATGAACAATTTATGGAAAATGAGCCTATGGCTCCCACCGAATAATAATTTCCTGAGTAGCAGCTTCCCATTGAATATTTGCATCAAATTCTTCTGAAATAAATCGAATAGGAACCATGGTGGTGCCCTGAACCAAATAAGGATATACATCCAAATGTTTTTGAATAGGTGGTCTGCCTGGATCAAGCAAGTTTTCTATTACAACCCTGGTTTCTCCTATCCAAAGGGTTATAAAAATATCTCTATAAGTAATCTGTATTTCTCTTCGTGCTGCAACCCATTGAACTCTCGCTCCAAAAGCTTCCACCAAAAACCTTAAGGGAACCATGGTGCGGTTGTTAAAAATTTGTGGAGCAACTGGAAGTTCAACTCTGCGATCACCTATTGTAGCCATTTTGTTTCCGATTTGTAAACGAATAATCAGCTCTCTCAAAGGTTCTTTGCGAGCAATGGTTCGCTTTAACTCACTGCTGTTGCCAGCATAATCAATCGCTACCAGGTGGATTTCCTGTGAGCCCAGCACTAAAGGAAGCGCATAGGTAAAGTGCCCTTCAGCATCCCATTCAAGGGTTTGCTCCAAATGAATGGTGTCTGCAGTTTGGTGCGTCAAATGCAGGGACTGCACTCCTGAACCTTCGTCAGTAACCCTGCCCTGAAGTTGCACGACTTCTTCTTCGGTTGCATAGTCCTCGGGAGGATGATGGAGTTCAATCAGGGGAGGTATTTCGTCAACCAAAGGTTCTTTGCGAGTAATGGTTCGCTTTAACTCACTGCTGTTGCCAGCATAATCAATCGCTACCAGGTGGATTTCCTGTGAGCCCAGCACTAAAGGAAGCGCATAGGTAAAGTGCCCTTCAGCATC
>PXBT01000144.1 GCA_003566815.1 Caldisericota bacterium
CGAATACAAGATTTTTTTGCCTCACTGGACTGGATGATCAAAAAAGCTATCAAAGAACAGATTGATTTGTTTATTATTTCAGGTGATATTTATCACCATAGAGAGCCGAGTGTTTTTGTGCAAAATGAATTTTCCAGGCGACTGAGTCAGCTTATATCCAACGACATACCCATTGCATTATTGATAGGCAATCATGATTCATTGCTTTCTCTGGAGCGAATATCGTCACTTCAAATTTTCAAAGAATTAAAAATCCCTTCTATTTATCTTTTCGATGAACCCAGGGTTGAAACTATCAAAACTAAAAACGGGCCCCTGCAAATTGCAGGGATTCCATTTCTCGAACGAAGCATCCTGAAAGAATACACAATAAATAAAAACATAGACGAAACCAAGCGGGATGAGCTTATACAGCTACTCATCACACGCTACATTGGTGGATTTAAAAAAGAAATCAAACCTAAAATTCCTACCATACTTGCCGCCCATTTAACCATCAAAGAAGCCATGTACGATAACTGGAGGCCCACCATTGTAGGAAATGAAATCTATTTATCAAAAACTGCATTCATGGATCCTGTTTTTTCATATATTGCCATGGGACATATCCACAAGCCTCAAATTTTTGAAGGAGAAAAAAATAACCCTTTGTTGGCATACGCAGGAAGCATTGAAGCTCTTGATTTTGGTGAAGCAAGCTATGATCATGGTTTTATGAGCATTAAAATACAAGACAATAAAGCCTCGGCAGAATTTATAAAAATACCATCCCAGCGAAGATTTATTACTTTTAATCTAACCATTTTTCCCGAAGATGATCTCTACATCAAATGCAAAGAGCAATTTGATCAGGATGACTATGAGAATGATATTGTCCGCATCAATGTTTTTCTTCATGGGGAAGCAGAGGTCGATGAGCAAAAAATCAGACGAGATTTTTCTGATCGTTGCCACATGATCTCTTCCATACATATTGATCAAAAAAAGTCTTCAAGATCTCGCATAACTTCGCTTTCAAGTGAGCTTGACCCCCTGGAAGCATTAAATCAATACATTGATGCTTTGGATGATGCTTTTTTGCAAGAAAATAAAAAGGAGTTGATAAATCTGGTACAGGGATTTATCGATGAAATAGGTTAGTGTGATACCTCAACGACTAAAGCTTCAAAACTTTCTTTCTTATCGAGGGATAACAGAAATTGACTTTACCAACATCAACTCTGCTGTAATTATTGGAGAAAATGGTGCAGGCAAATCTTCAATTCTGGATGCCATCACTTATGCTTTGTTTGGAATAGCGCGCGGAACTACAAAAAGTGGCGATAATGCAGACCGACTCATTACTACAGGTGAAGACTTCACTCAGATTGAGCTCGAATTTCTAATGGAAAATAACAGATATCTTGTTGCCAGAAAAAGGGACCTTCATCGGCAGTCTACCGAATTGGAACTAAATATGCGCAACGAAAAAGAGGAAGGCAAATGGATAGGGCTAACCCATTCAACTATCAAAGCCACTCAGGAAAAAATTCACAACATTATCCATGTCAACCATGAACTATTTGCTTCCTCCGTCATGATTATGCAGGGACGAGCAGACTCTTTCACGCGCAAAGATCCATCAGAAAGAAAAGAGCTATTGGCTGAAATTCTTCAGCTGGATATTTATGAGCAAATTAGAGAAAAAATAATAGATCAAAAGAAGGTCATTTCCTCCAACCTTCTGAGCATTAAATCATTCATGGAAGATGCCAAGGAGCGATTATCCCAAAAAGCTGTTATCGAAAATCAGTTATCGGATCTTAATCAAGCAATACAGTCCAAATCAAATGAAATAAATGAATTGAAGAAAAAAATACAGGACATATCTCAAGAAAAAAATAATATCGAAAAAAGCCTGATCAAGAAAAAATACCTATCAGAACAACTTTGTCGAGAAAAAAATAATATCGAAAAATTACAACAGGATAAAATAGACTACCTCGGCCAAATCGATGAAGCGCAAAAAATTATTTTAAAGCAAAATGAGATCGAAACGGGCTACTATCGTCTCGTGGATTACATTACGCGAGACAAAAAAATGAATGAAAATCTTGAAATTAAAAATAGGATTGAAAAAAAAATAGCAGAGCTTCGAGAAAAGAATGCAGAGGAAGAACATAAACTGAGGCTTCAAAAAGCTGAGCTTGAAAAAGAAGAAAGTATTTATCTTAAAGAAAAAAGCAATCTTACTTCTGTAAATTTGCGCATCCAATCGCTTCAAAGCGAGCAAAAAGAGCTGGAACGTATTAAGCTGAAAAAAATTGAGCTTGAGCAAAGCCTTTCCACAATTAACCAGCAATTGGCAGTAATCGAAGAAAACCAGAATGAAAAGAAAAAAAATCTTGAAAAAGCCAAAGAACAAAAAGAAGAAATATGCAAAAAAATATATTATTTTGAAAATATCCTACAGGAAGAAGCTAACATTGAGGAACATTTCAACTTAATTAAAGAAAACAGAGTTCGATTGGAAGTGCTTAATTCAGAAATCGAAAAAGAGTCATCAAAGATTAAAGTGTATAAAGCTCAAATTGAAGAAACCAAAAAAACCATAGAAGACCTGGAAGAAAAGCTTGCTATTCTTTCAAAAACTGAAGGTATTAAAATGTGCCCGGTATGCGGCACTCATCTTTCCGAACAGAGAGAAGCTGATCTTAAACTGAACTACAACAAAAATTTGCAACAAAAAATAGAAACCATTGAAAAAAATGAAAAAAGAATTCATGAAATCATAGAAGAGCTTGAAAATAAAAACAAAATTAAGCACAGACTGGAAGAAAGCCTCTTGCAAGAAAAAGAGTACCTTGAAAAGAAGATAAATATTTCAACCGCCAAAGCTCAACTAAGAACCTTGAATGACGAGCTTTATAAAGTAAAGGTGCAGGAATCACAAAGCCAGATGGATTTGGATAAACTCATAAAAAAGAAGCAAGATTTTCGATCCAGATTTACCACCGCTGACAAACAATACACGGGATATTTGCAACGGCTATCGGTTGAGGGTAATTTATTGCGTAATTTGGGTGAACTCCATTCTCAGATGGGAAAAGCCATGGAAGCAGAACAAAAACTTCCATCCATTACAGAAAAACTGATCCTTCTGAATCGCAAACTCGAAACAAAAGATTATTCCAAAGCTATTCTTGATGATATTCGTGATCTTGAAAAAAAACTATTTGAAATATCCTATAATCCAAGCCTTCACAAAGAAATTAAACAATATATTGAAAACTTTCAATATCTTGAAACCGAGAAAAATAAACTGGACAAAAAACTTCATGAAAAGCAGTTACTTACTTCAGAAATTAAAAAAATTGAAGAAAAAATAATTCAAATTACAGAATTAATTCAAAAAACAACAGAAGAAATTAACAATATCACCTACAACGAAACTGATCTGCAAGGTACAAATAAAATCATTGAGCTCCATCAACAAACTTTTGACACCGCACTTCAAACAAAGGAAGATCTCGTCATAAAGCATGCAGGAGCTTCAGAGAAATTAACTCAGTATAAACTTCTCGAAAAAGAGTTTGAAGAAAAAAATCAGGAATACCGAAAGCTTTACCACAAAGAAACCTTGCTTCAAAGGGCTACAGAGATGTTTAGCAAGAATGGTATTCAATCTTTTATAATCGAAAACGCTCTTCCTGAAATCGAAGCAAAAGCCAACCAAATACTTGATGTAATATCTGACGGAAGACTCCAGGTATATTTCAAAGTTCAGTCCAAAACAAAAAAAGGAAGCTTCAGGGAAACCATGGACATTGAAATTTCAAGCGAAGGGCAAATTCGATCTTATGAACTCTTTAGTGGAGGAGAAAAATTTAAAGTTGACCTGGCCATACGAATTGCCATATCATATGTGCTTTCAAGTAAATCGGGAGCAAGACTTTCAGTGCTGATGATAGACGAAGGGTTTGGCACCCAGGATAAGGACGGTATTATGAGATTTGTGGAGTGCATCAATCGAATTTCCGATGACTTTGAAAAGATTTTTGTTATCACTCATATGGATGAGTTGAAAGATTATTTTCAAACCCTCATAAGAGTTAACAAGAAAAACGGATTTTCAAAAATATCGATTGAATAAAAAATATTCTTAATTTTATCATGTTTGACAAAAACACCTCTATGGGGTACATTCAATTTTGATTAAAAAAAAGGAGAGCAGGGCTTGAAAAAAAATAAAATTAAAATACATAAATTGCGATGCAAAAGCTGTGGCATTTGCGTTTCTTTCTGCCCCAAAAAAGTGCTTGCGCAAGATGAAAGTCAAAGATTATATGTGCTGGATCCCTCAGAATGTATTGGTTGTAATATTTGCAGTCAGGTTTGTCCAGATTTTGCTATTGAGGTAATACAAGAAAATGAAGAAAATTAAAGACATTTGGCAAGGCGCAGAAGCATGTGCTTATGGCGCTATGAAAGCAGGACTTGATTTTTTTGCCGGTTATCCTATTACTCCTTCCACTGAAATTGCAGAATATCTATCAGCTATGATGCCTAAAAAAGGTAAAACTTTCATTCAAATGGAGGATGAAATTGCCAGCATCGTAGCTTTAGCTGGAGCATCAATGGCAGGAGCCAAAGCCATGACTTCCACATCAGGCCCAGGTTATTCTTTGATGCAGGAAGGTATAGGCTATGCCTGCATGGTGGAAGCGCCCCTTGTAGTCTGCAATGTAATGAGAGGAGGTCCTTCCACAGGGCTTCCAACCAAAGTTTCCCAGGGAGATGTGATGCAATCCAGGTGGGGTACTCATGGCGACCATCCCGCTATCGCAATCTCTCCTTCTTCGGTTCAGGAAATGTATAGCATGACTATAGAAGCCTTTAATCTCGCTGAACAATACCGCACTCCTGTTACATTGCTCACCGATGAAACTATCACTCATATGAGAGAAAAAATAGAAATTGATCCTGATAAAGATCCTCCGCTCGTTCGAAGGCTCTGCCCTACTTGCAGAGAAAACTACCTTCCTTATGGCACTTTTGTGGATGATGTGCCTGTGATTGCCAATTTGGGGGATGGTTATGGCACCAGCGTTACAGGTTTAAGCCACCACGACGACGGTTTCCAAACAGCAGATTATAGTATTTCTCGTGCTCTCATTGAACGTTTGAGTCGAAAAGTTGAAAAACACTCAAAAGAAATATTTGACATTGAAGTATGGAACGAAAAAGCATCCATTATGCTGGTATGCTACGGGATCACATCCAGAAGTGTTAAAGCATTGTTAGCAAGGAATAAAGAATGTGGAGGGGGATTGGATATAGGAATGGTAAGACTCAAAACCCTCTTTCCCATCCATGAGGAAACGCTGTGGAATTCTTTGGCTCATGCCAAACATATTATGGTGCCCGAGCTCAACCTGGGACAAATAGTGCACGAAGTTAAACGCATTGTGGGGCATCAGATTCCCGTTTCGCTGATCTCAAAAACCGGAGGCGAACTGATCAACCCTGATGAACTATGTGAGGAAGTGGTGAAAATCAATCATGCAAGGTGAACAATACTTAAACCCCAAGCGTATTCCTACCATTTGGTGCCCTGGATGTGGCAATGGCATTGTGGTGCACGCCATGATGACAGCCCTGGACAAGCTTAGCGTTCCATCTGAAGATGTCATCTTTGTTTCAGGTATTGGCTGTTCTTCCAGAACAGCCACCTATGCTGCTTGCGATAACATCCACACTCTTCATGGAAGAGCTCTTCCTGTTGCTACAGCTATCAAACTGGTCCGACCTGACAAAAAAGTTATCGTGATGTCGGGAGATGGCGATTCATTGGCAATTGGAGGGAACCATCTGATCCATGCAGCAAGAAGAAACATCGATCTAACCCTGATCATTTTCAACAACTCGATTTATGGTATGACAGGAGGACAAGTTTCACCGTTGACTCCTTCAGGAAAAAGAGGCACTACTGCTCCATATGGATCAATCGAAGAACAATTTGATACTGTCAAGCTTTTGGAAGGAGCTGGAGCAAGCTATATAGCGAGAAGCGGGGTGAGTTTCTTTCAACCCACTGTCAAATACATGAAAAACGCAGTTTCGCATAATGGATTTGCGGTAGTTGAAGTCATTACTCAGTGCCCCATATACTATGGTCGCATGAACAAACATAAAAGCCCAGCAGAAATGATGCAATGGCAAAAAGAAAACATGGTTAGTCTTGAAAAAGCAGAAAAAATGACCGAAGAAGAACGCTCGTCAAAAATACTTATGGGAGAGTTTGTTTGCAAAGAAAAGCCATCCTATATTGAAAAAAGAGCTTCCATGTTCAAGGAGTTATGCAAATGAAAAGAACAGAAATCAGGTTAGCAGGCTCTGGCGGTCAAGGCTTGATTACTGCAGCAAGGATAATGGCCAAAGCTGCTTTGCTGGATGGACTCAATGCTCTTCAAAGTCAGGTCTATGGAGCAGAAGCAAGAGGCGGAGCCACCAAAAGTGAAGTGGTAATGGCCAATCGAGAAGTTTGGTATCCAGAAGTATTGGAGCCTGATATTGTAGCTATCATGACGAAAGCCTCCTTTGTTAAGTATGGTCTGAAAGTTAAAAAGAATGGATTAAGGATTATTGACACGTTTATGGTTCCTGAATATGATGACCATCCTGATTTTAAAACTGTTGGCATTCCCTTTACACACTACGATGAAACCCAATTAAAAAACAGGCTTTCCACCAACATTGTTTTGATAGGCTACCTTATCGCAAAAACAAAGGTAGTTCGACCTGAATCCTTTGTAAAAGCAATAGGAGATTTCTTTAAAGATGAAAAGCTAAGCAACAACGAAAAAGCATTCTGGCTTGGTCATTCCCTGCTTGGAAAAGAAGACCGTATTTCAGGCTGATTTCTTTTTTTGAGCTAATATTTTTTTGATTTTCATCAGTCGCACTACATTGGATCGCTCGTCTTCATCCAGTTTTGATGATATCATTTTTATAATCTGATCCAACTCCGGAATAAGAATATATTCCAGCGCATTGACCCTTCTTTTAGTCATTTCGACCATTTTTGCTATTTCATATATAGCGTATTGTATTTCGGCCAATTTCAGCAATAAGGCAAAAACCCTGTCAAACTCTATAAATACTTCATCCAGAGCAGCACTAAGCCCTTTGCCCTGAAATCGAACCTCGCTAACAGGTTGCAAAGACTCGATGTGAAACTCAGGCAAAGAAATGTTCATCATATTTTTCCATTGCACATCCAATTGATATTCAATAGGGACTTCAGCTATAATCTGCTCCATTTCTTCATCAGTATGCAAGCTTCTCAAGACCAAAAACTTTTCCATAATATGAGGAAGCTTTTGACTGACTGCCTTTTCCTGATCATCAAATTTTTTGATAAGCACCAAAAGCTCTCTAATAAGAGCCTCCAGTTTTTCTTTCAAAAGTTTATGTCCTCGCTTGGCTACTCGAGCCCTTTTTCGGGTCTCGAGTAATTTCATGCGAGTAGGGCTTATGCGAGTTTTCACTTTTCATTTCCTTTGGATTGATAGTATTGCTGAATAAACTCATCTTTAACGCGAGTAAGCTCTGATGCTGGCAAAATGCTAAGCATTTCCCATCCAATGTCCATGGTCTCTTGTATAGAACGATCTTCAAAGAATCCCTGGTTTACATAATGCTTTTCAAAAGCATCTGCAAACTTCATATAATGCTTGTCGGTTGGAGTTAGAGCAGACTCTCCCAATATAACTGCCAACTCCTGGACTTCTCTTCCGCGAGCATAAGCCGCAAAAAGCTGGTTCATTACATTCGCGTGATCTTCTCGGGTCTTGTCCTTTCCGATACCTTTATCTTTAAGGCGAGAAAGTGAAGGCAATACATCAATGGGAGGATAAATGGACTTTGCATGAAGTGAACGAGAAACAAAAATTTGGCCTTCCGTTATATAGCCTGAAAGATCAGGGATAGGATGCGTTTTGTCATCATCAGGCATCGTAAGTATTGGCATAGTTGTAATAGAACCTTTTTTGCCCTTGATACGACCGCATCTTTCATAAATTGAAGCCAGATTGGTATACATATAGCCTGGATACCCTCTTCTTCCGGGTATCTCTTTTCTTGCAGCGGCAACTTCCCTTAATGCTTCGCAATAGTTGGTGATATCAGTGAGTATGACCAAAACATGGATATCCAGCTCAAAAGCAAGATATTCTGCAGTAGTCATAACAAAGCGAGGAACACTTATGCGCTCAATAACAGGGTCAGAAGCAAGGTTAATAAATAGCACCGAGCGTTCGAGAGCACCAGAATCTCTTAAGGATTCAATAAACTGATTGGACTCTTCAAAGGTAACGCCAATGGCTCCAAAAACTACAGCGAATCGATCCTGTTTCCCCAATACTTTTGCCTGCCTGGCTATTTGAAGCGCCAAATCATTGTGGGGCAAGCCTGCGCCAGAAAAAATTGGAAGCTTCTGTCCTCTGACAAGGGTATTCAATCCGTCAATAGCAGATATTCCCGTCTGAATAAACTCAGAAGGATAATCACGAGCATAGGGGTTGATAGGATCGCCCAGGATAGATTTTGTTGTTTCCGCAATAATAGGTCCACCCTGATCAATGGGTTCACCGAACCCACTGAAAATTCTTCCGATAATATCAGGAGAAAGTTTTATTTCAACAGGCTTTCCAGTGAATCGTATGCGAGTGTTTCCCATATTTAAATCTTCAGTGCCTTCATAAATTTGAACAAGCGCACGGTTGGATTTGGCCTCAAGAACTTCTCCTTTCCTAACGCTACCATCAGGAAGTATAATTTCAACCAATTCTCCGAAACTGCACTCTTCAATGCCATCGGCAACTATAATGGGACCAGCAATATCACATAGAGTTTTATATTCTTTGATCATTGAGAGCTCTCCTTATGTTGGGTTTCCCATTTCTCAAAAGACTCTTTGATGGGATCTGCCAGATTACATCGCTCCATTTCGCTTTCCGGGATATATTTTACTCGCCCAATTTTTTCTCTTATAGCAAAGTTTTCCACTTCATGAGTGTTGAGGCCTTTTTCAATATATTGCTCTGCCAGCTGGTGCAAATAAATGATGTTATGAAGCATCAAAAACTGTTTTTGAGGGCTGGTATAAGTATCGACATCATCAAAAGCATTTTGATGCAAAAAGTCTTCCTTGATAGACTTGGCAGTTAACAATACGAGTTTTTCTTTTTCCGAAAGAGCATCCGTTCCTACCAGGCGTACTATTTCCTGTAATTCTGCTTCCTTTTGCAATATACTCATTGCCATTTCTCTATCCTTGGACCAGCGAGCATCCACTTCTTTTTCAAAGTTTTGATCCGCAAGCTTTTGGTATAAAGAGTAGCTGTTGAGCCAATGAATAGCTGGAAAATGTCGGGCATAAGCCAAAGTAGCTTCCAACGACCAGAAAACTTTAACAACTCGTAGCGTCGACTGAACCACTGGCTCTGACAAATCGCCTCCAGGAGGTGAGACAGCTCCAATAACGCTCAAGCTTCCTGGTTCATCAGCCAGCGTTTGAACCTTTCCAGCGCGCTCATAAAACGATGCTATTCTGGATGAAAGATAAGCTGGATAACCTTCTTCGCCAGGCATCTCTTCCAATCTTCCAGAAATCTCTCTCATGGCTTCAGCCCAACGAGAAGTGGAATCTGCCATCAGAGCAACCTTGTATCCCATATCGCGAAAATATTCAGCAATGGTAATGCCTGAAAATACTGATGCTTCTCTTGCGGCAACGGGCATATTGGAAGTATTGGCAATTAGAACGGTACGCTCCATCAAAAATCTTCCTGTTTTGGGGTCTTTCAAATGAGGAAATTCCATTAAAACATCGGTCATTTCATTTCCTCTTTCTCCGCAACCCACATACACAATAATATCAGCATCAGCCCATTTGGCCAACTGATGCTGGATCACGGTTTTTCCGCTTCCAAAAGGACCGGGTACGCAAGCGGTTCCTCCTTCGGCCACAGGAAAAAACGTATCAACCACACGCTGTCCCGTAACAAAAGGTTTGTTGGGTACAATTTTATGCTTTACCGGACGTTTTCTTCGAACTGGCCAGGTTTGCACCATATTGATTTCCATTTTTTCCTCATCTTTGGTGCGTAAAATGACCACCGTATCCTGAATGGTTGCTTCAACTTCTTTGATCTCGACTATAGTCCCCTGTATCCCGGGAGGAACCATAATATAATGCTTCAAGGAAGGCGTTTCCTGCACATATCCCATTTTATCCCCGGCAGACACCTCGTCTCCTTTTTGTTTCAAGGGGATAAACTTCCAGGTTTTCTTTGAAGAGAGAGGAGGAACATCAATCCCACGAGCAATAAAAGATCCAAACTGATCAAAAATAAGCTCCAGAGGTCGTTGAATGCCATCATAAATAGAAGATATCAAGCCAGGTCCCAATTGTACTGATAATGGAAATCCCTCCAATTGAACAGGCTCACCAGGTTTTAGCCCAAGTGTCTCTTCATAGCATTGAATAAAAACCTGTTTTCCATGCATTTCAATAATTTCGCCGAAAAGCTTTTCTTTTCCCACTCGAACCACTTCATACATTTTCGAATCCGGCAAATTTTCTGCTATGATAAGTGGCCCTGAAATGCTTACAATTTTTCCATATTCCATATTTAAACTGCTCCTTTCTCACTGGACAGCAGATCAATTCCTACAGCTTTGCGAATTAAATCACTCAATGCTCCCCTCGCATTGTGAGTACTTTCTTGATTTGTTGGAATGGTAAGAACCACAGGCTTTTTTTCCTGCACCAACAAAGTATTTTCTTTGTTCATTTCGACAATAAAAGTCTCCGTGATAATAAACATATCGAATTGCTGACTTTTTAATAAGATATTGAGCTCCTGGTTAAACGAACCCGCATCGTCAACCGGATGCAAATCAAAAGCATAAGCTCCAAATATTCTTATAATATCGCGCTCACCAATGGCACATCCTTTAATTTTTTTCATCCTCAATGCCTTTCTTTCATCCAATATACGGGAAGTCCATATTTAAGGCGAAAATAGTGTCGTTTTACGTTTTCTATCTCCAGCATAAAGCGAAGGAAATAGGCCAGTAAGTAGTCTATGCCATAAGGTTCTTTCAAAGGTTCTTCAAAAATATTCCACATTACATCCAGCCAGAAATACTCCAGCCTCAAAATCAAGTCAAAATTGATCTTTTTTGCTGGCTTTTCTTTTTCCACAAAGGGGTGCCAAAGCGAAAAAATGATATCTTTCGGAATATGCTGAAACTGTGAATCAAACAAAACCTTGAGGGATGATTTTGGTAAATTGCCATGGGCATAATATGGAGGCATAGTGTCCTGATGAAATTGAGAGCGAATAAACTCTGCAAGATTAAAATGGTCAACAGCATAGCTGGACAATTTTTTTGTAAAGTTAGTGCCCTGAAGCGATAAATCCACCCATTGAGCCAATCGTTCTTCAAATATTTTTTCAGCCCGCAGGTCAAAGGCTATTTCTTTCTGAGAAAAAATAATGCTATGAAAATAAGTCAGGTATTTGGTAAGATAGGGCTCATCAATTTGATTTCGCGCTTGTTTCAATTCATTAAAGTAGGTTTCCCACAAAGCTGACTCAAATGCTTTGGGATCATTCAATTTTGCTATAGTTTTAGCATATCGACCATTGGCGATATAACCCGACCATTGATCGAGAGTTTCAGCTTGAACAATCAATGATTGTGTGTCAGGGCTCAAAAACAAGTACTCTCGAGCTTTAAAAAAACCCGATAAAAAACCGTGTTGTTCTTTTTTTCTTAACTTCATCATTTATATAAAAACATCGCTTCAAGTATAATATTTTTCATTGATATCATTTTTCTTGTTTTCAATAAATCGATCAATCCATTCCATCAAAGGGAAAATATATTTAACAGCACCTTTCTCAAGACTCAATCCAGCCTCAAGGGAAGCTTCTGTTCCTCCCCATTGAAAGTTGGTCTTATGTTCCTGGTTGTATTGCTTTATCAGTTTTTCATCCATAAAAGAAGAAATTTTGTTTCCAGCATAAAGCACTCCTTCTTTCGAAGGACAATCTTTCAAAGCAAAGGAAAGGTAACCGTATGCATCCCGACTTATTTGCTCCAATGCAGTCTTAAAAAGAGAATCTTTTAACTCTTCCATCAGCTGATGCTTTAAGTAAAGCAACTTCTTTTTATATTCTGACTCCATGCTAAATCGTAAATAATTGATGCGAGAAAGAAATAAATTTTTTTCACTGGCAAGACGATCCTCTTTATAGCGATTAATTTTTTCTTTTTCATCAGCCAGCTCTTTTTCTGATAACGCTCTGGCCTTGTTAAGAATATCTTCTGCTTCCTGTTTTGCTTCTTTCGTCACAACCTCAAAAAGCTTTTCCTGGTCCATTTTAGAGTGCGCTTCCCTGGATGAAAGTCAACAACAAAAACCCTGCAACAAAAGCAAGCAAAGCATAAGTTTCCACCAAAGCAGGAATTAAAAGAGCTCCGCCAGACTTTTCCGGTTGCTTTACAGTTAGGTTAATTGCTGCTGCAGATGCTTTTCCCTGATTTACAGCTGAAAACAACAAAACTCCTCCAATGAGGGCAAAGCTGAAGCACAAAGCAATTCCTTTATTCAGACTCATTTCAGCGCCGGTATTAAAACCAGTCAACTGCATCCCCAAAAACGCTAAAACAAAACCATAAAGACCTTGAGTTGCTGGCAAAGCCATCAAAACAAAAAGCCTGCCAAAAAGATCTGGCTTCTCAGCCAGGGATCCAGCAGCTTGAGTGCCTGCTATACTTAGAGCAATAGCCGAACCAATGCCGCCAAGCATCATGCACGCATAAAAACCAATAGCAGCCCAATGAAGTCCTGTGTTAAGATTGTCTGCAAAAAATTGAGCAAATGTCATCTCTGTTATACCTCCCTTTGTTTAGTAAGAAAAACATGTTTGAATTGTTGGCCATAAGGCACGAACTCTCTGCCTCCACTCTGATAAAATCTGCTGAACAATTCATAAAACAACAACCGCACCGGATGAACAAAAGCACCCAGAACGCTCAACAAAATATTTAACAAATTGCTTAAAAGCAATACAACAATAATCAATAAGGGTCCAATCAAGGGAATATCCTTAAAAAGAAAAGATACTAAATTAAACGACATAGCCATGGAAGAAGTAGCTACTGCCAAAGCCAGCAGTCTCAAATACGACAAAACATCAGCCATTAGGGCTGAAACTCCATAGGTGCTCATAATGCCATAAAAATTGATCGTTCCGCTGAATACGCCTGTGATTGGATTTTTGGATTTGATAAACCCTCCAATAAAAATCATGGCAATCGAAAGATAGCAAATATAGCCTGCCCAGGAAACAAGCCCTTCAGGAAAATACCCTGGCGCTAAATATTGCCCAATCACTATCGTAATGGAAGGCATGAAAAGCATCCATGAAAATTGGTCAAATATAGCATCTATCCATTTTTTTTCTTTAATATTTTGAAACATAGCCATAGCTACCGCAATCATTTGAGCTATGACCCCCAAATAAATAATTGCTACCATCATCACCATGACATGCTCTGATGCGCTGATGATTCCCAGGGAATGGTGGAGTCGATGCAACCACCATGAAGATGGTACATAGGTGGTGACAAGATCTCCAGCCCAGGAAGTAGTAATCATTCCAAAAAAAGCTGAAGATATGCCTGCATATTTGAACATACTTAAAAACTTGACCGTACCTATATCATGGTCATATTTTTTGCTCATCAGATGGCAAACGCTAAAGAGAAACAACCCATAAAGAACATCCCCAAATGCAATGCCAAAAAAGATTAAAAACAAAAAACTCACTACAGGGGTAGGATCTATCATTCCATAGCGAGGAAGACCAAACATGCGAAGCAAAAACTCAAACGGGGCAAAGAAAGGTCGATTGTTAAGCTTGATAGGTGCGTCGTTATCGGCTTCCTCATCTTGATAAAAAACCTCCGGCCAGCTTTTATCCAGCCACTCTTTTGCTTCTTTTGAGGCTGTTTGAGGAATATACCCCTCCATGACAACAACACGCCTGCTGGATGTAAAGTTGCGTGCACCTTCAATTTTTTTCAAATGACTCTCGCATAAATCTTTCAAGCAAAGCAAGTGGGGTTCTTTTTGATGCAACAACCCAATCTGATGGATGCTTTCCTCAATAGTATGAATAAGCGAGGCTTTTTCTTCTTTGAGCGATGCCAGCACGCTGGCAGGGGTTCCTTTTAAATTTTGAATGGGAAGTATCTTTAAATCAGTACGCTTGAGTTTATTGCATACTTTTTGATAGGATGAGCCTGGCGCAATTACAACATAAGATGCAACTGAAGTCTCATCGCCATTGGAAGGCACTTCCTGAACCATAGCGTCTTCAAATAAGAAGGGATAAAGCCTCATAAGATCATCTCGAGTGGATTGTTTTGACTCTACGAGCCATACATTGACAAATCGTCCAAAAGCAAGCTTTTCAAAAGAAAAAGCCATATGCTCATAGGGTGTGAGTTGGCAAATTCGTTGTTCAACAAAAGCTAACCGCTCTTTTGAGGATGAAATCTTTTCATCCACCGAATTGATTTCCTCAAAAAGATCGTTTAAAAAATCTTCTCCTTTGATTTTCTCTACGGAGGAAGGCTCCAAAATCGGACGATCAGGTATAAAATTATTGATAAAAGGTTTTTTTCGAGGATTTGTTCGGTCAGCAAGCTCTAAGAGATAGTTGATTTTGTTAATCCTGGAACGAAGTGTTTTTTCTTCATCAGAAGTGTTTTGCAGGGGGTTCATTTTCTTGCTGATATCCTGGAGATGAATAAAGCCCTTTTGAAAAAGCTTGTTGCGAAAGGAAATCCATTGGTTCTTTTGAACCACCATTTGAAATTTGCTTAACTTTTCAATCGCCATGGTTATGCTTGCTTGAATTCCTTTTTAAAGATTTCAATAATTTCAGGTAAATGCTGGTCTCTTCGAGATAGAATCATATTTGATACATCATCGAACATTTTTTGATACTTTTCAGTGAGGTCTTTTTTTTCTTTTTCCAGCTCTTCTTTCTTGCAATCCATAAACTGCTGGATTTCTTTGTCAGCCTCATGTTTTAACCGATCAATAGCCTGGTGGGTGTCTTTTTTTATGTTTTCTGTTTCCTGTTGAGCTTTTTTTATCAGCTGTTCTGATTCATCTTCAAGTTGTTCAATTTTTTCGAACAATTTATCGCTTATCATGCCCCACTCCTTTTTTTATTGCCTATTAATACTTAACAACTTTAACCTTATTGTCAATACTTACCCCTTGCACTACCGACCCAATTGAACGCAATTCCGTGATCAAATCAATGATTTCCTGAGTAATAATTTCACCTGGACAAGTATAAGGAATACCTGGTGGATAAGGTGCAATGACTTCAAAAGCAATTTGCCCGTCTGCAGCATCAAAATCCATCAATAAGGGTTCCATAGCAAAAGTTTCAGAAGGACTCAAAATCAAATTGGGAATTCTTGGCAAGCGTGAAATCGTGCGCACTGTTTCTGAAATCGTATGTTGATCCACATACTCCAGTGCTTCCATTAAATCATCAATATCTTTTTCTGTATTACCTGCGGTCATAAAACATAAAATATTGGCCAAATCCGAAAGTTCAACTTCAATATTGAACTTCTGGTTGAGTAATTTTTCCATTTTAAATCCTGTATAGCCAGTATTTTTAACACAAACGGTCAACTTCGTTGGATCAAAATCATAGATTCCATAGTCGCCAATGATTTCGTCTCTAAAAGAATATAAATTTCTAAATCCCTTGATCCTTTCGCGAGCATTATCAGCATTAACCATGGCTCGATCTATCAGCTCTTTTCCGTGCACAGCCATTTGCTTCCTCGCCATATCAAGAGAAACCATCATCAAATAACTTGGCGAAGAAGTCTGAAGATATGCCAGCAGAGTTTGCACTCTTCTTCGAGGAATGCGATCGCCATTAAGATGCAGAATGGAAGTTTGAGTAAAGCTTGGCAATGTTTTATGAACGCTTTGGGTCACCATATCTGCGCCAAGATCAACTGCAGAAGCAGGCAATTGCGAATGAAAATGAAGATGAGCCCCATGAGATTCATCCACCAGAACAGTTAAATTGTGCTCTCTGGCAACGCGAATCAAATCCTGGGTATTTTCTGACATCCCAAAATAATTGGGAGAGGTAAGCAGGACAGCCTTGCATTCGGGATATTGTTCAATGGTTTCACGCAAATCATCAGGAGTGATGCCTGTCATCATATACATCTCGGGATGAAAACGAGATTGTATAAAAATAGGCTCAACATGCCCCATCGTAAGACCTGCTATAACTGATCGATGAGAGTTCCGCTGCACTATAAGTTTTTCGCCTGGCTTTACAGCAGCCAGAATCATGGCTATAACTCCTGCCGTACTTCCATTAACCAAAAAAAAAGAATGATCAGCTCCAAAAGCATCAGCAGCAAGCTGTTGTGCTTCTTTGAGCACGCCTTCCGGTTTATGAAGATAATCCAGGCCTTCAACTTCGGTTAAATCGGCCAAAAAAATCTGCTCGCCAAAAAAATCTATCATTTCCTGAGGAGCAATTCTGCCGCGAGCATGGCCTGGCATATGAAAAGCGGCTCTTCCTTTTTTTACATAGCTGTTGACAGCTTCAAAGTAAGGAGCTTTGTTTTGATCAGACATCCGACTCATCAAGACAGGTCCGTATAAATTATTTTGGTTCTTGAAACAATGATCAACTCACCAACACCTTTGTGTCTCGCGCAATCATGATTTCTTCATTGGTAAAAATCACAAATACTTTAACAGAAGAATCATCTGTAGAAATCATGCGTGTTTTTTTCATATCTGTCAAGTTGCGATGATGATCAAGGATAATGCCAAGATTTTCCATATTAGTCATGGACAACTCTCTTATCTCTTCTGTATTTTCTCCAACCCCACCAGAAAAGACTACCGCATCGACTCCATTCATTGCAGCAATATAACTGCCTACATATTTTTTCAATTGATACGAACATATTTCAAGCGAAAGCTTTGACAATACATGATCTTCTTTTGCAGCTATCGTAACATCTCTCAAATCATTGGAAAGCTCGCTTACGCCGAGAAATCCTGATTGCTTGTTCAGTAGGTTGTCCACATCATCCACGCTCATTCCTTTTTCTCTCTGCAAAAACATCATGATAGCCGGATCAATACTACCGCTTCTGGTTCCCATCATGATGCCCTCCAAAGGGGTGTACCCCATAGTGGTATCTATGGATTTTCCATTTTTAATTGCAGCAATTGAACTTCCATTGCCCAGATGGCAAGTGATCAGTTTGCATTCATCGAGTGGCTTTTGCAAAAGTTTTGCGCACTCCTGAGAAATAAATCGATGCGAAGTTCCATGAAACCCATATCTTCTCACTTTGTCTTCTCTGTACAAATGGTAGGGCAGGGGATAGACATAGGCATAGTTTGGAAGCGTCTGATGAAAAGAGGTATCAAACACTGCAACTTGTTGGGCATTTTTCATCAATTTCATGCATTCCTTGATCCCGGTTAAATTGGGAGGGTTGTGCAAAGGAGCCAGGGGAATGCACTTTTCAATTTCATTGATAACTTCATCATTAATAATCATTGAGGCATTAAACTTTTCTCCCCCATGGACAATCCGATGGCCTA
>PXBT01000159.1 GCA_003566815.1 Caldisericota bacterium
TGCTTGCAGTGAATGGATCTATTATGCCAATGACAGCCAAAATTTAAACCTCTTCAAAATTCGACCTGATGGAAAAGAAAACACCAAACTTAATGATGATTATGTCTGGCACCTCAATGTTTCAGACGATTGGGCTTATTATGCCAACGGCAATGATGGTTTTAGGCTTTATAAAATTCGCACCGACGGCACAAACAGAAAAAAACTTGTTGATGATGAAGTATGGTCCATAAAAATTGCAGGGGATTGGATTTACTATGGGAATGCAAGCGATAACAATAGAATCTATAAAGTCCACACTGATGGCATTAGCCGACAACTTGCATTTCCTGATCAAGAGTTTGAAGCATTCAAAAAATATCCCGTGGGCAACACCATAAGCAATATTGGCAATGCTGGTTTGGTTACCAGCCAAGATGATTGGATCTATTTTATCAACGATCAAGATCGTTTCAGAATCTATAAAGTCCGCACTGATGGTTCAGACATGACTATGATCAATGAAGATGAGTCTTTGTACCTTAATGTCATGGGAGACTGGATTTACTATTCCTTGTTGGGCTGGCAGAAAGGTATCTACAAAATAAGCACCGATGGCACTGAAAGAACAAAACTAAGCGACGATATTGCGATGGACTTATATGCTCAGGGTGATTGGATATATTATATCAACATGAGCGATGGGTTTAAGCCCTATAAAATCCGTATCGATGGCACAGACAGGACTATGATAAGCAGTAATAGAACCTTTGCCATGATAGCATATGGTGATTGGATCTATTATAGTAATGAATGCGACAATAGAACAATTTATAAAATTCGCACCGACGGCACGGGTAAGGCTAAATTAAGTTATGACAAAACTTTTTTCCTAACCTATAGCGATGGTTGGATATATTTTAACAACCCCTCTCTTTACAAAATGCGTACTGATGGCACCGAACGCACCAAGATTACTAATGATAAATCTTTTTTTATGAATATCGTCGAAGAATGGATATTTTATATGAATAGAAGCGATGAGTCCGTGCTTTATAAAATTCGCAAAGACGGCACCGAACGCACCAAATTAAACGATGACGAAACCTTCCTGATCAATAATCTTGATGACTGGATCTATTATTTAAATGGATCTGATGATGACTTTATTTATAAAATACGCACCGATGGCACCAAAAGACAACAAGCCAATGCTTTACGGGCAAAATATTTGCCGGTTACCAATACAATAGGCAATAGCCCTGGCAATATCAACAATAGAGGATTAGCTGCACAACAAGGAAATTGGATCTTTTACAACAACTGGAAAAAAGGGCAAAATTTATACAAGTCTCGCATGGATGGCTCAGGCAATACAAGACTAAATACTGACCGTTCCTTTTATATCAATGTGGTGGGAGATTGGGTATTTTATCAAAACAGGGGCGATCAGGATTCCATTTACAAAATACGAACCGATGGCACTGAACGCACCAAAGTGAATGACGATGAATCCACACATATACAAGTTGTTGACGAATGGATTTACTATCTCAATCAAAGCCAAAACAATGCGATCTATAGAATTCGCACCGATGGTTCCGAAAAAACAAAATTATATGGACATTCTTCCAGAAATATCAATGTCGTGGGTGAATGGATTTATTTTGAAGATCAATCACAAATGCTCAGTAAAATTCGCATTGATGGAACAGAAAAATTAACTTTGAGCGATGACTTGGTTGGCGGCCTTGTAGCAGATGGAGATTGGATTTATTATCATAATGCAAGCGACGATGGAAAGATCTATAGAATTCTTATGGATGGAACCAATCAACAAGAAATCGGGCTTTCAAGTATAGCATATTTTAATGTCAAAAATGGAATCATTTATTATCTGGATCATTACTCAAACATCAACAAAACAAACGCTGAAAAAGTTGATATCAAAAAACTCAATAGCCATGAATCTAAGTTCATTAATCTGTTTGTTGAATGGGTTTTTTATTTAAATCAAACTAATTCGCCTACTATTTACAAAATGCGTACCGATGGCGCTAAACAGCAAAACTTAGCCCCTCCAAAACCTGATGACTACTATATTAATACTCAAGGTAATACTGTTGGAAATATTGTAAACCAAGGATTAGTTGCTCAGCAGGGCGATTGGATCTATTATCAAAATGCATCTAAAGAAAGCATGCTATATAAAAAACATATATACGACAAAGAACCCATTAAGCTAAGTGACGATAAAGCTATCTATATCAATGTTATTGGTGACTGGATTTATTATCAAAATCAAAGCGAAGGAAACAAGCTCTACAAAATCCGCACCGATGGTACGGGCCGCACCAAGCTTGGTAATGACGAAATTCGTCGACTTTATGTGATAGGTGAATGGTGCTATTACCTCAATACCAATGATTTGCCCAAGCTCTACAAAATTCGCACCGACGGCACCGAAAGAACAAGACTAAGCAATGAAACAATCTTTCGTTATGTTGTTGCTGACGATTGGGTTTATTATGAGCCCAGTGTAAGTGATAAATTTTATAAACTAAGCACTGATGGAAAAATAAAAACTGAAATTCCCATCAAACCCTTTTTATATTTCAATGTTGTAGACGATTGGATTTACTATGCCAATTTTGAAGATTCTTCACGCCTCTATAAAGCTCGGACTGACGGATCCGAAATTATAAAAATTTCTAATGATAGTTTTTATCGAATAAATGTCGTGGATGATTGGATCTATTACAACAACTCTTTCTATGACTACAAAATTTATAGAGTTCGCGCTGATGGCTCAGACAGAATGAGGTTAAACTTGAATCCATCAAGTCTTATAAATATTGTCAATGACTGGATTTATTACTATGATGAGGAAGGTTTTTTGAAAATGCGAACCGATGGCACTGAAAACCAAAAAGTACGTTAGCATGAATTAGTATAAATACTCCCATAAAAAAAACTGGGAAGCCTTCCATTCGTAAAGCTTCCCAGTCAATACCTGTCAATATTCCTTACTAAGCAAGATCAAAGCGATCAGCGTTCATCACCTTGCACCAGGCTTTCACAAAATCCTGCACCATTTTATCTTTACCATCTTCGCATGCATAAACTTCCGCAATAGCTCTTAGCTGAGCATTGGAGCCAAACACCAGGTCCACTCGGGTGCCCATCCATTTCAGCTCACCCGTAGAGCGATCCCTGCCTTCAAAGCAATCTTCCTCCTTTGAAACAGGCTTCCAGACTGTGCCCATATCCATCAGATTCACAAAGAAATCATTGCTCAAAGTCTCGGGCTTGTGCGTAAAAACTCCATGCTTGCTCTGTCCGTAGTTGGTATTTAATACCCGCATGCCACCTATCAAAACTGTCATCTCTGGTGCTGTGAGCGTCAACAACTGAGCGCGATCCACCAGCAACTCTTCTGCAGAAATAGCATATTTGGCTTTCAGGTAATTGCGAAAACCATCCGCTTTGGGCTCCAGTACTTCAAATGCATGGATGTCGGTCTGCTCAAGCAAAGCATCTGTGCGCCCGGGTTCAAAAGGAACCACGATTTCTCGCCCAGCATTTCGAGCAGCCTGCTCAATACCTGCGCATCCTCCCAGCACAATCAGGTCTGCCATGGAAACTTGCTTTTTACCGGTTTGAGCCTGATTAAAATCTTCTTGTATTTTTTCCAGCTTTGCCAGCACTTTGCCAAGTTTCTCAGGTTGGTTGACTTCCCAATCTTTCTGTGGAGCCAGGCGAATACGACCTCCATTGGCTCCTCCGCGCTTATCTGAGCCTCGAAAAGTGGATGCAGAAGCCCAGGCAGTAGATACCAACTCGGACACGCTCAAACCTGTCGCAAGGATTTTTTCTTTCAACAATTTTATATCTTTTTCATCGATTAAATCATAGTCCGCCCTGGGGATTGGATCCTGCCATATCAGCTCCTCATCGGGAACCTCATGGCCAAGGTACCGCGCAAGAGGACCCATGTCCCGATGCGTCAACTTATACCAGGCTCTAGCAAAAGCATCCTTAAACTCCTCAGGATTTTCCAAAAACCTTCGCGCAATAGGCCCATAGATAGGATCAAATCGCAAAGATAAATCCGCAGTGGTCATCAAGGGACGATGTTTTTTGTTGGGGTCAAAGGCATCCACCACCATGTCTTCGTCGTCCACTTCTTTTGCCAGCCATTGGTGTGCTCCGGCAGGACTCTTTACCAACTCCCACTCATATTTAAACAGCACCTTGAGATAACCCATGTCCCATTTTATAGGATTGGGCTTCCAGGCTCCCTCGATTCCA
>PXBT01000073.1 GCA_003566815.1 Caldisericota bacterium
AATCGAAAATTGCTGTCGGATGCTTTTAAGGTTTTGAGCCCCTGGGGAAAAGTCGTGATCAATGATTTTCTCCGTGGCACAGGCAGGGGCGCTGAGGTTTTTGCAGTGAATATGCTGGTAAATACGGAATCTGGCGGAACATTCTCTTTCGCAGAATATGAAGCTTGGCTGAAGGACGCTGGCTTTGTAGATATATCAATGCATGAGACTCGGGAGAATCAATTTGTGGTGGCGAAAAAGTAAAATTGGGACAGGAATTGATTGTTGATATCAGAAATGCTTTTATAATTAAGAGAAAAAGGAGAATTTGCCATGAAACTTACCCCTTGTGGCGTTGACTGCAGTACTTGTGATTTTCTGGATCATTGTGGAAAAACATGCAATGAGCTGGAAGGAAAGCCCTTTTATATTAAAGATACAGGCATGGATACTTGCATGATTTATAAATGTGCTGTGCAGGATAAAGGGTTTAAAACTTGCGGAGAATGTAGTGACCTGCCCTGCGAGATTTATTATAAATGGAAAGATCCTGATTATTCAGACGAAGAACATGCAAAAGGTATTACAGAGAGAGTTGAACGACTCAAAGCCTGCAAGAAAGAATAGCGCCAAAAAAAAATGACTATCAAGAACTGCCTCTCCCCTCCAGTGGAGAAGCTTGTTCCAAAAAATAAAAACACTTGTATCGCTCAAAGGGGACTGTCCCTTTTGAGCGATACAGGTGTTTGAAAGTTGTTATGAGCCCATGGTTACGATGATATGATGTTTTTTTCTGTCGTTTGTCAAAGGGAAACAATTGCTGTTTTGCACAATTCCATCGAGGGTGATGGAGGCTACTCCTTTGCAGATGCCATGAGGGTTTTTTACTTGTATATGATAGCTGGAGGAATGAAACTGATAGTGGATTGTATACTCTTTCCATTCTTTGGGTATGCAGGGATCCATGGTGACGGAATCCCCATTTTTTTGAAAACCCAGAATATATTCCAGCCCAGCTCGATATATCCATCCTGCCGATCCTGTATACCACGACCATCCTCCTCTGCCTTTGTTGGGAAAGCTCGAGTAAACATCAGCAGCCATTACATAGGGCTCCAATTTATAATGCGCGCATTCCCTGAGATTTTGGGTATGGTTGATAGGGTTGATCAGCTCAAAAAGCTCCCATGCTTTGTCCCCGTCTCCCAGTAGGGCAAATGCAATAATCACCCAGGCAGCCGCATGGGTATATTGTCCTCCATTTTCTCTTACGCCGGGAAGGTATCCTTTGATGTACCCGGGCTCCAGCTTGCTGTCATAAAAGGGAGGTGTAATGAGCTTAATCAGACCGTCTTCTCTGCTGATTAGGTAGTCTTCGAGGGAGTTCATGGCAGTCTTTGCGCGCTGATGGTTGCCACTGCCGCTTATGATTGCCCAGGTTTGGGCGATGGAGTCGATTTTGCATTCTTTGTTTTGCAGGGACCCGAGCGGTGCGCCGTCATCAAAAAAAGCTCTCAGGTACCAGTTTCCATCCCATGCATTGTTTTCGATAGCTTTGAGAAGGTTGTCGCATGTGCTTGAATAAAGTTTGGATCGATCTTCTTCCCCGTGGGTTTCGCATATTGGAGCAAACTTCTTGAGAATGCAAATTAAAAACCATCCCAGCCAAACGCTTTCTCCCTGCCCTTTATGGCCAACCGTGCTCATGCCATCGTTCCAATCTCCACTCCCTATAAGGGGAAGATCGTGCGCTCCCCATTTGAAGGAATGGTCGATGGCTCGGATGCAGTGTTCAAAAAGAGAAAAAGTTGATGCTGTGGACTGAGGGCTTGAGAAACGGTCAATTTCTGAATCTTCCAGGGGGGTATCTACTAAAAATGGAATTTTTTCGTGAAGGATGGCGGTGTCTCCGGTGATTCGAATATATTCCGCTGTTGCATATGGCAGCCACAACATATCATCCGAACAACGCGTACGAATGCCTATGCCCTGGGGTTCATGCCACCAATGCTGCACATCTCCTTCTTCAAACTGACGCCCTGCATGGCGCAAGATTTGAGCTCTGGCAATTTCCGGAGAAATATGAGCTATTGATATACAGTCCTGGAGCTGATCTCGGAAACCAAAAGCCCCCCCTGACTGATAAAAGCCTGATCTGGCCCAAAGCCTGCAGGAAATGACCTGATAGGGGATCCAGCCATTGAGCATGATATTGACAGAATCCGCTGGAGTATCAACTTGCAGGGTGTTTATTGTGTTGTGCCATGAGGCTTGTACTTTGCTTAGTGCTTGTTTTGCCTGGTTTGCTTGCCGATATTTATGGGTGAGTTCATGGAGTTGCTGTTTGCTTGAAACTGCCCCCAATAGCAACACGACCTCTTTGCTTTCTTCTGGCAAGAGCGTGAGTTTGACCTGGATGACTCCGCAAGGATCAAAACCTATACCCAAAGCGCCTGAAAGTTCTTTTTTAAATAATTCGTCGGGTCTGCGATCGTCTCCAAAACCGAAAAATTCTTTTCGATCCCCGGTGAGGGTGCGCTCTCTGATGGAGGTATCTAAAAAAGTGAGGATATCAGCAAATTGAACATTGTAGGGGTTTTTCATGATCAGGGTTCCTGTATCGTTGGTCTTGGTTTGAATAAACATTGCTGTTTCCTGGTCGTTGACTCCCAGTATGGGTCTTACATAATAGGTCAAGGTCAAATGTTTTTCCTGCTTTGAGGTGTTGGTGAGCGAAAGAAGGCTGATTTTAACGGGGTCATTTTTGGGAACGAATTGTACAAGGCTTTGGTCGATTTGGTGACTGTGATGCTCGAATACGGTATAGCCAAATCCATGACGAATAGTGTAGCTTTCGTTTTCACGGATGGGCAGAGGAGTAACCGTCCAATGCTGCTCTGTGTCGTTGTCCATGAGATATATAACTTCTCCGGGAGGATCAGACACTGCATCGTTGGACCATGGTGTCAGTTTGTACTCGTGGCTGTTTTCAAACCAGGTAAAACCAGATCCTGCCTCAGATGTGATAAAACCAAAAGAGGGATTGGCAATAACATTGATCCAGGGTGCGGGGGTATGCTGCTCCTGGTTTAACTGGATGATGTATTCGTTGCCAGCAGCACTAAACCCTCCCAGACCATTATAGAAGGGCAGATGTGTATTTTTTGGAGACGAAATGAAAGGTTTTTCGTTTTGAATTGTAATAGCTTGAGCAGGGTGTTGTACGTCCTCTTGCGGAAGGTCCTCGATCTGATCGATCATGGATCCTTGATCCCCCATTAAAATAATCCTTGCAACGTCATGGAGAAGGTATATATCTTCCATATCCATCGTATTTTTGTTCAGTATAAAAATACCTCCCGGTTGATCCAAAATCGGGTTGGTCTGCTTTGAGAGTATCATTTCACGAATAAGTCTGCACAAAGGCATATTATAGCTAAATTCTTCTTCGTTGAGGACCACCAAATCGATTTTTAAATCCAGTGAGCTCCAATATTCATGGGCTTTTAACGCTTCACAAAGAATTTCGATTTGGTCAGTTTTATGCAGCACCAGGAGAATAATGGGAAAGTCGCCGGATATGCCATATCGCCAAAGCGAGGATTGTCCTCTTTGGTTTTTTTGGATTATCTTTTCAAATGCTTTTTTGGTAGGACTCATAAAAATGATGTGGGAGAGCATATTTTGGAATAGCACTACTTCTGTTTCAGATAGATTTAAGTAACGATGTTCAAGTTGGCTTTTTGTCAAAGCTAAACGGAAAGCGCCTTCAACGACATAGGGGTTGGAATATTTTTCAATAAGGGTCCGAAGGGATTCATTCCTGTGACTGAGCGCTGTTATAAAAGATGCCCGGAAAGTTGCTCCTGGCTCGATCTTGACCAGGGTTTGGATGCTCATGGCAGGATCCAGCACTGACCCTGAAGCATTGGATAGAGGCTTGCCTTTTTGGATAACATCGGGATTTTTGACGCTATGACCTCTGCCAATCATTTGCATCCTATCCGTTTCAAATTGAACATCACCGATGCTGTTGCCTTCCATGATCACCATGTTGCCGATCCAGTAAGTTTTATCCATTTCACTGCGTGGACGTCTTTTGGCCATAATGCAGTTTTTTTCGGGATAAATCTGTGTTTCGATGAATAAGTTTTTCTCGAGTTTCGACATTGGTATTGAGCTGATTGACTCGTTTTAACAGAGCATCTTGCCTTTTTGAAAGGGTTGTATAGGTTTTTTCTGTATATAATGCACGAGGATCAAATAA
>PXBT01000219.1 GCA_003566815.1 Caldisericota bacterium
CTGTGCAATATTGTCAAGGATAACTTCTGGAGTTTTCTCAAAAAATACCCGCTTGTTTTGCATAGCCCTGAGCTGTGAGTTAATTTTGCGTTCCATATCTAATTAGTTCAGGGTTCGACATTGACATTTTCTTCTACCGGTACAATCCAGTCGCAAGCTTTCTGAGCCCTTGAAGCTGCCCAGGTAACCCAGGTAGGATTGTCATTCAATACACTGAGCCAGCTTTTAATGTAAGCACGGGCATTTTCAATATCGGGTGTTAATCCTGCAATACTCATAAGATAGGATGCTCCCAATTCTGCCACAAGCTCTTCTTTGGAATATGATGCTCCCATGATAAACTGGTTTGCTTCAAACCGGTTAAGTCTTTTCTTATGATCTGTTGAGTGAACAAGTTCATGGAAGAAAGCAGCGTAGTAGGCTTCACTGTTGAAGAAGTAATCCAGCTTGGGCATTCTTACTTCATCGTATACAGGGGCATAACAGGGAGTTTCAAATGTTCCGAAACGAATTTTAGGTGCACCAGGCATATTGCTTATAATCTGTTCAGCTGGAGTAAATCTTTCCTTACGGATAATTTCAGATGTTTTGGAAAGCTCCCGGATTTTCTGCTCACCAATTTTATCAAATGTGCATTGCTCAGTATTGAAAACAAGATAATATCTGAGCAGGTAACCTGGTGTTTCAGTTTCTTTATTGGTAACAGGGTCAATGGATGTGCGAATGATTCTTTTCCAGAATACAACTATCCTGGAATTTTCTCCTTTATTCACCTTGCCACCATTGCTGCGGATCTGGTTGAATGTACCCCATACGGGAGATTCATATCCACTTGCTGAGAGCAGAAGGTGATTAATACCCCTGTATTTATGATTGTTAAGACTTACAGGCTGTGGCGTATCCCATAGCTTTTGCCATGTACCGGCCTGCTCCAGGTTAGAAATTATTTGATGAGTTATTCTTTCATATATGTTTTTCTTCATCTTTTTGAGATTTTGAGATTTGAACTAACAAAAAGTATCAGGTGGGCTAATAATTTTAGCCCGTTCAGTTATCTTGCGAGTAAAGGTTTGTTCTGATACTTTTAAAAGGAAAGAAAGGGTCAGTTTTGACACATGACCCAGGTGTGCTGCTTTAAAAACTCTCCCAAAAACAGCGCAAACGGGAGTTCCTTATGTACATATAAAATCACATATACATAAAGAAAAAAGCCCCGAAGGGCTTTTGGATTAACCTACGCTGACGTTCCAGAATCTCGGGTAGTCAACACCATTGTGGTTATGGACACCTTTGTAGGTACCATAAACATTACCACCGAACTGCTTTGCCTGGAGCATTGCAGGAAGTGGATAATCAACGGCTGCGCCAATGAGAATTTCCATCGTGGTATCTTTATGAACCACTGTACAAAAAGCCCATTGGTTGCGGTATCTGAATGACCGCATGGAGAATGAATACTCACGCTCAACTTCAAAAGAAGGAGCTGATTTTTGCTCAACTGCTGTTGCAGGAGCTGCTGCTGTGGCTTGTGTGCCATTTTCAGTAGAAATCATAATGCGTTGAATTTGGGCTGCGTATGCAGCGATGAGAGAGTTTGTTGAATTACTGAGCCTAGTGGGGGTAAACAACCCGGCTCAAGCTTAAGAGGGGGTGATGATCGGATATCCTTAAGGATCAGGTCTTTAAAAAAAATATTTTAAAAAAAATTCTTGAAAATTTGATAAATTATAATGGAAGATGAGACACCATTGCCTTTTTAATCCTAAAACACAAGTTAAATCCATAAACCAAGAGTTGGTTTTATTTATAATTATTTCAAATAACAGACAAACAATAAAAAAATGTAGACAAAACTTGGCTATTCAAATATATTAACATAATTTTAACGACTTTTTATTTAAATGCATTAAATATTTGATGGTATCAAAATTTAATTTCCTTTTTTCCACATTTCGCTTTGCTTGCCGAAAATTAAGAACCTGAAAAAAAATAAAATCGACATATTAAAATTTCATTTATATATCAATAACTAAGCTATGAAAAACTTTATCCACTATTTGCATCTCAAATTTTTATTGGTACTATTAGCCATACCCTTATTTATTACCTGCAACAAAGAGCCTATTGTTTTAGCACCCAATTATGATAAAGGTGAAGGTTCTATTGGGGCATTGGGTGGCACAATATCTATTATTGATGAAAATTCACCTTTACATGGAGCGTTTATTGAAGTACCTGAAGGTGCCTTGCAAAACGAAGTATTAATTAAAATTAGCCAGGCTCCATCCGGTATTGACAATCCTGCCGACTCCCTTGCAACTCTTGTGAAATTTGAGCCTCAGGGACTGCAATTTGAAAAACCTGTTACCATTGGTATACCTGTGAATATTGTTGGTGATACTACCGGATTGAATATCTTTCACTTTGATGCAGACTCTGTGGCATATACCCAAATGCCCAAAAAGATGATTGATGTTGAGAATAATATCATATTTGGCGAAACCAAGCACTTTTCGTATTACACCGCTTTTGATAATAATGCACGGATGGATGTTGAAATGCTGAAGATTGATAATAAAATTGGTGTAAGACTAAAACTTAATAATTTGCATAGGGTCAGGACAATGTTTGATGTTTGTGTAAATCGTGGATGGTGCAATGTCTGGCAGGTTATTAAAAATTCTACTTTTTATGATAAATCTGTTTTTAGAGTTAGCTTATACAGACATCGTTCAGCATGGTTAGATGATAGAATTGAATCAAAGAATTATTATGTTTGGAGGCGAACTTTCGGATTTGCTGCCGATGCGGTTATCTGTATTGGATACGACCACGAAACATCTGAAGTAGTATATGCAACAAAAGATAATCTTAGCCGTTTTGACCACAATAGCGATTTAGCAATGTGGAATTCAGGTGAACCCCTGATTTTTTATTTTGATGAATTCGAGCCCAATCCGAATCATAATTATTTCGTTAAAATTAAATGGTTTCATTCCAGCATGCCGGTACAAAACATATTTGGTCGGTCTACCCCCCTCTACGAATTCGACAACAAAGAAGTAAGCATGAAGCTTTCTGAAATGAAAACTTTCCCCATCAGTCAGCTTCATGAAAGCGGCGCTATTGATAAGTCGTATATTAAAGTAAGCGGAACGATACCTACAGCCGCCTTCACGGGCAACCCAACCAGCGGTGCAGCACCACTCGGTGTAAGTTTCACCGACCAAAGCACCAACAGCCCCACAAGCTGGCAGTGGAATTTTGGCGATGGTACCACAAGTACCCAGCGCAATCCTTCAAAAACATATAACAGCGTGGGTACCTATACTGTTAGTCTAACTGCAACCAATTCCCATGGTTCACATACCGAAACCAAAACCAACTACATACAGGTAAGTACAGCTGGCGGTGCACCCACAGCAAACTTTTCTGCAAGCCCCACTTCCGGTACAGCACCACTTAGTGTTAGTTTCACTGACCAAAGCACCAACAGCCCAACAAGTTGGCAATGGAATTTTGGCGATGGCAATAGCAGCACACAGCAAAATCCATCGCATACTTACAATACCCCCGGAAACTATACTGTTTCGCTTACGGTTTCTAATGGCCATGGCAGTGATAGTGAGACGAAGAATAATTATATTAATGTTTCGGACGGCGGCGGCGGCAATGGCGAGCCCGGCACCGGCGTCACCGACATCGACGGCAATTTTTACCCCAGCGTTATTATCGGCAACCAGGAGTGGATGGCCGAAAACCTGCGCGTAACCCGCGATGCCAATGGCAACGACATAACCCGCTATTGCTACAACAACGCTGCTAATTGCGACCTTTACGGCGGACTCTACACATGGCATACCGTAATGAACGGCGCCACCAGCAGCAACACCAACCCCAGCAATGTTCAGGGTATATGCCCCACAGGCTGGCATGTACCCAGCGATGCCGAGTGGACAGAACTGGTGGATTACGTAGTTGCACAAGGCTACCCTAATAGCAACGTAGTAAACGGTGCCGGCAACGCCCTAAAATCCTGCCGCCAGGTATCATCCCCCTTGGGTGGCGATTGCGCCACATCGGAGCACCCACGCTGGAATTCGCACAGCACCCATTACGGCACAGATGAGTTTGGCTTTTCTGCCCTTCCGGGCGGCAGCCGCCTTTCCAATGGTAGCTACTACTACCTTGGCCACTTCGGGACCTGGTGGTCTTC
>PXBT01000191.1 GCA_003566815.1 Caldisericota bacterium
CCCAAACCCATAATCAGACACCTTGTGGTTATGAATTTATCGATGAGGTTAAGTCAGCTTCAAATTGACGACAATTTATCAATAAATTCATAATATTACAAGTAAAAATCAACTCAAAAGTGCATTCTTTTACAAAAACTTTTTCAACAGGCTGTTAGTTATTCCTATCCCACCAATACACTAATATACCAAATAAAGAAAGTTATTAGTTGATTAGTTGAGTAGAAATATTAGTTGAGTGAAACTACTACACCAATATCCAATATCTCTAATCTCCAATACACCAATATACTAATAAACCAATACACCAATCCCCAATGTCCACAATAAGAAAAATCCTCTACCTCCTTTCCCCGAGAGAACGCAGCAGGGGCTGCCTTGTCTTATTCATGATCCTGATCATGGCCTTCCTGGACATGGTGGGAGTAGCTTCTATCATGCCATTTATGGCAGTCCTGGGTAATCCAGAGGTTGTGGAGACAAATCCCTGGCTTTCGCTTGTCTACAGTAGGCTGGGTTTTACTGAACCAAGAAATTTTCTCTTTTTCCTGGGTTTGGTGGTTTTTGCCGTTCTAGTTTTGTCCATCGCATTTAAGGCCTTGACTCAATGGGCAATTCTAAAATTTAACTATATGCGTGTTCATTCGCTCTCCTGTCGTCTCTTGCAGGGTTACCTGGGACGACCATATATCTGGTTTTTGAACCGGCATAGTGCTGACTTGGGTAAAAATATTTTACACGAGGCCAATATAGTCGTTCATCAGGTGATGTTTCCTTTTATGGGTCTGATTGCTCATGGCGCCGTGGCCCTGTTTCTCATTATCCTGTTGATCCTGGTTGATTTTTCCTTAGCCTTAATGGTCGCTTTTATCCTCGGTGGCTCTTACCTGTTTATATATGTTATTCTCAGAAGATACCTATCCCGAATCGGCGCGGATCGGATAGTTGCTAATAAAATGCGCTTCCAGGTAGCCCAGGAAGCCTTGGGCGGGATCAAGGAAGTTAAAATATTTGGCCGGGAACAATCTTTTTTCAGCCGCTATATAAATCCTTCTTTTCGTTTTGCCAGGAACCAGGCAAACAGCAGCATCGCAGGCATTTTGCCACGCTATTTTCTGGAAATTTTGGCTTTTGGAGGTATTTTGCTCATCGCTATGTATCTGTTCAAAACCCACCAAAGTTTCAGCAAGATCCTGCCTGTTCTTGGTGTTTATGTATTTGCTGGTTATCGAATTTTGCCTGCTTTACAGCAGGTTTATCAAAATATGGCCCAACTCAGGTTTGGTCTGCCTGCTTTGAATGATTTATATGAGGATATTTTAGAATTTGAACAAAATCAAAGCACCACTAAAGATTCTTTTATTGAACCATTATTGCCTAAATCCGCCATTACTTTGAATGACGTTTCTTTCACCTATCCCGAAGTCAACATGCCGACACTTAAGAACATTAATCTGAAAATTTCAATTAACACTACTGTAGGACTGGTTGGGGGGACCGGTTCGGGAAAGACCACTACTGTGGATATCATATTAGGTCTTTTAAGCCCGGATAAAGGCCAACTGCTTGTAGACAATATTCCCATCACCCCGGACAACGTCCGATCCTGGCAAAAGTCCCTGGGCTATGTGCCCCAGCATATCTATCTGGCCGACGACACAGTAGCCGCCAACATCGCCTTTGGTGTTCCCCCGGAACAAATTGACAGGGATGCTGTTGAAAATGCTGCCAGGATCGCTGAGATGCATGACTTTGTGGTCCAGGAGATGCCTTACGGTTATGAAACCCTGGTTGGTGAGCGGGGTATTCGCCTCTCCGGCGGGCAGCGCCAACGAATCGGCATTGCCAGGGCACTCTATCATGATCCCAAAGTCTTGGTGTTGGATGAAGCCACCTCAGCCCTGGATAATGTGACCGAAAAACATGTAATGCAGTCCATCAAACGGATGAAGGGAGAGAGAACTATCATTTTAATTGCCCATCGATTGACTACTGTAAGTGGGTGTGATCTGATTTATCTACTTGATCACGGCCAGGTCAAAGCACAGGGAACTTATGATGAATTGCTGGAAAAAAATGAGGAGTTCAGAAATATGGTCAAGGCAATAAGCATTAATGGGTAATGAGATACATGAGCGGTACATTTGAATATGACATTGTCCCTGGGAGCATCTATGATTGATATCAGCATCATTATACCAACTTATAATTATGGTTCGTATATAACTGAGTGTCTAAACAGTGTAATCCCTTTTTTAAAGGATAATGATGAAATAATCGTTGTTGATGATGGATCTACAGACAATACTTATGATATTGTTACATCTTTATTTTGCCAAAAACTGGTATATCTAAGACAAAACAATAGTGGCCCATCTGCAGCCAGAAATTATGGGGTCTCGGTTGCAAAAAACAGCCATGTGATTTTTCTCGATGCCGATGATATTTTGGGTGAAGGCCAGTTAGACACTTTCAGGATGGCTGCAGAATCTAACCCACGAAAAGTGGTTTATGGTCCATGGATTCGTTTTGTAAAAGTATCAGAAGGGAAGATTCCTATTGAATTGCATGGTAAGCCTGATCACAAAGATCTACTCAAAGCTTGGTTGTTGGGGTGGTACGTTTCTCCCTGTGCCCTTCTTTGGCCAAGAGAAGCTGTTGAAAAGCTCGGTGGTTTTGATCTGCGTTTTAAAGCCAATGAAGATGGAGAATTCGCTAAAAGAGCTTTGATATTTGGTTTTGAGTTTTTTTTCTGTGATTCACCCCCGGCTTGGAACAGGAAGCACCTAGATACGGAACAGCCATCTCTTAGCGATGACAGATCGGAGATTTTATTGAATCAGAGGTTTCAGGTTTTAAAAAAAATTGAGAAACTGATGGAGTCCAGAGATATTTTTTGCTTTTACAGAAAGGAACTGGCTTTTGCTTATTATGGTTTGGGAAAAGATCAGGTATACTCCAATCCAGAATTTGCAAGAAAATGCTATCGTGAATTTAGAAGGGTGTTGCCTTGGGGCAGACCTCCCGGAAGCCTTTTGAACTGGATAGGTGTGAGTATATTGGGCCTGGAGAATAAGGAAAAGCTTGCTAGATATTTTCGGAAGATATGGATTAAAAGGTAGCCCTGATAAGGTGCAGAACGGAATACAATTATTAGAATGCAATAAATTGACTCTATTAAAAGGAAGCCTGAAAAAAATGAAATTATACTGGTATCAAGGGCGATACCCAAATTTTGGTGATGAGATCAATAGATATATCTGGCCAGTTCTCATTCCATCCCAATTTTTTGATGATGATGAGTCTGAGATATTTCTCGGTGTCGGTTCTGTACTTTTTGACTATCATCCATCCAAATCAACAAAGTATGTTTTTGGGTCAGGATATGGAGGGTATACGCCTCCTCCTGATGTCCATGATGGCACTTGGAAAATATATTTTGTCAGAGGTCCAAGAACTGCAAAATCCTTGGGTTTGGATGATTCGCTTGCTATAGCCGACTCTGGTATCCTGATTAAAAATTTTGTTAGCCCTCCAAGTAAAATCCCTGATAAAATTTCCTTTATGCCTCATTGGGCGAGCCTTGATAATGGTTGCTGGGAAAGTGTTTGTAAAGATGCTGATATTTTCTTATTAGATCCTCGAAATGATGTTGAGTCTATTCTAGATCAGATTTTGCAGTCAAAGTTGATCATAGCGGAAGCAATGCACGGTGCAATTGTCGCTGACGCATTAAGAATACCTTGGATTCCGATATTACCACTGGATTCAGTAAACCGTATTAAGTGGTGGGACTGGGCTGAAAGCCTAGGAGTCCTATATAATCCAAAACGTCTTACTCCTTCAAGTCTCAGAGAGTTAAAATTAACGTTGCTTTCGGGAAGTCGCTTTGCTTCTAAGGCTGTTTCCGTTATTGAAAAGTCATTTGCAAAAAAGTATGCTCAAAAATCTATTATGAGCTTGGCATCAAAAAATTTGTTAAAAATAAGTAAGATGGATCCCTTTTTAAGCAAAGATGGAAATGTGGATTCATCTATTGATAAAATTCTTTCCAAAATTGAGGTTTTTAAGAGAGAAGTAGGGCTAAAATGAAGGTTCATCCGGTTAAAGCGTACTTTGATTCATGAAGGCCGAGGATCCTGAGTTTGAAGAACTCCATGTCCCTGAAGCCATATGCTTGTCTTTTCATGGTTTTGATTTTGTTGTTCAACC
>PXBT01000046.1 GCA_003566815.1 Caldisericota bacterium
GTTCTTTTTGCTGTAGCTACTAATTCGATTTCATTTAATAAATCCGAGACTTTCTTTACTCCGTCCCAAAAAGTTCCCAGGGCTGAACGGATCATGAAAAAAGAACAGTGGATCGCGGTGATTGTTGCAATATTCATACTTGCTGTGGCAGCTTTTCGCGAAGCATATATGATAATGAAGCAGGCTTTGCTCTAAAATATCACTGGAGACGGACCCTGTTGCACGAGCACTAAAAAGGCAGGGGTAATTTTCATAAGGTGTGGGAAAAAACTTTGCTTCAGCAATTTGGCTGAACAGGTAGGCATGCTTGAAACATTCAGCTCTATAAAAGCCGGACAGTTAAGCCCTGCCTCTAAATTAGCAATAATAATATGTATTGCCTTTGAAAAGGAGTTTGAAGAGCTATTCTATTTTGACTTCTTTGGGCAGGAGGGAAAAATGAAAAAAATTATTATTATCGGCGGTGGCATTGCCGGGCTTAGTGCAGGTATATTTGCGCAAAAAGCAGGATTTGACAGTGTTATAATTGAACAGCATGCTATTATAGGAGGAGAGTGTACCGGTTGGGACCGGAAAGGGTTCCATATAGACGGTTGTATTCATTGGCTAACAGGGACAAACCCCGAAACAGACCTTTACAAGCTGTGGGTGGAAACAGGTGCGCTCGAAAACACAGAGGTATATCAACCTGATTTTTTCTCAATCGTGGAACATGAAGGCCAAACCATTTGGTTGCACAGAGACTTGGACAAAACTAAAAACCACTTGCTTGAAATATCCCCCGATGACCACGAACAAATAGAGGAACTGATGAACTATACGGAAAGATTTTTTAGCTTTCAGATTCCCTGTAGAAAACCATTCGATTTAATGAACATCTCTGACAAGATTAAGCTTGGGATGTCTATGAAATCCGTAGGTCCTGTGATGAAGGATCTTGGCAAAATAACTATAGGCGAATACGTAGAGAGGTTTAATCACCCTGTTATAAAAGAAGCATTAAAGTCAGGGGTTGTCGAAACTTACAGCGCTTATATCCTTCCCTTTACTTTGGCCACTTTCATCAGCGGTAACGGAGGCAGGCCGATAGGCGGCTCAAAGGCTATGGCACAGCGCATGGAAGATAAATATCTTAACCTTGGCGGAAATGCAGAGATGCGTTGGGAAGTAACGGAGATTTTAATTGAAGAGGGCATTGCAAAAGGAGTACTGCTCGCTGATGGCAGTAAGGTATACGGTGATTATATAGTGCCAGCCTGTGATGCACACATAACATTACAAAAACTTCTTAAAGGAAAATATACTGATAAAAAGTTTGAAGAGAAGTATGCCAACCAAAAAGCTTATCCTTTATTTTCATGTATTTATGCCTCCTTTGGTGTAGATGCTGATTTATCTGCATATCCTGCTGATTTTGCGTTTCAGACAATCCCGTTTTCTTTTGAAGATGGTAGAAAAGATCAAATTTCCATAAAACATTACTGTTACGAACCATCCTTTGCGCCAAAGGGAAAATCAATCTTAATCGCTTATAATCACGCGAATTATGACTGGTGGAAAGAGAAACGAAATAATATGGACGACTATAAAGCTGAAAAAGTGAGGCTTGCCAATGACATTATTGAAAGAATGGAAACCCGCTTCCCTGAGTTAAAGGGCAAAATTGCCCTGCTGGATATGGCCACCCCTGTTACCTACGAACGCTATTGCGGAGCATATAGGGGTGCATGGATGTCTTTCGGTATAACGCCTGAAGGGAAGAATCTGAACCATGACGGCAGGATAAAGGGCATTAAGAACCTTTACATGGCGGGTCAATGGCTGATGCCTTCAGGAGGATTACCTACAGCTCTGGTAACAGGAAAGTGGGCCATTCAGAGAATTTGCCATGCAGAAAAGATTAACACTTTTGCATGAATAATGGAGATTCTTAAACATAATGGAAAATTGAGCGACTATCATTGAATTTTTAAAGTTTATAAAGTATGAATTTTTTTAGAATGCACTTTAGTAATCATATGATGAATAGTTTATTGTTCTTTAAACACCAAGGTCGTGGCTGGAGTCCATTATCCTTCACTTTATCAACAGGTTTATTTGTTGGAGAGTACATCCTTTTTAGTGTTTATCAAAACCACTAAATTGATTTAAAATTTTAATCATTAGACATGAAGCAAGCCGTATCCCTGATTTTATTGTCGAGCATTTGTGCTACTTAATTCAGATTTGCATGGATCCCATGTAAAGTATAGATAACTCGCTCTGCAATATCGGTGGCATGATCTGCAATTCTTTCCAGGGCGCGACTGATAAATAAGAGGTGAGTAGCCTGATTGATGGTGGCTGGATTTTTAATCATTAACAGCAGCAGTTCATTGAAGATCTGATTGTGGAGTTGATCTACTTCATCGTCTGTTTCTCCCACCTGTTTGGCTAATGCTTCATTATCCTGAATAAATGCTTCCAGAGAATTCCTAACCATTTTCTGCACGATCAATGTCATTCGAGGCAAATCAATTAAAGGTTTAATTAGTGGATCATTTCCAATAGTAAGAGTTGTGTTGGCAATGCTTTGCGCATAGTCACCCATGCGTTCAAGGTTATGAATAATCTTAAAAGAAGAGCTGATTTTTCTTAAATCCCTGGCTGCAGGCTGTTGAGTGGCTATCAACTGAATGCATGCATCTTCTATGGTTAGCTCCAATTGATCAATTTTTTTGTCAATTTGAATAGTCTCTTTAGCAAGCTCCAGATCCTGCTTCTTTAACGATTCAATGGCATTGTCAATGCTTTCTTCCACTAGTCCGCCCATTTTGATAATATCTTGTTGTATCTGATCCAACATTTTTTGAAATTGTTGTCGTTCTACCATTTATGTTCTCCCTTTTTCAAGTTGATTCATTATAAAGCACATTATTTTTTTAACCAAACCTTCCTGAGATATAATCTTCGGTGCGAGAGTCCCTTGGATTGGTGAATATAGTTTTTGTTTTGTCAGCTTCCACCAGTTCACCATTGAGGAAAAAGCAAGTATCATCAGAAACTCGACCAGCTTGTTGCATATTATGGGTTACAATCACTATATGATATTTTTCACGAAGCTCTCTTACCAAATCCTCTATTCGTAAAGTTGCGCTGGGATCAAGAGCAGAGGTGGGCTCATCCATCAATATCACCTCGGGATCATTGGCCAATGTTCTTGCAATACAAAGGCGTTGTTGTTGACCCCCGGAAAGACTCAAGCCTGGATCATTCAGACGATCTTTGACTTCATCCCACAACGATGCTTGTCTCAGACTTCGCTCCACAATCTCATTCAATTCATCTTTTTTTGGCTTTCTGTGAATTCTTGGTCCAAAAGCAACATTTTCATAAATGGATTTGGGAAAGGGATTGGGCTTTTGAAAGACCATACCTACTCTGGTGCGAAGATTGACCAAATTAATATCATCATCAAAAATATTTTTTCCATGATATACCACTTTCCCATTAGTCTTGACATTGGGCACCAGATCCACCATTCGATTGAGCACCTTCAAAAAGGTGGACTTTCCGCACCCTGAAGGACCAATGATTGCAGTAACTTTGCGCTGACAAATACAAAGAGAAACATTTTTCAAGGCCTGGTTTTTGCCATACCAAAGACTTAAGCCATCCGTCTTTATAACTACTTCATTATCTGTCATGTTTACCTTACACTCCTTATTTTGCATTGATTCCAAGCTTTCTACCATATCTGTCTTTTCCTCACTCGGTATCGCCAAACGATAGCTATCATATTCAGCCCCATGACCAAAGCTATCAGCACCAGGGCAGTTGCATAGGCAATGGGCCTAACCAACTCCGGCTTCATATGCTGAGTAGCTAAAATGTATAAATGATAGGGCATAGCCATAAATCGGTCGCTCAGAGAAGTGGGCAATGAAGGCAGGAAAAATGCTGCACCCGTTAGTATGATGGGAGCAGTTTCTCCGGCTGCTCGAGCCAAAGCCAGAATAGAACCTGTGGCCATCCCAGGGACTGCATTGGGAAGGATCAATTGGCGTATGGTTTGCCATTTGGTAGCTCCAAGCGCCAAGCCTCCCTCCCTAAAAGATCGGGGCACAGCCTTTAAGGCTTCTTCTGAAGCTGTTATGACCCAGGGAAGACTCATGATGGACAAGGTTAAGGCTGAAGAAATAAGAGAGGATCCGAGA
>PXBT01000076.1 GCA_003566815.1 Caldisericota bacterium
AAAATGTTGACTATACTGAAATTATAGGAATTGCAATCATTTCAAGACTGGTAAATCAACCACCAGGGACCATTATTGAGCAGATCCAAAATCAGGATTGGCTGCCAGTGCTTCGAAGCAATCATTTGCCTCCAGGAAGACTAATCAATGAAATGAGAAGGTATATACAATCTTACGAACAACATCCTCTGCAAACCATGTTTTTTAGAGGCATTGTTGAGCATTATTCTGGTGATTTGGGGCTTTTAATGTTGGACGGCGCTCCATTTAAAATCCATGTGTTGCCAGATACAATATTGAATCAACCTCTAAAAGCAGGCATGGTGGTTCATGTTGAAGCAACTTTTCTCCCTGATCAGCAAAAAATTGGGGCGATTTCCATACAGCCTTTTGATCCTCAAAAAGAAGGATTTCTTAGTTTTGTAGGGAAAGTTACTTTTAGAGATCGTCATATCATAAGAATTTATCTTCAGGATACTCAAAAAGAAGAATTGCTGTTGCTTTCTCCACATATTCTGAGAAATCCAAGCAATCGCTTTATTCGACCAGGAGCAATGGTTCGATTTATTGCCGTGAGGGATCACCATGGAAGAATGATTGCTGTAAGATTCAGACCCGACACAGGCTTTTAGGCAACTAACTAATCTTCCAGAGCTATATGCCGACTTTGCTCAATTAACTCTTTTAAAAGCTGGACATCTTCATCGCAAAGAAAGAGTATCCCCTCTCTTTGATAGGCTTTGAGCTCTTCTTCCACCATAAATAGACGCTCCCAAAGTTCTCTGTATATTTCTGGAAACTTTTCACTGGAACGCTCATATTGCTGGTATTCGTTGATGCTGTAAACATTGATCCATACCAGTGATCTACTATTAAGCATTATTTCTTCAGAACAAGGAAAAGTTGAGGCGCAATAATGATGAATAACCTCTGGGTAACCGTTGTTGTTGAGGTCATCCAACCATACTTCGCTATAAAATTGACTGGATGAGAACCACTGGTTGAACCATGAGCTGTCTCTTATTGTAAATATTGAAATAATGTCCACTTTATCTCGCTTGATTGTCGCCAATCTATCTCCTGTCTCAATTTTTTTCATAGAAACCAGGAAATAGCTGGATGGCAATGGTTTTAGTTTTCCTATAAAGATTAATCGATCAAATAATTGTGCTGGATCAAGATAATTTTTGCTCATAAAAATTGTGTCAGCTTCAGTCAGAGATGCAAAGGATAGCTGAGGGTGATGAATAATACTCAAGAATTGTGTTGTTCCGATGAAGCTCGTTTCATTGTCTTGAAGAAGAAGAGTGGAAATAGGCCATGGAAACCTTATGATATCGACATTATTTGCATAAGCGGCTGCATGATCCTGGTAAATGAAGGGATGGATACCTTTTACTATTGAAATTTTTTCTTGATCATGGCTTTTGAGGCGGTATAAAGTTTTATCTTTGGAAAAAAATAAAAATTGATGAAAGTTGTCAAAGGCAAAGCCATTATAAGATTGTTCAAACATATCTTCTCTGGGTATGCTGTCCCATATTGTCCATTGTAATTCTTTGTTTAAACTAATAATTGCAGCATACGAAGGTGGCAAATCCAGATCTTTTTTGTTCTTCAAAACATTTTGGTAAGGATATTGAATTAGCCAGCCAAAGGCTTTTTGAGATGACTGGTCAAAGTAATTTAAGCCTTCAAGATAGTCCGAGAGAGAGAAATAATCAATATGCCGGTCCATTTCAATGTCGATTAATTGAGGTTCCCTGGAATGATGTAGAAGGAGGATTTTTTCTCCCTGGTCAACAAAAAATACTTGCATTGCAGGATCAGGAGAAGAGGGTATGGAGGTTAAATTATTGACCTGGCGAACTCTATCGTTTTTTATATCCCATTGCATAACTTTTACTTGATGATTATCATTTTCAGAAACTTCTCGATCAAAGCGCAAAAACCATACTTCTTCTGATTCCAGGAAATTTGGATGAAAATCATAGCCTTCTGTGATTTCATGGAGAGTTTGATGGCTTGCATGATATGCTCGAATGCCTCCATCGGGATCTGCAAAATATAAATAATGTCTTGCCTCCTCCTTGTTGAAATCTGCATCAACATGAATCTGAGGACTGCATGAGGCAAAAATATATAAAGCAAACACAAGTATAAGGCTGACATTGACACTTTTTATTAGATATAACATTAATTTTCCTCGCATATGACTATGTTTTTTCAGCATTCCAGTTACAATATTATACATGAAAAAGTTATTCGCAATCCTTTTGATTTTAATGATTTTTTGTGGCTTGACATTGAATCGAGCCATAAACCTTACAATGGGTATGGATTTTGACTTTGAGGTAGAACTTTTTGATGCTTCGAAGTATCCTGTTTTGGTACCAGAAACACAACAGGTCTTTGTGGAAGTATTTTCTGCTACCTGGTGTGGTTGGTGCTATCATGCTTATGAGGTATATGATCGTTTGAGCAGTGAATATGGTTTGCCCATTCATCATGTCCGTTATTACAATCAAGATGAGCTGGCTATGGAAAACGCATCAAGGCGTGCTCTTTTTTACAGTGCTACCGGGTTTCCTGTGTTGGTAGTAAATGGCGAGAAAAAGATTGTGGGCGCCGATGATCAATCTTATCCCAGGGTGGCTGAATGGGTGGAAGATTATTTGCAACATTCTCCTTTAGCCGGAGTATATACCTATGCAAAAAAAGAAGCAGATCAGCTAAGTGTTACAGCCTATATTCAAAATCATACTGAACAGGATTTGGATGTACGATTTTTATCTGTTCTGATGGAAAACAATGTTATGTCTGATAGAAACCGCAGACACAACTATGTTGCACGGGAAGTATTTCCAGATTATGATGGCTTAAGATTGCATTTGTCGTCCAATCATATCTACCGCATTGAATTTTCTTTTCCTTTGCCCAATATGGAAAAATTACATGACTATAAAATAGCAAGTTTTATTCAGAATTTTGAAACAAAAAAGATTTACAACTCTTCTTTTTTTGAGATGGATAGCCTGAGCATAAATAAACATTATCCTGAGGATTTTAGCGATAATGTACCCCGGGATAATCGGTTGAGCATTAGTTTTGAAGAGCCTTTGTCTGTTTCTTCGATTAATGAAAAGCTTTTTTCTATTCTCGACAAGGATGGAAATGTTATTTCTCCTCAATTAGAGTACTTCCCAGCCGATCAAAAAATGATAGTCGATCCGATGACTCTGTTAAAAAGCAATACAGGGTATGCTTTGATGATTCAAGGGGGAGGAAATGCTCTTGCATCTTCTTCTCGAAAAACTATTAGGGATTATTATTGCCTTCCTTTCAAGACAGGAGAAAGTCCGGAAATTAATATTGACATTTCTCCAAAAAATTTTGATTTTGGTTCAATCACTGTGATCGACAAACCAATGAAAACAACCATCATTGAAGAGAAGAATCAAAATGCAATTCGGTTGCAGATAAAAAGCATGGCAAGATGGATTGACCCAGTCCTGGAAGAAATTAAGCCCAGTAAATATTTGCTTCATTTCAATCTTTTGCCACTATTTATGCAAACAGGAGCTAATCAGGGAAGTGTTCAGATTCAAACTATTACTGGTCAAGTAGATATTTCTGTGGATGCTTATCTTGAAAGCACGGAATACCCTGCTTTAAGGGTTGATTATATTCCTTATGTGACTCTTCAGGAACAAGCAAAAATATATGGAAGAACCAATGGGTATCGATTGTTTGTTAACAATAAGGAAATAGCCATCGCAGAGGATGGATATTTCGAAGGCTATTCAGGCTTTTTGAATCCTGGCTTTAATGTAGTCGTCCTAAGGACCATCAACATGCAACGCAAAGAAACTCAAAAAGCTTTTATTATTTTTCGCCTGGATTAATCAGTTTTCTTTTTCAAGAAAAGCACTTACCCATTTTCGCAATTCAGGCATCAATTTCTTGATATCTCCAACAATTCCCATGTGAGCAACTTTAAAAATTGGAGCAGATTCATCATGGTTGATTGCAAGGATATATTCTGCTGATTGAATGCCTGAGAGATGCTGCACGGATCCTGATATGCC
>PXBT01000006.1 GCA_003566815.1 Caldisericota bacterium
GCATAAGACAATGGCAAAGCAGTGATCCAAAGGCTGACAACACAACAAAAAGCAACGAACCAGCGAAATAGCTTCATAAAAACTCCCTTCAAAAAGTAGATAATGAAAAACAGTTGTCAAAACCCAAAAGCTTTGCTATGGTGATGTTCTTCCTGTGTACGAGCCTGCTTTCCTCTAATGAATACGAAGATGGAACATCCATGAGGATATTATAAAAAGATGATTGAATACTGTCAATAAAAATCTTGTAAAAACATGAAAGCATCAATATGCAAATGCAAAAATAGGTCTCAACAATTATATAATGGTATCTAAAATAATAATTTCAAGAAAAAATTCGATTTAAGGTTTGCTTTGAATACAATATAGTCTGGATTTTTAAAAAAGGATGATATGATGCAAAATCTTCGGAAATCCAAACATAGCGGTATAGCGCAACAAATTTTCCCAACATAATTCCATGGTTTAAGAAAATTTCGTTGACAGATTCGGGAATATCTGCTACTTTTGATATCAGATTTACCCAGAGGTGTTGAATGATGAAGAGACAGATTCATATTCGCGATGTTCCAGAGGATGTTTATGACTGGATTGAGAATGAGCGACATTCAAAGCGTTTGTCACAGAAAGAGTTTTTGATTAAAGTTCTTGAAACTGCAGCATCATATGGTTTTTTGGAGCCCCGGCCCACTCTTTTTGATTTTCGCATCCCAGTTGCACAACCTTCAGAAGGCCCCCTGCCTTTTACATTCATTGATTTGTTTTCAGGTATTGGCGGAATGCGACTTGGCCTCCAATGGGCGGGGGGAAGGAATGTTTTTTCCTGCGAATGGGATCGCTATGCTCAAAAAACTTATTGTGAATGGTTCAATGATATGCCCTATGGTGATATAAGAAGCATTGCGCCTGATGAAATTCCCAATCATGATATTCTTGCAGCCGGTTTTCCCTGTCAGCCCTTTTCCATAGCGGGTGTTTCCAAAAAGAAAAGTCTTGGTCGTGAAGATGGGTTTGAAGATGCATCGCAAGGCAACCTTTTCTTTTATTTGGCAGATATAATTAAGGTAAAGAGGCCATTGGCATTAATTCTGGAAAATGTAAAAAACTTGATTTCACATAATAAAGGCAACACATGGATTACAATCAAGAAGACCCTTGAAGAATTGGATTACGAAGTATTTTTCAAAGTCATGGACGCGAGTGATTATGTGCCACAACACAGAGAACGTATTTTTATCGTTTGCTTTGACAGGAAAGCGTTTGATTATCCTCTTTCTTTTAAGTTTCCGTCTCCCCCGGGAGGGAAAAAACCTGTATTATCCGACATACTTGAGAGCAAATGTGATGACAGGTACACTCTTTCAAATCATCTTTGGAATTATTTACAAGAGTATGCAGCACGCCACAAGGCAAAAGGAAATGGGTTTGGGTATGGCCTTGCAGATCCCAATGGTATCAGCCGAACTTTGAGTGCGCGTTATTATAAGGATGGATCTGAAATTTTAATTCCTCAAACGGGAAAAAATCCGAGGCGACTCACACCCCGTGAGTGTGCACGCTTGATGGGATTTCCCGATGAATTGCCCATTGTTGTATCAGATACACAGGCTTATCGGCAGTTTGGCAATGCTTTGGTGCCACAAATCGCAGCGGATATAGCTAAGCAGGTCATAGCTGTTTTTCGAAACCATATTGAAATGAAGGGGTTGTCACAATTCAGAATTTCTTCTTCATCGATAAGTTTATCCTGCGGAAAGGAGGAAATTTCATCATGCCATCCGAAATAGCTGATCTTGCCTTGAATGATGCTATTCGTCATAAAAATGCCCTGCTCAAATTTGTTTCTCCCAATGATGCAGGATTGACCGGGAGCCATCAATGTGGATTTTATCTTCCAAAATCTGCGCATCGTGTTTTGTTGCCCAATTTTCCTCCAAAGGATGAAGAAAATTTCACCATTCAGGTTAAAGTTCTATGGCAGAATGAATATGGAACAGATTCAACCATCAAATGGTATGGCAAAAAAACTCGAAGTGAATACAGGCTGACTGGTTTTGGAAGAGGCTTTCCCTGGCTCACTGCTGATAATGTTGGTGATTTGCTGGTTCTGGTCAGGACGGGAGATGCATTATTTCATGCGTATATGGTCAGCCTGAATGAAGATATCGCAGACATACAGGCTGGCCTCGGAGTGGAAATCATAAACACATGGGGGCTGTATGAAGAATCCGATCAGTTTGCTGAAAAGGAATCCAATTGCATCCATGATAAATTTGATTCATATATCAAACAACTCGTTGATTTTCCTGACACAGCCACAATTTCAGCAAAAACACTTGAAGCCATTGTGTCTTGCATAAAAACCTTTGCTCGCAAAGAATTGGACAAGAAGTTGATGCTGTTGATGGAAAATGAGTATTCTTTTTTTCAGATGATGGAAAAGAAATTTTGCCTGAATGATATAATGCACCCATTCCAATCGGTGGATGAATTTATTGCCACAGCATCCAGAATGCTGAACAGAAGAAAGTCAAGAGCAGGTCGAGCTCTTGAGAATCATGTCGGGTTTCTTTTTCACGATGCCAATATACCTTTCGATACCCGACCCAAAGTTGATGGCCAACCTGATGTGTTGATACCAGGAAAAGCTGAGTATGAAAACCCAAGCTGGCCTGAAGAGCATCTTTTTGTGGTAGGCATGAAGACAACATGCAAGGATCGCTGGAGACAGGTTACAAAAGAAGCGGGAAGAGTCACAAAAAAATATATTCTTACACTTCAGAAAGGTATATCTGCAAACCAAATTACAGAAATGCGTGATTCGAATGTAACACTGATTGTGCCCAAAAACCTTCATGGTATGTTCCCCACAGTTAAAGGAATGGAGCTTTTATCCATCCAGGGCTTTGTCAATACTGTCAAGACCAGGCTGGGACTCTGAAGATGGCTGATGTGCTGACATCTGAGCAAAGACATCGATGCATGTCACATATTCGCAATAAAAACACCAGCCCCGAATTGAAAGTTCGAAAAATGGTTCACAGCATGGGCTTTCGATACAGGCTGCATGTTGATACCCTTCCTGGAAAGCCTGATCTGGTGTTTCCCCGAATGAAGAAAGTCATATTTGTGCATGGGTGTTTTTGGCATTTGCATTCATGTAAATATGGCAGCGTAAAACCCACAACAAATGCAGATTTTTGGAAAGCAAAAAGAGAAGATAATAAAGAAAGGGATAGCAGAAACAGGGAAAAATTGTTTCAAAAAGGTTGGCAGGTTTTATGCATCTGGGAGTGCGAGACAAAGAATGAATCAGAGTTAAAGTCCAGATTGATTGAATATCTTGAATAAAAATAAAATTCATCCACCCCATGTCTCATTCAAGACGGAATCTGACAAGCATTAAATTTAAGCACAAGCCCCCCTGTACAAAGAGAGCAAAGTATTGATACTTTGCTCTCTTTGTACAGGGTTCATGGGTTTACCTTATCTGCTTAACATTGTTGGTTGATTTTTTCTCAGCAACTTATCTCCTCCTTGACAGTGCTCTCATCACTATAATACAACCACCTAATTGATTTCCTCGACCAAAAGGACGAAAGAAAAGCACGATTTTATCCTGATATGAATAGTGGAAAAGCTGGGTACGAAGATAGTTTTCTTTGAACTCATCTTCAAAAGGGTATGGGACTAGATGGCTGGATCCTTCTTTCTGAAGCCTGTAACCCTCTTCCATCAATTCGACTTTAAATCCATTGATATCGTAAACATAGGGCAAAGTTTTGCTGGAGTAATAATTAATGGAATTGAAGGATTGCATGTTTTCTTCATAGGTCTGGACCTTACCCGACCATGTGATAAAAAACTGCTTTTGCTCTACAGGTCTCTGGGTTGAAGACATCAAAAAACCCTCGTTATTAGCATTCGTAGCATAAAAGGAAACAGGATCTGCTTCATCAATAAGTTCTTCAAAAGGGATAATCCATTCTATGCTTCCAGTATCCTGATGGATTCCATACGCCATAGAGCTGGTAAACGCAATAATGGTATCTTTATAATGAATTAGTTTGCCGTTTAC
>PXBT01000206.1 GCA_003566815.1 Caldisericota bacterium
AAGGAAATTCATCCTTTGCGCATTCATTGAATCAATCGCCAAGATTGGCTGAAATAGGAGAAAAAGGGGAAGAGAAGCAGTTATTTCTTGAGCTTAAAGTTCTAGCTGATGTCGGCCTGGTCGGTTTTCCCAATGCAGGCAAATCCACTTTACTTGGAAAAATAAGCAGAACAGATCCCAAGATTGGTGATTATCCATTTACTACACTTTATCCACAATTAGGCATACACCAAATCCCTTTAAAAGCTCCTTTTACAGTTGCAGATATCCCAGGTATTATTGAAGGAGCTTCTGAAGGAAAGGGGCTCGGAATTCGTTTTTTAAAGCATATTGAGCGATGCAGAATGCTTTTGTTTCTACTTGATTTGGATCAGGAACATATAGATCTCATCAAGGATCAATTGGAAACTTTGTTCAAGGAAGTAACCTACTATCACCCCCGAATAAAAGAAAAAATTTGGGTCATAGGAGGCAACAAAATAGATACTCTCCGGGGTCAATCCAACAAAGACAGGATGGAGGATTGGTTTAAAAAGCTTTCTCATCCTTTTTTCTTTATCTCAGGAAAAGAAGGTATTGCTTTGGATAGTCTGATGCTTTTTCTATCGGAACAGTTAGAGATGCTTCCTTCTGTTCCTTTGGAGACAAGAGACTATGCTTTATATACACTTGATGAACAACCCGTCAAAATTGAAAAATTGGATGAACATCTATATCAAGTACACTGCAATGAGCTTGAAAGAATCATATCTGCGAGTGATTTGCATCATCCAGGAAGTTTGCGATATATTAATCGACTTTTCAAGAAATATCAGCTGGAAAAATTACTCAGGCAACATGGACTCCAAAAAGGGGATATGGTCGAGATCTCAGGCAAAAGGTTGCATTGGACATGAAGATATTGCCTTACAAAAAAAGGATAGGGATTATGGGGGGATCATTTAACCCTATTCATACAGGACATTTATTTTTAGCGGAGCAAGCTCGTGTTTGTTTTCAACTGCAGGAAGTTATTTTTATGCCTACGGGTCAACCTGGTTATCCCAAAGCAGAACTACCTGTGGATTCTGTTTATCGAATGGAAATGACTTTGCTGGCAATTAATGATCATCCACATTTTTCACTTTCTTCCCATGAAGCAGAGCAGGATCAACCCACCTTTACCATACATACCCTCAAGACTTTTAGAAAAAAATATCCTTCACAGACCCATGAGCTTTTTTTTATTACGGGAGCTGATGCCGTTCGAGACATTCTTCAATGGAAAGAGCCTGAAGAGTTGCTGCATCTGAGTCAGTTTATAGCAGGCTCAAGACCCCAATACGCCTTGAAAGAGTTTAAAGAGCTAATGGAGCAATGGCCACTTGCAAAAACAAGGATTCATTTTATGCAAATTCCTTTGCTTGAAATATCTTCAAGACTGATACGCGATTATCTGAGACAGGGCAAGTCCATTCGATACCTGGTGCCTGCTTCTGTGGAGGATTATATCTATAAACATCAATTGTATTCATGTGAAAGGAGTGTGGGTCAGACTTCATGAAAAAAACCATAAACACGGAAGAAAAACGAGAGACGATTGTGGACATCCTCAAGCAATTGAAAGCGGAAGATATTATGATCATGAAAATGTCGGATGTGACAACTATTGCAGATTATTTTATCTTATGCAGTTCAGATAATACTATCCTGAGCAATGCAATCATACAGTTGATTTATCAAAAAATGAAACAATATCGCATCAGACCCCTGTTTTATCCTGATTCGCATGAATCTGCATGGATTGTTTTGGATTACGGTGATGTGGTGTTGCATATTTTTCACCCTGAAGAAAGAAAGCGTTACAGCCTTGAAGATCTTTGGGAAGATGCGCCAAAAACTTATATTTCTTGCTGAGTTCTTGACACTGCAATGATTTAAGGTACCTTATTATAAGGTTCATGAAACGGAGAGGTGGCCGAGTGGCTGAAGGCACTCGCCTGCTAAGCGAGTGAGTGATGAAAATTGCTCCGCGGGTTCGAATCTCGCCCTCTCCGCCAAAATTTTTTAAATAAACAAAAAACCCTGACTGTATCGTATTAATTGATACAATCAGGGTTTTTTGTATACTGCTAATCCTTCTTTTTTTCAATCGTTCCCATCATTACAAGGATGAAATAAAGGGTAGCCAATACTGCCAACATAATGGGATTCATAGCAAAAGTTGGCAAGTGACCCAGAGAAAACATAATCAACCAAACCGAAAAAATTACTTTTGACCAGCGATCAAACATCAAGCCCTCCTCAAATTTTTTATAAAGGAAAATCTTTAACGATAATTTTTTTAATTCGATCCATAGCTTCCTCGATATTAGGGCTGGAGTTGGCATAGGAAAAACGAAGGTAACCCTCTCCCGTATCTCCAAAAGCACTGCCACCAAGACAAGCCACGCCTGCCTGGTAAAGCAAATGATCTGCAAGAGCTTTGGAGGAAAGCTGATATTTGCTTAAAATATCTTTAACATTGACAAAGAGATAAAAAGCTCCATCAGGTTCTTTTGCGCTAAAGCCTGGGATATCGCCTGCAAGCCTGGTCATCAGCGTTCTTCTTTTTGCAAACTTTTCTTTCATAATGGCAACTTCAGGGTTGTCTCCCAGTAGAGCATGGATGCCTGCATATTGCACAAAGGTAGGGGTGCAGGAAACTGTATTGTTAATAATTTTTTGCATAGGAGTAAAGTATTCTCTTGGAACAGCAGCATAAGCCAATCGCCAACCTGTCATGGCGTAGGTTTTTGACATTCCGTCCATCAATACCGTTCGATTTTTCATTCCTGGGATCGTAGCAATGGAAGCATGTTTTGCATTATTGCCATATATAAGGTGAGAGTAGATTTCATCAGAAAAAACAATAGCATTGGAATCTTTTATGACTTCAGCAATTTTTTCAAGATCATCTTTTTTAAGCAAGGCTCCTGTCGGATTTTGCGGAGAGTTAAGAATGATGAGCCTTGTTTTTGGAGTAATAAGCTTGGAAAGTCGGTCAACATCAATTCGATAATCGTCTTCCTCCAGGAGGGGAAGAGGTACAGGGTGACCTCCCGCCAGGCGTATGGCTGAACGATAGGGAGGGTATCCCGGATCAGGATAAATAGCTTCATCGCCTTCTTCAAGAAAAGTCATACAGGTGGCAAAAATTAATAGTTTTCCTCCAGTGCTGATTAAGATATCCTGCGGATCAAAATCAACACCCCGATGTCTGGTGAGATATTGGGCAACAGCTTCTCTTAACTCTGGTATTCCAGCAGCAGGAGTATAGTGGGTGTGTCCCTGATCCAATGCTTCCTTGCAGGAATCAATAATACCTGAGGGAGTATCAAAATCAGGCTCACCTATCTCAAGGTGAATAACTTTAATACCTTTTTCCCTTTCCAGAGCCTTGGCTTTGGCTAATACTTCAAAAGCACCTTCAGCGGTGCAACTTTGAGCTCTAACAGAAATCTTCATAATTTTATGCTCCTTTGATTATCTTATTCTTGCACATGATTAACGCCGATCTTTTCTGCCCGAAGTTCCTTTGTAAAAGGGTCTGGAGGTTATCGTTGCAGTTTCCGTTTTTTTTCGAATGGAGATAGAAACCTTATGGCTTGTTTGATTTAAATCAGGAGGCAGGTAACCCATACAGGCAACTTTTTGTATAGCAGGGCAAAAGCCACCCGAAGCAACAAATCCAACAGGTTTATCTTCATGAAAGATTTCCATGCCGTGCCGAGGAATAAGCTTGTTTTCCAGAATCATGGCAACAAGGGTGCGCTCTATACCACTTTCTTTTTGTTTTAGCAAAGCATCTCTTCCCACAAAATCCTTGTCCAATTTTACAGCAAAGTGTTGTCCTGCTTCCAACGGGGTAATATGTTCATCTATATCATTGCCGTACAGCCATAATCCTGCTTCAAACCTTAAAGTATCTCTGGAGCCCAGTCCACAAGGTTTTACTCCCCTGGGTCCGCCTTTTTCTGCAAGAAGGTTCCATATCTTTTGCAATCCTTCAAAGTTATCCGAAAGTATTTCAAATCCATCTTCCCCGGTGTACCCAGTGCGTGATGTTATAGTTTTGATTCCTGCAATGGGCATGGATTTGAACTTAAAGAATTTTAGCTGTGACAGGTCCTCTTCAGCAATTTCCTGGAGCAATTCCTCAGCTTTTGGTCCCTGGAATGCAATCTGGCCAAACTGGTCAGAGCAGTTTTCAACCCTGACTTCAAGATCTTTTCGTTGTTGTTGAATGCCAAGGATATGATTCAAGTCTTTTTGAATATTGGTGGCATTAACCACCAGAAGCATTTTTTCTTCATTAAAAAAGTAAGCCAGCAGATCGTCCACCTGTCCACCATCTGGATAACACATCGGGGAATATCGAATATCACCATCCTTCATATCAGTGGTACGATTGCAGATTAGATAGTTGGTAAAAGCTACAGCATCTTTCCCGGATATTTCAATTTCACCCATGTGGGAGACATCAAAAAGTCCTGCAGAAGAGCGTACGCTTTGATGTTCTTCAATCATGGAGCTGAACATCATGGGCATTTCAAATCCCGCAAAAGGCACCATGTGAGCACCTGATTGTAAATGTGTTTCATAGAGAGGGGTTTTTTTAAGTGTAGTCACGACTTACTCCTTACAAATTTGATGAAGCATCAATTTCTTTCAATGCTGTGAGCGTTTGGTCCAAACTGGGAGCTTTTCCATGCCAGTCAGCTTCATTTTCCATAAAGGAGACTCCTTTGCCTTTGATGGTTTTGCCTATAATGACGGAGGGTCGATCGGTCTGTTTTTTGGCATTGCTGATAGCTTCGTTGATTTCATTAAAATCATGCCCATTTGCTTCAAAGGGTATCCAGTTGAATGCCTTGAATTTGTCTTTTACTGGAGCTATTCCCATTACATCTTCCACCCAGCCGTCTATTTCAAGGTCGTTGTAATCAAAGAACAGGATCAGGTTGTCGAGATGATAGTGAGCTCCTGCCATTACTGCTTCCCAGATTTGACCCTCCTGTGATTCTCCATCGCCACAAAGCACAAAAACTTTATTATTTTTGCCCTGTTGCTTTAAGCCCAGAGCTATGCCCACTCCAACAGACAATCCCTGCCCCAGGGATCCGGAGCTGACTTCCACTGCCTCCAATCTTGTTGATGCAGGATGTCCTTGAAAAGGAGAACCAAAAGATCGAAAGGAGGCAAGCAGTTCTCGTTCATAGTAACCTGTTTCCACATATAGTGAATAAAGCAGGGGGCTTACATGTCCCTTGGAAAAAATGACATAGTCTCTGTCTTCCCATTTGGGCCGGGAGGGTCTATGCGTCAGATGATGGAGAAAAAGACAGCTCATCATATCAGTAGATGAAAGAGATCCTCCGGGGTGTCCGGATCCTGCGGCGAAAGTGCTTAATATGATATCCTTGCGAATTTGACGAGAAAAATCAAAAAGATATTGCTGGTCAATATCAGCTGGATATTGTTCAAAAGGCTTAAATAAAGGCTTATGCTCGTTGAGCAGAGATAATGCTTTTTTTCTTCTTTCCAATGCTTCCATGATCACCTCACCCTTGCAATAAATTGCATTTCCTGATAAAGAACCGTAAATATGCCCTTTATTGCTAATAAATTATACAATACAGTAGCATTATAGACGAATGGAAGATGAAGTAAATGATTATTTTTAAGTATAAAAATCATTGAAAAAAAATTAATACAAACTATTATTATGTTTAACATGAAGAGGACTAATGCAATCAAATTTTTGATTAATTTGGAAGGGCAGGCTACGGTGTTGTTTTCTGTTTTGTTGCTGTTGGTCATAGTAGTGGGGCTGACAGTAGTGCAACTTGGACAGGGAGTTGAGCGCCGTATCCGATTCAGGCAGGTTGCAGACAGTGTTTGCATGGCTCAGGCGGCCGCTTATTCTTCGCAAACTTTGCCGGTGAGTCAGTTGAGCCTTGCGCATGAGTATATCCTGCTGGCACATTGTATCGAAAATACACTGAAGATATTCAGGGATGCAGCCAATGTGGTGGAAACTGCCTCAGAAGGGCATGATCCAGTTTCAATCTTGTTTTCTTCTTCGAGTTATCATACCAAATTTTCCAGCTACCATGGTAAAATGCAAACTATCACGGATAATTTTGAAGATCCAGGACTCATCCCTGAAACCTTTGAAAAAGACACCCGGAGTATTTTGCTCAGGAATGCCATGCTTGCAGGGGATCACATATTAAATATGAATAAACCCTCTCATCAGGCTTTTACTCAAATGGAGCAAGTAGTGGTTCCTGATACTTTTTTATGGAGCAATAACCCTCTTGATCATCCCGTAAGTGGTTTCTTTCAAATATCCAACATGCCTTCTCCGCATTTTTTCTTTTCAAATGTTTACCCATATGCTCATATAGGACGCAGAGGGCGAATGATTAATGCAACCTATATTCATCTTTATCATTCTTCTGCAACAGAAACTATAAACAACGAGGCATTAAAAGAGGAGTTTGAAAATATTTCTCTTGCATTGAAAAGCATCAATGAAACCAATCAACAACGTATTGAGGACATGAATGCTTTATTGCCCGCAACGGAACCGGAAGATTTCGCTTCACTGATAGTTCTTTGGGAAACATTATTGGAAGATTATAGAACATGGGCGCAAGATGCTCTGGATGCTGAATTGTTCCATGAACAAGTTTCAATGGAAACATCGGTTGTTCATCCAGCTTTCAGCTCCTGGAAAAATGCAATTGGCAATGAGTTGACCAGAGATAATTCATTTTTTTTGGATCTTGCAAGTCAAAAAGGTATTTCTTCAGCAGATGAAGAACAAATGATAAATGATTTATCCTCCATGCTCACGATGATGGATTTGTTTTATCAAGGTAACATTGAATTGACTATTGATGAGTTTAATATAAGGTTGCTGGACTATTATGATGATTTGATGAGCGCTACTGCCATAGATGCATCAGACCTGCAGCATGTCCATGGCAAGCTTAAAGCATTTGATCCTCATCATGCCAATGAAAACAATATTTCAATGATGCTGCGCCTGGTAGCGGAAGCTATGGAAAACGAACTTGATGAAACATCAATTCAAGTGGTCAACCCAATGAACCTGTTTTTGCATTCTTTTTCAGAGGCAATCAAGTTTTTTTATCATCAACTTACAGTTTGTGTTGCAGATTGGGCACTCATCACTCAATCTCCTGCAGATCCTTTTGAACAGCCTTCTGCTGAATTTTTTGAACATGCAGTTGATTTTTTTTATATCCCTATTATCAGGTTGGAAAGTCATTAAAATTCGTTTTTTTTCTATCCTTGTCATCATCTTTTTATGCTCAAATCTGTTCTTTTCATGCAGATCCGCTTATATATTGCGCATAGGCATTGCCGAGGATCAAAGTGGCCCTTTGGCAGATATTACCCGTCAACTCGATCAGGGAAGGAGATTGGCTTTGGATCTCCTTCGACAGGAAAACAAAAGTAACTATTGGATCAAAACCATGGATACCATCAACAGTCCGGAAAAAACTGCCAATGCTTTTCGCAGCTTGATTGATAAGGATAATGTTCACTTGTTGCTGGGAACTTTTTCTGCAGAAAATGCTCAAATTGGTAAGCATATAGCACAAATCAGGGGGGTACCCTTTATTGCCAATGCATATGATGCTGAATTAATAAATGAGTCTCCATCTTCATACACTGCAGTATTAAGGCAAAACCCCATGCAATTAGGCCAATTGACGGCATTGTATTTCTTTTATATGATGAAAAAAAATCGTTTGGCAGTTATTAGCGATGTAGCATTGATCCCCAGCACTCAGTGTGCTCTTGGATTTCTTGGGGAAGGTCGATTGATTGGCGCTACCATGATTGAAGAAACTTACTCTTCCTTTGAACGGCCGGCAGACTGGCAAGTAAGCTGGTCAAGGTTGGAAAGAGCCGAGCCTGAAGTTGTATTTATTGCGGGAGACCCATCGCATTATCGCGATATGCTAAAGATAGCAAGAGAAGTTTTGCAAATAGCCTCCATTATAGTTTTTCAACACATGCCCATGAAAGAGGATCTTGAAAATCACAGAGAGCTCTTTGATCAAACTTTTGTCATGCTTTCTTTTTATTCGGAAAAAGAAGAGTTTGTTCAAAGTCAATTTTATCAGAGCTATGTGAAACGATTCAATGAAAAACCAGGATTTTTCAGTGCTCAGGGCCATGATGAGATAATGTTTCTTGATGAAGTCATGCGATCAAGAGAGCATCTTCCATTGAATGAACGATTTTTAAATCTCGAAGGTTATTTAGCTGAGCAGGAAAGATATCTGACAGGATTTAGAGGTTTTCTGCAGGATGGATATTCTTTTCACTCAATGGATGTATTGAAAATTGAGACCGAATCAGTAGAATTTTTGGGAAGTTTTTGGATGGAGATTCTTTCAACAGGGAGCTAACGATGGAAAATAAAAGAGTATATTTTGATAATGCTGCAACAACAATGGTGGACCGCAGGGTATTGGAGCATATGCTGCCTTTTTTTAGCGAGCATTATGGCAATGCTTCAAGCCTTCATCTGGAAGGCATCAAAGCATATCAGGTAGTGGAATGGTCACGAAATCAATTGGCTCAGCTTGTTCAGGCTCAACCCGAAGAAATTTATTTTACTTCCGGGGGCACGGAATCCAATAACTTTGCTATTAAAGGCTTGGCGAGAAGCAGTAAAAAGCGCCACATCATTACCTCGCCAATTGAGCATCCGGCAGTTTTAAAAACAGCCCAGTCCCTTGCTCGGGAAGGATTTACACTATCCTTTCTGCCCATTGACAATAAAGGCATAGTGAAAGTGGAAGAGCTGGAATCCATGATCACACCGAATACCTTGTTGGTTTCCGTGATGCTTGGCAACAATGAAGTTGGAACTATACAGCCTTTGAAGGAATTAAGTCTGATAACCAGGAGCAAAGGAGTGCTTCTGCATTCTGATGCTGTGCAGGCTGTGGGCAATATGCCGGTGGATGTTAAGGATCTGGGAGTGGATCTTATGTCTATATCAGCACATAAGTTTTATGGCCCCAAAGGCATCGGAGCACTGTTTGTCAGAAAAGGGACCAACCTTCTGCCGTTACTGGATGGAGGAGAACATGAGCAGGGCAAAAGGTCCGGCACCTACAATACTCCAGGCATTGCAGGATTGGGAAAAGCTTGTGAAATAGCCCTGCAGGAAATGGATGAATTTGTTCCACGCATTTCCACATTAAGAGACGATTTAATAAATAAAATTCTTCACCAGATTCCTGAAGCTTACATTAATGGTGATTTGAAAAATCGTTTGCCAGGAAATGTTCATCTTTCTCTTCCCTATGTTGAAGGAGAAGCTCTTTTACTTCGCCTGGATGATGCAGGTTTTGCGGTTTCAACAGGTTCTGCCTGCAGCGCGCATAATCTGAAAATATCCCATGTGCTTAAAGCTATGAGCACAGATGTCCTATGCGCTCAGGGCTCCTTGCGGATAAGCCTGGGCAGACACAACAAACAAGAAGATATCGATGCTTTTGTGCAAGTATTGGCTGATGTGGCAAGAGATTTGCGACAAATGTCTCCGTTGTACAGAGCATCAAAAGAAGGAGATCGTCATGTATAATGAAATCATTCTGGATCATTTTAGAAAGCCACGAAATGTGGGGGTAATAGAAGATGCGGATGGAGTTGGAGAGGTTGGCAATGCTGTTTGTGGCGATATGATGACCTTTTACTTAAAAGTGAAAGATGACTGCATTGTTGATGCTCGTTATCAGACCTTTGGGTGTGGCGCAGCTATTGCAGTATCTTCCATGGTTTCCGAGATGATAAAGGGAAAAAAAATTCAGGAAGTTATGGAAATGACCCATAAAGATGTTTCCAATATGCTTGGGGGTCTTCCTCCTCAAAAGGAGCATTGCTCAAATCTGGGTATTGATGCTGTTAAAAAAGCGATTGAAGACTATAGAGCAAAAAAAGCTTGCAACAATACCAGCGCTGTTCAGAAATGATGATAGTTAAAAAATAGCAAGCTGCATATTGAAATGAAATAAGAAAAAGGTATAAAAAAGGAAGCATATTTTAGGAGGAAAAAAGTATGGCAAAACCAAAAATTTCTGCTGACTGTTGCACTGGATGTGGTATTTGTATTGATACCTGTCCCGTCGATGCACTTGAGCTAAAAGACGACATCGCTGTTCTGGCAAAGCCTGATGTATGTGATGGCTGTGGCAGTTGCGCAGAGTCTTGCCCATTGGAATGCATAACTATGGAATAAGCCAGGGAGCTGTTTCCTGAGCTTAATGCTCCCCCTAATCCATTTTTAGGGGGAGTTGACAAAACGGTGAATTTTATTTTAATGATATATAAGAATGTTACGATGGATGGAGTTGGATGATAAAGAGCAAAGATAAGGGATTTTCTATTGTTTATATCCCGATTAGAGGGAATACGAGGTCTTTTTTTATTCCTTCATTTATCATTTATGCTTTATCATTGTGTCTGATTGCCGCCCTCATTCTTGGTTATCAATTTTTTCAGCATTTTACCCAACTTCGCACCGAATACATCAAAATGAACAGCTTTTCGATGGAAGAAAAGCAGCTTATAATGTCAGAAGAGCTCTATGCCATACAACAGGTAATTGAAGACATTCGCCCCTTAATGAGCAAAAACAAGGAAAAAATGTCTTATATTTCCATGGAGGATAAAGAAGTACGCGAGACCTTGAAGTTAAAGCCTCTTAACCTTGATGTCGAAAATTTTATTTTTCAACCAGGTCGCAATCGAAGAAATCTTGGATTTTACAGTCATTCTCAATTGAGCCTGATTGATACACTCACGCTAAAAGAAAGAGCTTTGGAGCAATCCGTAAACCTGGATCATCGTATCGATAACCTGTTGATAGCAAAAGAATCTGCAGAAATTTATGAAACAAGACTCAACCAAACTCCCGATGTTTGGCCGGTGCCAGGAGGCATCAGCTCAGGATATGGATACAGAAGACACCCGGTGCATGGAGTTTTCCTTTTCCATGCGGGGGTAGATATTGGAGCTCGACATGGCTACCCTATCATGGCCGCTGCCGAAGGTCGAGTAGTGCAAACGGGGTGGCTGGGAGGATATGGCAATGTGGTGCGCATATATCATCGCGATGGGATATCCACCTTATATGCTCATTGCTCTGAAGTATTGGTAAATGTTGGCGACTATGTCACCAAGGGTTCCATTATTGCCAGAGTGGGCAGATCAGGGACTGCTACAGGTCCTCACCTTCACTATGAAGTTCATGTGCATGATCGCACGGTGGACCCTGAAGTATTTTATCGCGAAGGGAGGATGTCTCGATGAAGCCTCACAGTTCAGGAAAAATACTTTTTGTTCCTTCTCGTCACGGCAAAACGATCGAATTTAAGTTGGACAGACCTAAAAAAATGGTTTTTGCTGTTTCATTAATCCTTCTTATTTCTTTTGGTTGGTTTATTTCTGCGCGATATATCTTTTATCGAGATCAAGTCTATGCGCTTCTTTATGATTATTCCGTCAACTCTTCATCCATCAATCAAATATCCAATGATGGGGTACAGACTCGGATTGACATCATGAGACTCAAAACAGAAATAGATCTGGCAGATAAATTTCTGGCCCAAAGCGCTCAAATGGATACCGAAATTCGTACAAGCCTCAGAATACCCCACTCCAACCAAACTTTTGCAGATATTTTTCAACACAATCACCATCAGCGTCCTGCTTCTTATCCTGCTTCCGCATCAGAGCAAACCAGTGAAAAAACTCAACTTGAAATTCTTGAATCCCAGGAGCGTCAGAAAAGCTATCAGGAACTTATGAACAGAACTCCCTCGGGATATCCCATCAAAGGGAAAATGATTGATGTCAATGGTATTATCCAGGGTCCAGGCATTGTCATGAGTGCTCCCGTAGGAACACTTATCCATGCAACAGCCACAGGAAAAGTTGCTTCCATCAGGGAAATGAGTCACCCGGATTTTTATATTGTAGAGATTGAGCACCCTTCTGACTCATCAAAAGAAGTTTTAACCCGATACTTGCATTGCAAGAATGTGCTGGTCTATGAAGGACAGGAGATCAGCAAAGGTCAGGTTATTGCTTATGTAGGTCTTTTACCATGCAGTACTGAGCCAGCCATTGGTTATCAGTTGCTGATCAATAAAATGCTCATCCAGCCATAGCAGGCATATAGGAGGAAGACAATGGCATTTGGAAGCAAGCAGGAAGGCAGCCAGAAAGCTTCATCAACATCATTTCTTGGAAAAGGAACTTATATTGACGGCAAATTTCAAGTTGAAGGCAATGTAAGGATGGATGGTAACTTTAAAGGCGAAATTAACGGAAATGCAGATTTAATTATTGGAGAAGGCGCTTATGTCGAAGCCAATGTAAGTGTTCGCAACCTAACCGTTATGGGAGAGTTGCATGGAAGCGTGCAATGCGCTGAAAAGCTTGAAATTCACAATACGGGCAAAGTAGCTGGAGAAATCAAAGCAGGCAAGCTTATTATTGAAGAAAACGCCATCTTTGAGGGCACAAGCTCGATGTCCAAAAAGGAAGAAAAAAAGCCAGCCCAACCAGCAGAGCAAGCCAAATCCACCCCCAAAAGCTCTGAAGCAAAAAAATAATTCAGCTATATATCAATTTTGTATTTATAATATGGTTTTATTTGGAGGAAAAATGAAAAAAATAGTAGGTTTTTTAGTTTCAATGTTTATATTAGGTTCATTTATAATTTTTCCCAATCCTTCAATGTCTATGAATGAGCCCGATCCGTATGGCATTGATCCATGGTTGTCCAGGTTCCACAATGCTCAAAATACTGCATTTTCTTCATCTATTATGAGCACCCCCTTTGTTGAAGGCTTTGAGTGGGAAAGGGAAACTACTTCCGGCTTTTTTCCTGGCCCCCCTGTGATTTATGATTATATGATGTATATGCCTTATATGGATGGAAGAGCCAGAAGAGCGGAGCTATTTGCTTATGACATTATGGATGGCGATCCTTATGAAGAATGGGTAGCATCTTTTCAGGGTCTTATGTTTACTTCACCAGCTCTTGATCCTGATAATTATCGTATTTTTCTTTCAACCACCACAGGTTTTGGGCCAAGAGGAGAAGGTGTAAGCACTACCGTTTATTGTCTTGACATGGAAACGGGTGATGAGCTTTGGGCCTCTACAGTGGATGGTGCTTCTTTTAGTTCTATAAATTATGATCAGGAAACGGATAGATTATTTTTAACCACTTTTTGGACTGAAGAAGAGCCTACCAACATCTTTGAAATAGAATTTACCCATATAGATGGCGAAGGAATGGTTTACTGTCTGGACGCTGAAGATGGCTATGAAGTTTGGTCTGCCCCTCTCAATGGTGGCTCAATTGATGATAATACCGTAGCTATATATGATGGCATGGTTTTTGTAACTCATGGAAGTTTTCATTATGACGCCAATACAGGACGTGCTTTTCCAGCCTTACGCAATGCTTTGCTTTATGCTTTTAATATTGAGGACGGCTATCTGGAATGGCAACATTCTGCAGGAGAAGGAACTGGTTTCCTGGGATCACCCTCGGTTGATGATGGTTTTGTTTATGCAGTAATGAATTCTGGAGATTATTCTCAAATTAATGCAATGGTCGTTTGCCTGGATGCGGAAACAGGATTTGAAGAGTGGACTCATCCTATTCAAGGCTTTGCAATTCATGCAAACCCAATAATTACTGAAGAATATATTCTCTTTATAACTCAAAATGGAAATCTCACCGCATTAGATAGAAGAACAGGAAGAAGGCAGTGGGAAAGAAGTGTCAATGAGACCCCTGCTCCTTTTGTTGATATACGTTATTTTTTGGTAGCTGCTGGAGATTATGTTTTTACTTTGGGATGGAATGTTGACTCAAGTAACAGGCATACGGGATTTCGAAAACAAATATTTGATATGACAGCTCGTGGACGATCAGTTTACAGAGAAGATGTACAGGGCGATAGACCAAGAGGAATTGCTTTGTATGGAAAATATTGCTTTTTTATTGGACAAGCCGCTATCTATCAAGTATTCTCTGATATACCCGAGCTTGAAGTCATACCTTCACGCGCTTTGCTGGGAGATATTGAGCGCAACGAAACTCATGAGTTCACTTTTGAGATTAGCAATCGAGGAGCACGGGGTCTCGAAGGCACGGTGGAAGCTTCTGTACCGTGGATTACAGTTGAGCCCGAGGAGTATGATGATCGTACCCGCTCCATCACTATAACTGTGGATACTACAGGTCTTGAGCTTAGAGACTATTCAGAGCGATTATTATTTACTTCCAATGGTGGCAATGCAGAAGTTCCCGTGATGTTTGTAGTAGTGGATACCACTCCCCCTGAAGTGGAAATATTCAAGGATGATATGGTAAAAATTGAAGATGAATACTATACTAATCAACCCGACTATCTCCTTAGAGGAGAGACGGAGCCCACTGCCATCCTTATTATCCAGGGGAAAGATGCCGAGATCGATGCTGATGGAATATTTGAAGTGGAGCTTGAGCTTGAAGAGGGTGAAAATGAGATTGAAATAGATGCCACAGATGATGTGGGCAACAATGAAGTGACCACTTTTATTCTTCATCTGGACTCTACTCCTCCCAGACTCACTATTACTTCTGAAAACTATAAATTAAGTGCAGACCCTAATGACTACATTATGGGACAAGTGGATGATCTCGAGGCTGAAGTTACCATCAATGGAGAAGAAGTACAGTTGGCGCCCAATGGCACCTTCGCAAAAATGGTCTTTCTTACCCGGGGCATAAATGAATTTATTGTTCAAGCCAAAGACCGAGTGGGCAACATAGCGGAAGTCAAGCATTATATTGTGTATCCTGAACGAAAGTTGATTGTACTCTTTATTGGTCGAGATCAGGCTGAAATTAATGGAGTACCGGTGCAATTGGATGTAGCTCCAAGAATTATCAATAACCGCACCATGGTGCCTCTCCGATTTGTAGGAGAAGCAATGGGAGCAGAAATTGAATGGGAAGGAACAGAGCAAAAAATTACCCTTACCCTTTATGGCAAGGTGGTTATTCTTCGCATTGGCGCTACCACAGGTTTGGTCAATGACGAACCTGTTATGTTGGATGCCCCTCCCACCATTATTGGAGGTCGAACCCTGGTTCCAATTCGTTTTATCTCGGAGAGCCTGGGGGCAAGCGTTGACTGGGAAGGCACTCAGCAAAGAATTACTATCAATTTCCCTGCAACATAAAAAATTGTAAAAATGATAAAAAAAAGGGGGGCTCAAGCCCCCCCTTTTTTTTTGTTGAAATTTTTTTACTTTAGGATTTTCGTTGTAAGACTTTTTTGGCTTTCTCCATAATATCATCTGAAGTGAGATGATAAGTTTTCATGAGTTCCTCGGGACTTCCTGACTCTCCAAAAGTATCATCAATGCCCACCATTTCCATAGGCACAGCATGATGGGTTACAATTACTTCAGCCACAGCAGAACCAAATCCGCCCATAAGCTGGTGCTCTTCTGCGGTTACTATGGCTCCTGTTTCTTTGGCTGATTTTAGTATAATGTCTTTGTCGATGGGTTTAACAGTGTGAATGTTGATAACTCTTGCGCTGATGCCCTCTTTTGCAAGAGCCTCGGAGGCATCAATAGCTTCGCTAACCATCGTGCCACATGCAATAATGGTCAAATCATTGCCATCACAAATCTGCACCCCTTTGCCCACTTCAAAGGGACTGTCTTCTTGTGTAATTATAGGCACTGCCTCTCTTCCAAAGCGAATATAAACTGGTCCTGAAATATGGGCGGCGGCAAGGGTGGCTTTTTTGGTCTCATGGACATCGCAAGGTACCAGCACTGTCATTTCAGGTAGAGATCGCATCATGGAGATTTCTTCCAATGCCTGATGAGTTGCTCCGTCGGGACCCACGGAGATACCTCCATGAGCTCCGCCAATTTTAACATTGAGCCTGGAATAGCAGATGGTAGTGCGAATTTGATCATAAGCTCTACCTGCCACAAAGACTCCATAAGTCGAAACGAAGGGAATTTTTCCTGTAAGGGACAAACCTGCTGCAATTCCCAGCATATTTTGTTCTGCGATGCCTGCATTAAAAAAGCGTTCGGGGTGTTGATCAGAAAATCTTTTAGTAGTGGTGGATTTGGACAAATCTGCATCCATTACCACCACTTCGGGATGGGTTTGGGCAAGCTCCAGCAAAGCATCGGAATAACCAAATCGAGTAGCTTTTGTTTCTTTTTTGCCTTGATTCATTAAAGTCTCCTTTTTTATTTATAGACTGTCAATAAAATATTTTTGCGGTTTCCAACATCTCCAAATCGACTTTTTTTCGTTCGACGATTTTAGAAAGCTTGATAGCATCGAGCTTACCTTCATAAATGCTGGACATTTTTCCTATATCTCCCTTGCGAAGCATTTCAACAGCATGAACCCCCAATTGGGTGGCCAATATTCTATCAGATACGGTGGGGCGTCCTCCGCGTTGAAGATGGCCCAATACCAGCTTTCTGACTTCAAAAGGACATTGGGCGCAGATATTTTCATAAAGGTAATCTATGATATGCATATTTTTTTCTTCAAAGCAATGGTTTTCCAGAGGAGGAGCTACTTCTTCGCAGGCGATAATGATGGAAAATTCCTTGCCGCTGGATTGTCTGGCGCGGATATGCTGATGAATTTCATCCAGGGTATAGGTTTTTTCGGGAATCAGAATCAAATCAGCTCCACCGGAAAGTCCTCCCATCAGACCAATCCATCCAGTCCCTCCGCCCATAACTTCCACGAGGAAAACTCGATGATGAGAGCTGGCAGTGGAGTGG
>PXBT01000106.1 GCA_003566815.1 Caldisericota bacterium
ATTCAGATCGCGCTTGAGCCGAGCGCGGTGCGGCGGCGCTCGTCCAGAGCCGGCCCCATGCCGGCCAAATGGGATCGCTTTCCCTTCCGATTGGCGAAGGCTGGCCGGAATCGGGCGAAATCCGGCCCGCTGCGTGTTGCAATCGGTGTCAAACGTCAGCTGACACGGCACCGGATACCGCTGGAATTCGCGGAAAAGGGCGGTTATAGTTCCTATACTCCCGATGGGCTGATTGAAGGCTCTGGCGTTGTTGAACATCCCCAACATAGTGATAACAGCGGATGTATCCCAGCTACCGATGGGCTGATTGAATTCCCTGGCGCCGTAAAACATAAAGAACATATTGGTGACCGAGCTGGTATTCCAGCTACCAATGGGCTGATTGAAGGCTCTGGCGCTCAAGAACATTGAGCTCATATTAGTAACCGCAGACGTGTCCCAGCTGCCAATCGGCTGATTGAAGGCCCAAGCGCCGTCGAACATCTCCGACATGCTGATGACCAAGGACGTATCCCAGCTGCCAATCGGCTGGTTGAAGGCGCTGGCGCCCTGAAACACTCCATTCATTTCGGTGATGCCAGAGGTGCAGGTGGTGGCAGCATTGTCCGCGATGATTTGATCACGGCTGCGTTTGGTGTAGAGCACGCCGTTAACCTCCCCCTTGCTCGCCGATCTCGGCCTCCGGGCAGCGGACGGTGACGCCGTTGGCATCGAGAAAAAATCTTGGAGGGGGCTCCTGAAAGCGATCCGAAAAGATTTCATCCGTCTCCTCGATAAAGACAGCCTCGACCGCACAGTTCTCTATAATGTTCGCGGCCGTCCAGGTCCCATCGCTGTTGTCGATCGGTGTGCACGTGTTGCCAGTGAAAGAAGCCAATGACCAGCCCGAATCGGGGATGACCTCAAACTCGGCATTTCCACCGTAATCGACCTGCGGGGTGAGTACATCCACTGTGCCTTCACCCTGGATGTCCGCGACCGATATATCGAAGGCCACAATGGCAAACTCGGCAGTGACCGTGCAGTCGGCAACAATCTCGCCGGTCTCGAAGCTGAAGTCATTCACCGATTGGTCCGTATTGGTCTGCTCTGTGCCTCCGCAACCCGAGACCGATGAAAAGTAATGATTGGCGTCGGTTTCACCGGTGACCGTCGTGGTCTGGCCATGCTCAATTTCCGGATCGATGGACGAGGTGATTGTGCCGTTGGTCGCCGTGGTCGTCACCGTGTAGGTCCGGATGGCGAATACCGCTTCGACGGTGCAGGCTTCGGTAATCGCGCCGGTCTCGTAACTAAAGTTTGTTACCGACTGATCGGTGTTGAGCTGCTTTATACCTCCGCAACCGGAGACAGAGGCGAAATAGTGGTTGGCATTATTCTCACCGGTGATCGTCGCAGTCTGGCCGTGCTCGATTTCCGGATCGATGTCTGATGTGATGCTGCCATTGATGGCGATGGTGGTGACGGTGTAAGTGATCAGGTCGAACTGGGCCGTTACGCTGGTGTCCTGGTCAAAATCGACCACGCAGGATGCCGTGCCGCTACAGCCACCTCCAGCCCAGCCGACAAACTCCGAGCCGGGATCAGCCGAAGCGGTCAGCGTGATGGGCTGGTCCCAGGAGAACTTCGCCGTGCAACTACCCGGACAGGTCAGCCCCGCCGGGTCGGAAGTCACGCTGCCTATGCCTGGACCGGTCAGCGCTATGTCGAGGGTGCCGCGGGTGGTGTAGCGGCCGATGCGGCTAGAGGGTTGGTTGCCAGCCAAATTGAAATCCCCTCCTACATAGAGCATGTCGGGATCGCTCAGCGCCAGCGCACGGACCGTTCCATCGGTGCCACTGCCAAGCGTGGACCATTGCGAGCCATTCCAGCGAGCAATGTTGGACGCGGCAATGGGGTCTGAGCCGCCAGAATTTGCCGTCCCAAAACACCCGCCAACATACAGATCGGTGCCGGATCGGGCCAGGGCGAATACCGTGCAATGGGTAACGCCATTGCCGCCATCACTCCCTAAGCTCGACCATGTAGAAGCGTTTGCGTCCCAATGTGCGATGTAGTTGGCAGGCACTGGTGAAGAACCATCGACATTAGCCTCACCGAATCCTCCACCCACGTATAACCCAGTTTCTGACGGCTCCAGGACAACGACTGGTCCATCCACTCCATTACCCCCCTCGTTGCCAACATTTTCCCAGCTGGCCCCAGTCCACCGGATGATGCCGTTAGCCGCAATGCCATCACAGGGGAAATCAGACATGCAGTTCACTTGATTGAATTGGCCGCCGATGTAAAGGTCTGTGCCAATGACCAACAATGCATATACATAATCATTCACACCGTTGCCGCCGCCCGTGCCAATTGCGCTCCAAGTGCCCGTGTCAAGATCCCACCTTGCCACGCGATTGGCATCGATGGATGAGCCGAGATTGGCAAGAGTGAAGCTGCCACCAACGAATAAGGCATTATTACTATGAGTGATGGAATAGATGTCGTCGTTTAAACCGTTTCCTCCATTGTGGCCGAGAGATGACCAGGAATCGTTCTCAAGATCCCAGCGCGCAATGCGGTTTGCCGCAACTGGCGAACCGCCCCCTGTGCTGGCCTCTGTGAAATTACCGCCTACGTAAAGAGCACTCTCTGTCAAGGCCAATGCCCAGACACCCCCATTCACCCCGCTGCCACCATCGTTGCCTAAAGCTGACCAAGTGCCAGTTTCAGGTTCATAGCGAACTACCCCATTTGCGCTGACTCCCCCGCATGAGTCAAAGAGCCCACCGATGTACACCTTACCCTCGGGACCACCGACGATAGCCTGGACGCTGCCATTACAGCCGATTTCAAACAACTCTCCAGCCCAGCGTCCGTCAGGAGACTCAGCTGCATTAATGGAGACCGCGTATGCGGCCAGCATGCATACAAAAACCCAGCCAGTACGAAGCAGTGCTGATGGATGAATATGTAGAGCGTAACTTGCGGGCTCTTGGATGAAATTATTCGACACGATATACACCTCCCTCGGCACCTAAGTGACCTTGCCGTGTCGCATAGCAAAATCCTCGATGCGAGTGGTTTGAGCTTCTGCCCCGCCTAATGAAATCCGTCCAGGCTGGTTCAGTCTAGCAGGGCATCACATCCAAGACAATGCGCCCAGGTGGCCTTGCGCATGGCCAGGTGGGGGCGATGGTGGTGGTGAACCCCAACAGGAAACCGGACCATGTCGTTTGTTTCAGAACAATCCATCGGCCTTGTCGAAAAGCTGCGAATCTCAGAAAGGCTGGCAAGCCACATCATCAAACAGGGCCAACTACGTGCCGAACCAGGGGACTTGAGACTCGCCTTGGACAGCGATGGATCGACCACCCAAGCGGTATTGAAGAACTGGATATTCGGCTTATTCGAAAGCCGGCCTGAGGTGTTTAGCGACCCGGAAGAAGCCGAACGCTTCGTCGCACGCGCCTTTCGAGAGAAATTGCTCGAGGCTTTTCCGGATGCCTGCGACCTGTAAATGCTCGAAGAAAGAAGGCCAATATCTAGGCAGGACAAAAATCAGATCGGTGCGCGACTCCTAGGATGACCAATTGGTCTTTCGTATCAACCCCTGTAGTTCAGTGGAAGCAAGTCGATGGGGCTGCGCCCCACGGCAAATTTGTTCTCATCGTGCAGTTCTTAGCCATTGGTTGGAGTTGGCCGTCAATTTGAGATAGTCGAGGACTCGACGAGGGTTGAAGCTGGGCAGTGTTGGGTTCCAGCGCCACCAACCCGAACAAACACTGCTCTACCGGATTGTCGAGCGGCATTACCCGGCTTTTTCCGACCACCTGGCCGAGGCCGGCAAGCAGCTGCCCGCCCATGTGCGTCAGGCATTCGATGGCTACCTGCAATGCGGCAGGCTGGAGTACGGATTCCTGCGCCTACGCTGCGACTCCTGCCATGCCGAGCACTTGCTGGCATTCAGTTGCAAGCGCCGCGGGTTCTGCCCAAGTTGCGGTGCTCGCCGGATGGCCGATAGCGCGGCCTGGCTGGTCGATCAGGTATTACCCGAGCGACCG
>PXBT01000165.1 GCA_003566815.1 Caldisericota bacterium
GAGTACTTAAAAAAATGATCGATAGATCGAGGAGTTCTTTAAAGCAACTTGTTTACTCTGCAATAGAGACTTTTAACTCAAGCGCTAAAGAAAAAGGCCTAGATTTTAAGGTAGATTTTCAATCGACGGATGATATTGTGATCATTCCTTTCGACATTCTTATGGATATTATGTTGACTCTTTTTGACAATTCTATAAGATATAGTGAACCTCATTCAGACATCCATATCCAATCATTTGATAGCAGAATAGGAACCAATATAAACATTCAATCTTCAGCCAAAAATGACCATTATCCTGTGATGATAAATGAACATGGTCTTTCGAAGGCAGCCAAAATTCTTTCAAAGTACGATAGTGAACTAATTATTGAAGATAAATCAACAACAAATGAAGGAATTGCATCAATAACAATTTCATTATTAACCGAAATTAGGATGTTAGGTCATGAAAACTGAAAAAAAAGCCTTTCTGTATATTGAAGACGATCCTAAGGTAGTAGAAGCTTTCAGAGACAATGTCAGAAGAAAATGGAATATGAATTGCGATGTTCTTTCTAATTCTACATATGGACCTATCACTCGAGAAATGTATGATAAATTTGAAGATGAAGTGTTTAATTTGATTGAACACCGATTTTCGCATGGCTTTTATGTATAATCACTTCGGTAATTTTTTACTTTATCTAAGAAAGAAAATGCAGTTAATTCAAGTACTTTTGTGGGCAAACTCAATTCACATGTTATGCTGTTTGACGGCTAAGCCTGTTTTAATTTCAAGCTAAAACATACATTCCATTACAGCTTCATTTTACACCTAAAAGCTTTCGATGATAAAAACTCACAAAAACAATATGTTATGGCTAATAAATTTTAACCAAATACGACCTTATATTTGGTGGCGTTTTTGTTTTAACAGTTTGCGCTTGACAATTTATTCGACATTCTGTATAACACACTTCATGAGGGATTCTTCATTCTTTACTCATCCACAGTACGATTGGCAACGTAGGTACGAAGTACTCAGAGCCTCTCTTGTAGAGCGCATACCCGATAGAATCCTGGCTGATCGATTTGGATACTCCGCAGGATATTTGAGGCTCCTGAGGCACCAATTTCGTCATGGCAAGATTGATTTCTCCGAACCGGTACCAGAAAAAAGCACGACAAGACGGAAAGTGTCCGCCGAGGTCCGCAGAAAAATTGTCGATTGGCGAAAGCATCGTCTCTCTGCAGGCGATATTGCTGAGCTTCTGAGTGAAGAAGGTATAGAGTTATCTGTGCGCACTGTAGAACGTGTCTTGGCTGAAGAGGGCATACCCAAGCTCCCGAGACGAACCCGCTTAAAACTGGGCAGGACTGTCAAGGGAGCCATCGTTCCAGAACGCTCTAAAATGGTCACTCTCAACGAAATCAATGGTCAGCATATGGAATCATCCGGGGCAGGAGTCTTCTTGTTCGCTCCCTTTCTTGCCCAGTGGCCCTGGGATGATATTGTACACTCAGCTGGGTTACCTCAAAGTAAAGTGATTTCGGCCAAAAGCTACCTGCTCTCGTTCTTGGCTTTAAAACTCCTGGGCAACGAACGTTATGCTCATGTCGGAGATCATTCCTTTGACCCTGGTCTCGGTCTCTTTGCCGGACTCAACTCATTGCCCAAGTGCACAGCACTGTCCACCTATTCATATAGCTTGGACACCCATCATCTGGCTCGTCTCCAAAAGGCCTTTGTCAAAGAATCTAATAAATTGGGCCTCTATGATGGAAACGTCATCAATTTGGATATGCATACTATTCCACATTATGGTGACCAGTCCGAACTGGAGGAACATTGGGCTGGAGCCAGAAACAAAAGGATGAAGGGAGCATTGACGCTCTTTGGTCAAGACGCAGAATCAAAGCTTATTCTCTTTACTGCTGCCGATATTTTATCACATGAGGCAGATGATCAGATACTAGAGTTCCTGTCCTTTTGGAAAGGTGTCCACAAAGGTGTCAAGCCCACGGTAGTTTTTGATTCCAAGTTCACCACCTATGCTCATCTTTCACGGTTGACACTGCAAAAAGTAAAGTTCATAACCCTGCGTCGACGAGGAAAGCGTCTTATTGAACAAGCAGAAAATATCTCAGATTGGAAAAGAATCACTGTCCCTCACACCAAAAGAAAATACCCCAACCCCTTAATTCACGAATCCTTTGTTGCGCTTAGAAACTATGAAGGGCTTCTCCGCCAAGTAATTATGAAAGGCACGGGCCGAGAAAAACCTTCTTTTGTGATTACTAATGACTTTGATATGCCTGTTGAACTTATCGTCAGTAATTATTCACGGCGGTGGCGTGTAGAAAATGGTATTGCCGAGGCCGTAAAATTTTTCAACCTCAATGCTCTGTCATCCCCAATACTGGTCAAAGTACACTTTGATGTCTTAACCACAATGATTGCTGATACTCTTTACTACAGGCTGTCGCAGAAACTGCGAGGCTTCGAGCACTGTGATGCGCCTAAAATTTATCGAAATTTTGTTCGGGGTAAAGGAAACATTCGAGTCCGAGACGGACATATCGAGATCACGTATCCTCGCAGAGCTCATAATCCCATATTGAGAAATGTTCCTTGGCATCAATTGCCAAATTCACTTCCCGGTTTGGAAAAAGCCTCCTTAAGCTTAAATTTCAAATGACGGACAAGGGCGTTATGTTATATCAAAATGACGATTATAGCGTTGCGAAAATCGGTGTTGAAAGTATTTTTGATCGTCTTGAACTGGAAAACCAAAGTTTTAAAGGAGTTACTTTATGCCCAAGCTTGGAAGAAACGATATGTGTCACTGTGGTAGCGGTAAGAAGTATAAAAAATGCTGTCTGGACAGAGATCTGGATCAGGAACGAGCCAAGAAAAGTCCTGAGGTATATGAGAATGAGTTACTATTTGAGGATGAATCAGCCTGGAAACCAATCCCTGATGACCAGCCATTTGTTGATGATTTATCTGTTTCTTACGCCAAGGACAGTGATTCAGGCTTTCCAGATATGTTCCATGAGAGTAACCCGGATTCACCATTTTATATCCCGGACATTACTGACGAAGAAGATGACATCCTTGAAGACTGGATAGATGAGTATTACGAATTAGGCACTTTGACAGAGAAATTCAACAGCCTCAAATCCTTTCTTATTAAACATCCTCAGCTTGAAGCCTTTATAGGGGCGGAAACAGAAGTATTTCTCAATCTGGAGGAAAATTGCGCAGATATTGAGCAAGCGGGCCAGTTTGTCCAAGCGCTGTTATACCTACGCGACGCATTTCCAAAGGCATATCTCCAGGTATTTGAATATTTGGACAAGGACATAATATGCTATTTTATGGTGACCGGTGAGACTGATAAAATCCATGAATATCTTCAGCTTTTCCGCCAACACCCCACACACAACCCTGAAACGGTGGCTGAATTATTAAAAATATTTATGTCTCTGGGAGAGTTTGAGTTCGCCAATAAGCTGGCCGCTGATATTCATCAGCCTCTTTTTGATGACCCCGAAACAGAAACATGGTCAGGACTCATGCAGATTCTGGTCATGGGCTGTTGTGCGCCTTACCTGGACTCAGCCACCCAGAATCAAATATCAGAAGAGTCTGCAGAAGATATCAAGAACTGTTTGAAGCCCTACGAGCAGGATATACATGACCATTGGTTCAGCAAGGAATTTCTTCAGAGTCTGTCAGGAAAAATTCTTGATAATTTCGATATAAAGTGGACTCTGGAAAATTGTTCTACTCACAAGCAAGTACTCATTGTTTACGATAACATGCTATTCGGTTTCATGAACTATTTATCCACCCGGAAAAACCTGCATTGGGCTGTTGCTGATTACTATCGCTTATTGGTTTCTGATTTGCTCTGGGAGTTAATACCAAAGGGTAAAATCCCCAAGAAATTATTACCATTAACTGAAAGGAAACTTAGAGAAATATTGGTCAAGGTATCCA
>PXBT01000160.1 GCA_003566815.1 Caldisericota bacterium
ACGGCGGGGTGGACATCATTGCCTACCGTGATCCTTTGGGAACAGTCTCTCCAAGAATCAAAGTCCAGATTAAGCACAGGGAACAACCTGCTTCAGTCCATGAAATCAGACAGCTCATGGGCCTGCTGCAAAAAGACGGCGACGTGGGCATCTTCATATCTTCAAGCGGATTCACTTCTGATTCCAAGACAACAGCCAGATCATCCCATGTCCATGTTGAACTCATCGACCTGTCCAGATTCATTGAACTGTGGCAGGAGTTCTACCATAAGCTAAGTGATGAGGATAAGGCCTTACTGCCCTTGATTCCAATTTATTTTTATTCCCCTTCGGGGTAAGCTACAGCCTGTAGGACTTCTACTGCAGAGCAAAAAAGCGATTGGTAATTGATAATCCATTTGATGTTATGAGCCTTACTATAAGTCATTTTAAAATACTTGAGCCGTAAGTTGGCTGTTTTGAGCAAAGTGGTTGTAATTATCTTAAGGAAATTAGAAAATCATGAATGAAAGTCCGCAAGATACCACTATTTCTTTCGTTGCCGGTGAATGGATCGTTGACAAAAAAAATCCTGGTAAACCAGGACAGTATACGGGTAAATCCAAAAAAATAGGAACCAATGTCATAATGATCCAACTGGCCTATCCTGGAGGGGACAGCAGTTACCGTCCTATAAGCGTTTTGGAACCAATGCCAAAATCTGTGGGAACCATTAAGGACAAGTTAATTAATGGCCATTTTGGAAAGCAAAGTGATTTAAGACGCCTAATTACCTATGAGAAACTCAAAGGAACACTCCATGAAATAATCTATTCCATGGAGGCCGCACAAATCGACTTTTATCCGTATCAGTTCAAACCCGTCCTAAAATTTATCAATACTCCAACAGAACGTCTCATTATTGCCGATGAGGTCGGCCTGGGTAAAACAATCGAAGCAGCATTGATATGGATGGAACTGCAAGCACGCAGGCAAGCCAGCAGGCTACTTATAGTCTGCCCTAAAATCCTTGCTAACAAGTGGAAAGAGGAACTGCGCACAAAATTTTTGATAAATGCCAAAGTGGTCAATTTTTCTGAGCTACAAGGTGAGATAGAAGATTTAAAACGTTTTGGCCCTTCTCATTCTTTTGCTTTAATTTCAACATATACAAGTCTCCGTCCCCCAAAAAAAGAGCTTTCAATTCTCAAAGAATCTATAGATGAACAAGTAAAAGGATCTTCAAAAACTAATCTTTTACGAGATATTAGATACTGGAATCAAGATTACTTCGCCTTTGATCTGGTCATATTCGACGAAGCCCACTATATGCGAAATCCTGCAACTACAACCTTTCATCTTGGGAATGCCTTGTCCTCAGCTGAAGGAACAGGTGCTGTTCTTTGTGTGTCAGCCACTCCGGTAAACAATAAAAACACTGATTTGCATAGCTTGCTAAGACTTATTGACGAGGATTTTTTTGAAACCCAAACCATGTTTGAAGAATTACTGGAAGCCAACCGTTCTACTGTCCAGGCAAGCAATGCTTTGGCACGAATCCCTGTAGATTTTGAACATCTTGCACAGGCTGTTACTGGGATGCAAGAAAGTCCATACATTAAAAACTTACAAGGTTTTAAGCAATTCCTTGAGATGTTGGAGAGATTGAATCCAGAAGACAAATCCCAGGTAGCTAAATGTCAGGATATTGCAGAGAAGCTAAATCTGCTGGGGAATTATATTAACAGGACACGTCGAGTGCAGGTACAGGAGGAACGCCCCTTAAGGGAGGCTGTGGTATTAGAAGTAGAGTATGCTGAGGCAGAAAAGAGGTTATATCAAGCTATTCTTTCTATGGTCAGAAAAATGTGTTTTCTTGATAACAGGCCATTTCATATCTTTCAGGTCATGGGCTTGCAGTTAAGAGCTGCAAGTTGTTTGCCTGTAATTGCTGATGAAATTCGTTCCGGAAAATTAGGTGATCCTGAAGAGCTTTTAAACGAATCAATTGGTGATTTGGATTTGGATGAAGAAATTGTAAACATCCTTGAAGACATTTTTGATCTCACAAAGTACTCAGATCTTCTTCAATATGACTTTGAAGCTAATGACAGCAAATATCAAAAGTTGACGAATCTTTTTGATGAGATGGAAGTTGACGAAAAGGTTTTGATTTTTGCTTATTATCGACCAACTCTTGCCTACTTAAGGCGACGTCTGATTGCTGATGGGTTCTCAGTGACAATGATACACGGCGGTGTACCTAATGAACAGCGCTGGGAAGAATTAGAGCGTTTCAAGGATCCAAGTGGTCCAAGGATATTGTTGTCTTCAGAGGTAGGCAGTGAAGGTATTGATTTGCAGTTTTGCAGAGCTATGATCAATTATGACCTCCCTTGGAATCCCATGAGAGTTGAGCAAAGAATAGGAAGAATTGACAGGGTTGGACAAAAAGCCAAAAAGTTGTCCATTGTGAACTTTAAAATTAAGGAGACAATTGAAGAGCGTTTGTATGATAGACTGCACAGTAAGCTGGAGATGTTTAAGAATAGTATGGGGGATTTGGAAGATGTCATTGGTAGGATAGTAAAAGACCTCACTATTGAATTGCTCTCCAAAAATTTATCTCCTGAGCAGGAATCAATAATTATAGAACAGTCAGAGCAGGTCATTGAACAAAAACTGTTGCAAATTCAAGCTCTGGAGGAATCTGGTGATGCCCTTATTGCATTATCAGACTATGTTCAACGGAAAATTGAAGAGGACAGAGAAAAAGGTCGCTATATTCAACCTGAGGAACTTGAAGATTATCTATTTGATTTCTTTGAAAGAAACTTTCAAGGCTGTGAAATTAACCATAATCACCCGGCAAATGGATGTTTTAAAATTAGGCTTACCCAGGAGGCGCATGCCTCGCTTTCCGAATTTATCAAAGATGACCGCTCGCTTAGTGCCAGTCCTTTCAGAAGAAACGAGTTTACAATAACATTTGGAAGGCAGGTACATCAACAATTGCCTGCTAATTCTCGTAGATATGTTCACTTCATTAATCACCTCTCTCCACTGGTTCGCTGGATTACTAAAGTTAACAAAAATATTTCTCACTCTATCTTTAACGTCTCAGCCCTTGAATTGAAGCATTCTCCACTGCCTCAAGGCCGGTATTGTTATTTAATGGAGAGATGGAGCATGCAAGGTCTTTTACCCCGTGAAAAACTGGCCTATGGGATATATTCTTTGGAAAATGAAACTATAATTTTTGGAGATGAGGCAGAAGCTATTGTTCAACTTTTGTTAAGAAATGGTCACGACTGGACATATCCTGACTATGAACAAAATATACTTGAAAATGCTTTTGATGAACTTGAAAGCTACTTAACTGAAGAATTTGATACATCAGTTATAAATTTCCAGGCTGACAATGATGACGCATATCAAGTTAAAGCTCAGAGGGTAAAAAACTTTTTTGATCGAAGAATAGCTCAAGATCAAAAGCGTTTAGATTCCCTGCATTCTGCTAATAGAAGCCCTCAGGTCATCAATATGACAAAAAGACGACTTCAGATTGTTCGTGACAACAAAAATAGAAAATTGACGGATCTTCAACAAAAAGCAGATCCTGACTTTGAACAGAGTTCTGTTGCAGCTGGAATTTTTTTATCAATTCCATAAGCTTTAAGTTGGGGGTGTATAGATGGAAGAATTTGCAGAAAAAATGCGCAGACTTAAAGATTTTTTGTTTGAAAAGAAAAAGTATCCGTCAAATAATGCTGTTGACATCATCAAATCACCATCTGATCAACGATCTACCGATACTGAGGATAAAGCGTTTCGAAGCAGCTTGGAACAGACTGAAAAACCTACCTCAACAACAGAAACCGACAAGAGTATTTTTGAGGTTGGGAGGCGAAAAGATGAGCCCCGAAATGAAAGGGATCCTTATTTTTTTCAGATAGGTTTTGATTTTGGAACTGCTTTTTCAAAATGTAT
>PXBT01000138.1 GCA_003566815.1 Caldisericota bacterium
GCCCCAAAACAATGCCATGGGGAATCATGATATAAAGCCACCCAAAAAATGTACGAAGCAACAGGATACCGCGAGATAAGGATTCGGGGTACATCACATTAAACTTAACAGGAGACGCCATATACTTTTCCTCCTTTTCAAAATTAAATGATGAAACATATATTATTGTAGAACAAAAACAAAATTTTCAAATAAAAAATACTATAAATTATTAAAAATACCTTTTTTGACTTTGAGGGCTTTCTTCATATATTAGGTAGCAGTCCTTGATGGACCTCCAAAGAATAGACCGCTGGTGTATTTCATCAGCGGTTTTTTATAAAATCAATGATACTTGCGAGCCAAAGGCTTGTTTTTTACAAATTAATATTTATACATTGAAAAAGTCATGAAAAAATTAAAGTGGTTGGAACATATTGGTTTGTGCGAAGGAGTCAGAAATGCAATTTGGTCCACTATATCCAGTGTGGAGCCTCATAAAAAGGTGATCATTTTTGGAAATTTGATTCACAATCAACGAGTTCAGCAGGAATTATCCTGGAACGGCATTCAAACGATGTATGAGTTGGAAGATATTCCATCCAATGCTCGAGTTATTATCCCAGCCCATGGAATCACAAAAACGACCGAAGCTCTATTGCGTCAAAAGGTGCCCGATATTATAGATCGCACTTGTCCAGTGGTAATCAAACTCAGAAGACTCTTGATGAGTGTGATCAAACATCATGATTTTGCAATTCTGGTGGGTAAAAAAAACCACCCTGAAATCGTTGGAGCTGTCAGCTATGTGCCTTCTGAAAAGATCATCATTGTTGAGAGTCTGAAGCAAATTAAAACCCTTAACCTTCCTCGGGGTCCTATTGCTTTGCTTTCTCAAACGACTTCCAGTCGCATTGTATTTGATCAAATCCATGCTTATCTGGAACAAGTATATCCCCCTGAGTGTCTTTCAGTATTTGAAACGATTTGCCCCACAGTCAGCAAACGCCAGGAGGATGCAGTAGCTTTTGCAAAACAGAGCGACATGGTTTTTGTAGTGGGGGACTCAAAAAGTTCCAATACCTACAGCCTCTATGAGTTGGCTGAAAAAGAGAATTCTCATACCTACCTTGTACAAAGTGATGAAGATCATCATCCCGTACCTACCCAAGAGCAGGAGTATATCCAAAAAATCAACAGTCTTGCCATACTCTCAGGCACTTCTTCTCCCACCTACATTATAGATGAGACCGTTCATCAAATTTGCACTTTTCTCAACATGAGACAAGAGCACAAACCTGTATTGGTCATTTATGGCCCCACTGCAATTGGAAAGAGTGATTTGGCTGAGCAAATTGCTCTCCAATACAACGGAGAAATCATCAATGTTGATTCCATGCAAATTTACAAACATCTCACTATCGGAACTGCCAAACCTACTCTCACCAACTCTCAGTTGCAATATCATCTGGTGGATCATGTGGATCCCAGAGAACATTACTCGGTAGCTCGGTTTAGAAAAGAGGCTATAGCAAGCATTAAATCCATTCAAACAAGAAACAGGATGCCCATATTGGCAGGAGGCAGCAATCTATATCTATCTTCTATAATTGATGGGTTGTTTGAGCATGAAAAATCAAGCGATCCTCTCCTTCGTATGAAGTTAAAAGAACAAGTAAAAAATAAAGGACTGGATAGTTTATATGAAGAATTATCAACCAAAGACCCTGAATGTGCCAAAAAAATTCATCCAAATGATGAAAAAAGAATCATTCGCGCAATGGAAGTGATCTATCTGACCAACAAAAAAATGAGTGAATGGCAACATAAAGAGACCCATGCTTTTCCTTGTTTTTTTATCAAAATTGGCCTGGTGGAACCCCTCGAGCAACTATACCAGCGCATTAATCTTCGTGTAGACAAAATGATAAAATCCGGACTTCTCCAGGAGGTCGAATGGTTGAACGATTATGGATATGCGCCCCATATCGAGCGTATTAAAGCTCATGGATACCGCGAATTAATGTCGGCCTATCATCGAGAAATCTCTCTTGAAGAAGCTTTGGAGAAAATGAAAAAAAACACGCGCAACTACGCAAAAAGACAGTTAAGCTGGCTCAGACAGCGGTCTGACTTTCACCTGCTTAATACTTCCGTCAAGTCGTCTCAGGAATGGGCAAAAATTATAATGAATATTTATGATATTATAGAAAAAAAATTGGCTCAATAAATCTTTATTAGCCCCCAGCTGCTCATCAGCATTGATTGTTTTGCCGGTCTCCTCTGACAAAGACAAACCAATAAAGAAAACCAACAAAAAAGGCTCCTCCAATAATATTACCCAGGGTCACAGGGATGAGATTGTTGAGCCATAAATTTGCAAAAGTTGGCTGAGTGAGGTTCTGTGTCATGGTTGCGGACATTTCAGTTATAACAGGTTCCTGCCCTACCAGGATGCCAGCGGGTATAAAAAACATATTGGCAATGCTGTGCTCAAAACCCAAAGCCACAAAAGTCATAATGGGAAACATAACAGCAAAAATTTTGCCTATTACAGAGCGTGATGCAGTGGACATCCAGACAGCAAGACATACCAGCCAGTTGCATAAAATGCCTCTGACCAGAGCCTCTGCAAAAGTTAGATTAACTTTATTGACGGCTACAGAATAAGTAAAACTGCCCAGCCTTTCATGATTAAAACCCCATATTCCGCTGTAATAAAAAAGAATAGCAATAAATAGTGCTCCTGCAAAATTGGCAACATATACCAGGAACCAATTGCGTAAAAGTTTTTTAAGTGGAATTTTTTTATCCATCAGGGACATAAGGATCAGGTTATTGCCTGTGAATAATTCTGCGCCGGCAACAACCACCATCATCAAACCCGTGCTAAATACAGCTCCTGATATTATCCTGCTCAAACCAAAGCCAAGATATCCAGCGCTGTCATGTCCTGCAAGCAACGAGAGCATTGCGCCAAACGAGATGAAAGCTCCAGCCAAAAATCCCAATATCAACAAACGAGAAGTACAGGCATTACATTTGGCAATACAAATATTGGCGGTAAAATTCTTTGCAATATTCGAGGGCGGATGGCAATCTATTTCTGTCATAAGCCTTCATCCTTTCATTTTCATGCTTAATATTAAAGAAGCCTGCAGAGCTAAACTACAGGCTTCTTTAAAAATGTTTTAATTCATTATCCAATGACTCAGGAACTAACTTCCTGGGGAACAAAATGGCATACCTTTGCAGGACATTGCTTTTCATTGATATGAACAAGAATTTCGTCTCTGAATTTTTCCACTGCCTGCATCATGATATTTGGTGCAGTTTGACCCAGGGGACAAAAAGAAGTTTGCACCATTGCATCCCCCAACACTTTTAGATCATCAAGATCTTTTTCTACACCATTTCCTGTTGCTATGCGATCCAGGATATTGACAATCTGGTTGGTTCCGGTGCGACAAGGAGTGCATTTGCCACAGCTTTCATGTTCAAAAAACTGTGCAATATTTTTGATCATATCCACTATGCATCGATGATGATCCATAGCAACGATGGATCCGGAGCCTGGACCAGCTTCAATTTGTGCCAGTGAATGAAAATCAACTGGTGTTTCAAGTTCTTCAGGGCGAATAAGAAAGCCTGAAGATCCACCAAGGATGACGCCTTTTAAGGGGCGACCTTCCACTACGCCAAGACCCAGCTTTTCAATAATTCCTGATAAGGCGGTTCCAAATGGAATTTCAACAACGCCTTTCCAATTCAAGTCTCCCATCAAGCTAAAGAGCTTGGTGCCTCTGGAGCCATCCACACCAATATTTTTATACCATGCCCCACCATTTCTGATGATTGAAGGTATATTGGCCAGGGTCTCCACATTGTTGACCACAGTGGGTTTTTGCCATAGACCACAGCTGGGAGGATAAGGTGGTTTTTTGCGAGGCTCGCCTCGATTGCCTTCAATGGATTCAATCA
>PXBT01000198.1 GCA_003566815.1 Caldisericota bacterium
CACTGCCTGATCGTATTTTTCAGGTTGCCTGGTTGCGACGAGCTTGTCGATCTCGAACCACAGCTTGTCCTCTCGCCCAACCAGGCTGTCAAGGTATTTCTCCCGGGCAATGGCAGCCGCGCGTTCTTGCCGGGCTTTTTCTTTGGCGCGTTTTTCAGCCTTGATTAGTTCACGTTCCAGCGCATAGGCATCGGCGGCCTGCAGAAGCTGGCCCACGGTTCTGCCAGTGGTTACACCCCGGTCGTTCCCGGCCTGCGCCTTGAGAAACCGCTGCTGAAGCTCGGCAATTTGTGCGTGGTCATCGTTGACGATGAGATTCGTGATGAGTTCGTCTTTCTCTCTGGTTGGAAGCTTGCCGACCCAGACTCGCACCTCATCCCGATCAAAGCAGATGTCACTGATCGGTGGGCTGGCCTCGGCGGCCACATGCAGAAGATCGCTGTCAATGCGCAGAAACTCGGCCAAACTCTCCAAAGACGCGCTGAGCTGACGGAGTCCCGGCGGAACCGGGGGTTCGATATCGTCATCGTCGAGTTCGCCGGTTTGAACCTGCAGGAGCCAGCCAAGATAGAGCGTCCGCAGGTCTCCGCGCGCAAGCTCAGCCCGCACGGAGATAAGTGACGAGAGACATCCTTCGCCCTCAATCCAGTCACCACCGTCTTCATCATCGGAAACGAACGTGACAATAATCTTGCCCGCCTTCTCGCTGACAAATACGCTGTCGCTACAGCAATAAGCTTTTGCGGTTTCCAGCGGCAGAAGTCTGGACGGCAGGCGCAGCTTCAAGACGTGCGTGCCCCAGTTTGCAAGGTAGAGGAATGCATCGAAATACTTCACCATCCAGGCGCTGGCGTTGCCTTTGAAATCGCCCCAGGCGTAGTCAACGACAAAACTTGTCGGAGTGATGCGCGCTCGCGACGAGTATGATCGCAACTCGCTCATCTCGCTGGCGGTAAGCGGCCGATCGATCGCCTGAAATTCGTAATATTGGTACTCGCTCATGTCAATATCTCCCGTTTGTCGCACTCAAAAATGTATATTAGCGTATCAAGATATTCAAGATCTTATTGATAAACAACCTGACACGTTATGGAGGCGATTAACAAACCCGGTTTTAAGTTCCCTGGATTAATCCCGTCAGCATCCTGGAGATTTCCTCCAAAGATGATTTTAATGAGGCGTGATTTTCATCTGAAATCAGTTTTCTGCGTTTCGCGATTTCCAGAAACGGGAGACATTCATGCACCGAGCCTCTGGCGATACCAAAGAAATACTTCCTGTCAGCTTTTGTGAATCTTCCATTGCCCTCGGCGATGTTCGCCGCGATGGATGTGGATGCCCGATTGAGTTGATCTCTGAGGAAGAAAAATCTCTCTACTGCTCTGGGAGCACCAAAAAGCAATATCGTAACCCTGTATCTGTGGCAGAAGAGTGGCTGAAACGTATGGAAAAAAAGAATTTAACGCAGGTTGATCTGGCAAGGGAGTTGGGCGTTTCAAGAGCACGCGTCACACAAGTTATGAATATTTTAAAACTGCCCGAGAACGTTTTGAACGAATACAAGGCATTAGGTGATCCAATGGAAAAACAGCTTATTACTGAACGAAAGCTTCGGAATAAAAGTTAACCAACGGCGTCTGACAGATTTTATCACAGCAGCGCATAAATGATGCTTAACACACACACTTTAAGCTTGCACTCTATGTGTTCATTCTTATACACGTCCAGGGTTTTGGCTGTCTCATAATAACGATATCGAAAAATAACCACCTGTTTTTCAGTTTTTGCATGCATGAATATGAGTGTTTACAAGCCTTTAGAGTGCAATTTGAGCATAACTTTGGAACCAAAAAGCGTGTGATTTTGGCAGCATATTCCACTTTTACAAAAAAAACATTTCAACGGATTTTGGTTTAGTATCTGCCGTGCAGGAAAAACTCTCGTTTCCTGTGCTGATTTCGAATAATTCCGGTTCAGATAGCGCTACTTGAGTAACACTTCTACAGTGTTCAGCCCGGAGGCAGCTCGTTGGGTGTTTGATCTATACCAAATTTGTCTGCAAGGGTTTGGGGTAACTGTACTGTAAGCCGTGCGCGTGTCAGCGCGACATACAGCAGCCTGACTTCGGCGGGATTATATGTCGTCTTTCCATTTCGGGATTTGGAGGTAATCGAAAAATCATTGAGCACCTGGACATGGTTCCATTGTCTGCCCTTGGCTTTGTGTACGGTTGAGAGTATCAGCGTTGCATCGTGTTCGGATGCGTTCATACGAGTCAGTGAATCAATCAAAAATTGTTCGCCGTAATCTTCCACCAGGGTGACAAAGGTGCGAAGTCCCGCGCCTTCGTCTGACAGAGCGTACTCCACGACCTCTGACCAATCATCGAATCCAAAGAGTTCGGGGTGATCGACTTTGATGCCTGCTTTTAACCTGGCTGCACAATTGAGCAGGCGAAGGATTTCCCCGGATCCACCGACGACATGGACACGTTCACCGGCATTGAGAGCCCGAATTGTACAATCAATCACACCCGCATTGGTGCGACATAAAATGACATCCGGTCTGCTGCATCCCAGTTGACTTGCAACAGCGGGATTGCCGGTAATCCGTTTTCGTTCACCCAATACATCGAGTATTCTGGATGCGGCATCCGCAATGGGTTGTCCGAAACGAAAACTCTGTGTCAGCGCAGATTCGCTATCCGTATGGACACGTTCCATGGCATTGACTGCGCCTCGCCATTCATAGATTTGCTGATACTGACGCAGCGTTCCCAGCGTCAGCGATGCAAGCTGTCGGGCTGTCAGAGTCATTTCCTCGCTGCATTCCAAGGGTTTGAGGTTCAAAACACGGGCTGCCCGATTGCTGTTCATGGCGCCAAACATCTTGTCCTTGTTCTTTCTATAACAATCCGGAATCGAGTTGCAGGCCAGTGAATGCGTTGTTTTGCATTGTACCCGGCATGGAAATTTGGATCGCGCTTCTTTTGCCAAAGCCCGATTAAAGGCCAGATACATGCCTGAATCAGATGTGGCGTGTGCAAGAAGTATCAGAGTGGCTGTTTTACCGGTACCGGCAAACGCATTGATTTTGAGGGTGGCTCCGGTATTGAATAATTCAACAGCACGGTGCTGCTCGTTTGTTGGTTTTATTGTCATACGAAATTCCTTTCCTGAAAAGAGCAATCCCCGAAACATTTTGTTAACACATTCCGGGGATTTTTAATTGTTACAGTTCATTTACCACTGGTCACAGGCAGACCTGTATTGACAGGATGGACACTGCCAGCCGGGGTTGGGATAAAACAGCTTCTGATCAATCGCATTGGCAATCGCCTGCACGGTTTTAAACATTCTACGGCGGTGCTCATCGGTGCGTACCGATTCATACAGACACAGATCCGGCGTTTTGGTTTTCAGCAATACATCCAGTCTGACATGCACATTCGGCGCGCCATTGACGATTCTGGAGCGTTTCAGAGCCGCTGAATAGATGGTTAACTGCATATCCTGCTCAATCTTGTCAGGAGAGTATTTGCGGGCTGCGGTTTTGTGATCTACAGCGACAATTTTTCCGCCGGCATCGCGTTCCACCAGATCAATCACACCGACTATAGGCAAGGGCAGCGGCGTTCCATTAGCGGGATCGAGTTTGCGTAACCGAAATGGCGCTTCGACAGCGATAATCTCTCCGGGTGTGCAGTTTTGATAGAAACATCCGAGAATACCGATGCCGATCTCTTCCAGCTTCTGTGCGGTCATGCCGTTATCAAACAAAACCTCTTCCGCTTCAAGGCGAAGCCGCCAGTCTGTTTCAAATATGGCGATCAGATCATCCAGTGAGGGTGCGACTCCGGCATCTTTCAAAGAACGATAATACGCTGCCAACACTTCATGAATAGCGCCGCCAAACGGCAGGGCTGCGGGG
>PXBT01000120.1 GCA_003566815.1 Caldisericota bacterium
AAGCATTTGGCTCATCCCTGCTGAAAAAATGAAAATCAAAAAAAACAAGAAAATTCAAGGCCGCCTTGACCATATTGTGCCTTTGCCTGAACAGGCTGTGAATATCCTAAAAGAATTGCAGCAGCTGACAGGAGATCGGCAATATATTTTTTCTGGAGATCACAGAAAAAACAGACCCATGTCTGAAAATACCATGAATAGTTCGCTAAAGAGTTTGGGCTTTAGCGGTGACTACATAGTTCCACATTCATTCAGAACAATTGCATCCACCATGCTTAATGAGCGCAGCTGGCCTTCAGACTGGATCGAGAAGCAGCTTGCTCATATCGAATCAAACAAAATCAGAGGTATTTACAACAGAGCAGAGTACTTACCACAGCGCAAGCGGATGCTTCAGGCATGGGCCGATTTTCTGGAATATCTACGGAATGGGGGGACTTCCATAAACAACCTGCAACAGGGGCAAGAGCTCGGACTGGCAGTGAACAACTAAACTCCCCCCTCAAAAACATTTCAACATAATTATTAATTTCCAACCTTCGAGTTAGAAGAATAAAAAAGCGTCTTGCCCTGTATTGGGTAAGACGCTTTTTTTTTGTAAAAATAAAATCAAAACAGATACTTAAATGTTAATTTATGAATATGATTTATTGATATTTTTGCCTTTAACTCCAACGAGTTGAGTTTTTGCCCCATGAGTTGAGTTTTTTGCTTGATATTTAATACGCCATCATAATATAACTAAGTGTATGGAAGTCAGATGACATCCAAAAGTGTCCAGTATTGCTAACCAAATTGGGAAAAAGGGGGTGTAAAAAGAGTCTGGGCACGTTGCCAATATAAATTGGCAGAGACTAGATTTAAGTGGTACCAAAGCCCGAAGCATGTCAGCATGATTGCACAAAAGTACAAAGTGGTAAGGCATCATAAAAGTACCAAGAATCCGCATATTACAATATGCAGCAAAGAACAAAACAACAAAACAACAAAGCAAACGAGGAGTCTATTATGAAAAAAATTGAATATTTAGGAGTTTATAATGAAAGATATTGGTTCCAAAAAATTGTACAGGCTTCCTCAAGTCCTTGATCTGATTCCTGTTTCAAAAAGCACCTGGTGGCAGGGCGTCAAGGATGGCATCTTCCCCCAACCGATAAAACTTACCCCCCGGACAAGCTGCTGGCTGGCTGATGAAATTCATGGATTGATTGATAAAGCAACAGGAGCAAGATCATGAATATGCTCCAAAATGAAAACCCCGCCGGGATTCCTGACGGGGTATCAAAAAATCCATGCAGGGCCAGCACAGACATCGAAGATATCAATAAGTCTCATTGCTTAAAAAGTCAAGACATTTCAGCAACTAACAATGCTCAAAACAGGCGTGCTGACAAGTATGGCCCCATTCCTCATGAATTGAAAGAAAGACACCAGTGGGTGGCCTACAAAATTGTTCCCTCATTGGACCCGGATAAAAAGGATCAGAAAATTCCGATCGATGTCAAAACAGGAAAAGGTGCAAGCTCCACCAATCCCAAAACTTGGACCAGTTTCGATGAAGTGCTTGATTTTCTTGACGAATGGGAGAGGTATGAACACTCGCATTTTGACAAGAAGCAAGGTGAACTTGTCGGCGTTGTCATGGGGCCTGGATATGTATTCAGCAAGGATGATCCATACACTGGGATTGATTTGGACGATTGCATCAATCATGAAGGGAGTGTTGAACCCTGGGCAGATAAGATTGTCAGTAACTTAAATTCCTGGACTGAGGTATCGCAATCTGGAAAGGGCCTGCATACTTTTGTCCGAGGCAAAAAGCCTGGCAAAAAATGCCGCAAAGAAAAAATCGAATGTTACGACCAATCTCGCTTTTTCGCCATGACCGGAAATTCCATTGGTCCTACCGAGATTGCTGATAGGCAGCTGGAGCTTAATAATTTTTATTATAAATATCTGGAGGGCAAGGGTCGACAGGATTCAGTGAAAAAGGCTGATCAAGACAAAGTCCATTATGTTCTTGACTCTTTTGCTAAGCCTGATCCGGCAAATTTCGAGAACCTATGCGCAGCTGAGCCGCGTTTCGTAAAAGTATTCAAACATGACAATCGGTTGAATTTAGCTGATAAAAGCCTGTCTACATATGATGCCTCACTTGCCACATACGCTGCTAAATATGGATGGACTGATCAGGAAATTGCCAACCTTATCATTGCATTCAGGCATAAGCATGGCGATGCCAATGATCAGAAGAAGGCCTTAAGGGTTGACTATATTGAACGAACCATTGCTGGCGCCAGGAAGCACTTAAAAAATTCGGCCAGAGAGACGTTTGAAAATATTGACCCGGATCAATTGATTGAAGAAATGAATCAGCGCCACGCAATTATAGTTGGTGAGGGCAAGGTGATATTTATCAATGAGGAAAAAAACCCCTATACCAAGCAGGTTGAAGTAACATTTTCTCAGCCCAAAGATCTGCGCGAACGTTACGCGAACCAAATGATCCCCAACCCTTCACCGGGCAGGGGAAAGCCGAAATTAATAAACCCGTTTGACTATTGGTTGTCACATTTCAACCGCAGGGAATATCAAAGAATTATCTTTGCCCCAAATGAAGAAATTGCTGGCTGTTTCAATCTTTACAAGGGTTTTGCCATAAAGCCTTCAGAAAAAGGATCATGTGAACGATACAAAGAGCATTTATTCAGCAATGTATGTAACAAGAATGAACAGCATTACAATTACCTTTTCTCAATGCTTGCCGATTCAGTTCAAAATCCTGGTGGTCCAAGGCCTGGAACTGCTGTTGTTCAAAGGGGCAAAAAAGGCTGCGGCAAGGGCATTGCTGTCCGTGAATTCGGAAAGATATTCGGCAAGCACTTTTTGCACCTGACTAATATCTCCCAGATTACTGGAAGGTTTAACACTCACCTCAGGGAAAGCATTATTGTTTTTGGAGATGAGATCAGATGGAATAAACGGAATGAATCAGGGGTGTTAAAGGGCTTGATAACTGAGCCGGAAATACAGATTGAGGCTAAGTTTCACGATATGATAACGGTAAAGAATAATGTGCGGATGTTTTTGGCGACGGACGGAAACTGGGCTGTGCCTGCCGATTTGGACGAACGACGCTTTTTTTGTCTCGATGTAAACGGTCAAAAAGCCAATGATCACGCATATTTTAAGAAGATTATTGACGAAATGAACAGCGGTGGTCGGGAACGTCTGCTTTATGAGTTATTAAATCACAAGATTGAGATCAACCTTCGACAGCCTCCCAAAACCCAATCGCTTTTAGATCAAGTTAATTACGCTATGCCTCCAGAAGTTAGTTGGTGGTTTGAGTTGCTTTACGATGGATGCATTGCTCAGGTTGAGTTAATTGATGAATTATCTTTAGAGGGGATTGAAAAATACTGGCCAGAAAAAATATCAAAAAACAACTTGTTTTCCATCTATTTGAATTACATGAATTTTATGAAATATGGCAGCAGGATGAGCAAATCACAATTATTTCGCGATGTTATATACAAATATTGCCCAGAAATTTTAGAGAAAAGAACATGTCGTAAAGATGGAAATGGAAAAGAGCTCAGGTCTAGGATGATTATTTTGCCTTCACTTCGGCGTTGTCGGGAGTTGTTTTCTCAACAATCAAATGTTCCAATAGACTGGCCGGATGATGAATTCGAGAAAGAAGAATAATTAAAACCAGCATGGTTATTGACTCCGTCCAGGGTGTCCACCCTCGGCATCCACAATGGTGTCAGGGTGGACACATGAAAGTTTTTACTTTTCAATATGTTATGTAGGTGCGTCTGGGGCGTCCAAGGCGTCCACCCTAAATCGGAATTTCTTTATAAATATACCATATATATTTTCACAATAACTATACTCTTTTTTTTCTTATTAAT
>PXBT01000067.1 GCA_003566815.1 Caldisericota bacterium
CCCATTGGATGGAGCTCTCGAAAAAGCATGTAACCGAAGAACCAACACCCATTCTCCTTTGCTCAATGAAGGATCCATGGAGGAACTCATTACAGGATAGGGGTATATCACCCACATTCTCAAAAAAAAGACCAAAAGAAGCGTAATGCCTATCAATTCCCAAAGATTAAATAAAGCCTTGTTACGCTTCCATGATCTGGTCATTAGCTCTTTTTTAATGATTTTCTTCGTGATATCTTATTCATTTTTTTGCGAGAATGTCTTAAATAAAAGAGCTTGGCTCTTCTTACTCTTGAATGGCCTGTAATTTCAATCTTTCCAATAAAAGGAGAATGAAGCAAGTAAACTTTTTCTACTCCTTCGCCATTGGAAATTTTTCTTACACAAAAAGTTTCCTGGATGCCTGTTCCTTTCTGGCCAATTACCACTCCCTCAAAAACCTGAAGACGCTCTTTGCTGCCTTCAACAATTCGCTGATATACTTTTACGGCATCCCCAACACTTATTTTAGGAAGATCTGTTCTCAAATAATCCTTGGTTAATTCGTTTAAAATCATCATAAAGCACCCTTTCTTCAAAAAAAACTAAATCATAGAGATATATTATACAGAATTAAAGATTTTGAAAAAGTTTTTTTTTAAAATAACTATTAGCATTATAAGTTAAAATCATTATATTTATTAGTACATTTAACATATGGGGAGGGCAAAGAATGCAAGAAGAATGGTTCAACCTAACTTTTTCCATCAAGGAGGGTATTGGGAAAATTTCTTTGGACGACAAGCGTAGTCATCATTTTATTACTACAAAACTTTTAAGAGAGCTGAAAAATGCTTTAAAGGTCTGTCACCACAGCAAAGATGTTAAAGTTGTGGTAATCACAGGAAATACTCAATGTTTCTCTCTTGGGATGGATAAAAATGAACTTAATGCATTCAATCCTTCTGAAACGGCTGATTTTGTCGAGTTTGGGTGGAAAGTTTTTAACAAGTTGAGCGAAATTCGAAAACCTGTGGTATCCCAAATTTCAGGAAACGCATGGGATGGTGGATTTGAGCTATGCTTGCTTTCTGATCTTGCTTATGCGTCCCCCTCTGCTAATTTTGGTTTCCCAGGAATGAAAAATAAAATATCACCAGCTTTTGGCGGAACCACCAATCTGATTGATATGGTCGGGTTCAGGTATGCCAAAGAGTTGCTGTATACTGGTCGTTGCATCAATGCGGAGGAAGCACTGCAAAAAAACATCATTAATGGTATTTTTAAAGATGATGAAATAGATAACAAAGTAGCCAGCATTTGCAAGGAAATCATTGAAAATGACCTTGATACCATTGGCTTTATAAAAAACAGTATTGGCCAAATGATGGACATTAAAAGAAGAATTCGTTTTTCAAATGAAGTAAACTCTTTTTCATTGAGAAACCTATAATATCAACAAGCGATTTTGCTCTTAGCTATTCTGCATTGCTCTCATGTGGAATGAACCAGGGTGACCCTCTTTTCCTGAGGGTCCCAGCTCACTTGTGCTCCCAAGTTTTCTGCCACAAATCGCAATGGAACATAAGTTCTGCCTTCCACAATCAAAGGTGGGACGCTTAGTTCAACGGGCCTTGCATTAACATTGGCCTGGTTTTTTCCAATCCAAAGCTCAATAAAACGAGTCCCAATGGAATAAACAACCTTTTTCTCTTCTGGTTCCCATCTTAGATAAGCCCCCAAAAACTCTCCCAAAGTTCGAATGGGGAGCATGGTGGAGCCCTCTTGAATGAAAGGAGTGGTATCAATGCCTGAAAAATTACCATTAATTCGAGCATAGGACCGACCTATCCAAAGTTCTATAGTAATTTTTCTTCTTTCACGCGCTTCTGCTGGAGCGAAGCAAAATAATTCACCAAAAACTGAAAGCGAATAAAGATATTGATTGCCTGTGGTAACATAATATGATGTGCTTCCTGATACTGAAAAAAAGAGACGCTTGCCTGTATGTCTGTCAAGGCAGTAGATATTAAAATCATCAGAACCAATCCAAACATATTGATTCGAAACTACAGGGGATGATTCAATATAAAAACCTGCCTCAAACTGCCACTTGACTCTTCCTGTCTCCTTGTCAATACAGTAAAAATATTGATCAAAAGAAGCAAAAATATCATTACCGCATACAGAAACAGGATTCAAAGCATTGCCTCCAAAAAATTGCTTCCAGGTTAACCTTCCCGTACGGGCATCAATTTTAAAAAGCTCTTGATCTACAGAAACATAAACAAATCGTTCGGTAGCTGCATATCCATATTTTACAATGTTGGGCAAGTGAAATTCCCAGATTTTGGTATGTGTCGCCAAATTAAATCCATACAAACGATCCTGAGCTGCAACAAAAAAACGCCCTCCTGAAATAGCAATGGGTCGATCTATAGGGTTGGGAAAGCCAATACTCCAAACTTCTTTGCCAGTGTGTGCATTTAATGCATAGAGACGATTTCCCGAAGCAAAATAAACACGGTTATTATAAACTATGGGGGAAGAATTTGGAGTATCTTCAGGGGTTTCAAACTTCCATCTCAGGCTTCCTGTGCGAGCGCTAACACAATACATATAATTCATCGCACCTGCATAAACATTCCCTTCATATATTGCAGGAGAAGAATGCCTGAAGTCTTTTGAAATATATTCCCAGATTTTGGTGCCCCATCTTGCATTAAAGCATACCAGTCCCCAGGTGGTTCCTATGTAAAGCTTATCTTCGACAACAGCAGGATAAGATCTTGTTGCTCCCACCAGTTCAATCCATACGGTTTGGATGGGGGGTCTGATAATTTCATTTGTTCTTCCAGTTTGCCCAAGATCCCTACGATGATTAATAGCTTGAGCAGTAAAAATTACTTGCGTAAAGACAAACACGATGACCATAAAGCCGCACCAAAAAGCAGACCTTTTCATGTTCATCATCTCCTTTCGCAAAACAAATTCATTGAATTAACTTACATTTATCCAAGTAGTTAGAGGGCATGCATCCAAAAAAACACAATCCAACGAAAATGATTTTTTTATCAATTCTCCAAACTTTATAACTCCCCATTTTTCTGAACCATAATGCGTTAAGTAAAGGACATTGATGCCCACTTCCTTGGAATAAGTATAGCTTTGAAGTGAAAATTCTCCAGTAATAAACAAATCAGCATTGATTTGCTGAGCCTCATTTACAAAGTCGCACCCACCGCCAGTGATTACTGCAACTCTTTTGATGGCAGTTTTTTTGCCCCTAAGAAATTGAAAAGGGATTGGCGAAAAAGAGCTAACCTTTTCCAAAATATGGGCCATAGACTGATCTTCTTCAAAATCTGCCCACAAACCAATAGGACTCCCATGATAACTGCCAAAGGGTTGAAATTTTTCTTTTTGGATGCCGAGAAGTTGAAGCATTTGGGCATTATTCCCAAACTCAGGATGAATATCAAGCGGTAAGTGTGAAGCATATAAAGCTGCATTATGTTGCATCAAAAATTTTACCTTTTGTCCCAGCGGACCTACTATTCGAACATCTTGTTTTCTCCAGAATAGTCCATGATGTACAATAAATAATGCATTGTCAGGAGAGGGGGTCTTGTTAAAAATATCAACCGAAGCATCAACGGCAAGATAAACTCTTTCAATAAAACCATTATTTTCCACTTGAAGCCCATTAAAGGAAGCATCAGAGCAATGGTAGGGAGGAAGGTGCTGATCCAGAAACTCAACAATTTCGCTCAATGCCACCATAATCACAACCTCCTGTTTAAATTAAACAACTTATTTGCATTATTATAAAGTTGTAAACATAGCCTCTCTAAGCTTATTTTACGTAAATCAGCAAATAAAGTATATATTTCCGGAAGAAATCCTGGATGATTTTCCCTGCCTCTATGTGGGACAGGTGATAAATAGGGAGCATCAGTTTCAAGCAGTACATTTTCAATGGGTATCATAGATGCTATAGATCGTAATTGATTGCTTGAAGGATAAGTCAGATTACCTGCAAATGATACCATCAAACCCATGGATAAAATTTTTTCAGCAAAAGCGGGGTTCGTTGATGAAAAGCAATGCATCACTCCTTTTATTGGAGCATATCGAGTCAATAGGTTTAACATATCATCTTCTGCTTCTCTGTGATGAATTATGAGTGGAAGCTGATAAGTTTTAGCCATAGCAATCTGTAGATCAAAATATTTTTGTTGGATTTTTTTTTCGGTTTTGCTTCGAACATAGTCCAATCCTGTTTCTCCCCATGCCACAATTCGGGAATCCTTGTTTTTCAAAACCTCTGAAGACCATGCCCATAATGTTTGCCACTCAGATTCAGAAATATAATGTGGGTGGAGTCCAATAGAAGCAAAAATATTTGAATATTTTAACGCCAATTCTTGAGAAGCTATGGAAGACTTAAGATCATATCCCACATTTAAGAGAATTTGAACATTATTTTTTCCTGCTTCTTTTACCACATCATCTTCACTTCCCTTAATGATTGGAATATGAACATGAGTATCAATAAATTTCAACATTATTTTACTTTGACTCCACTTTCCATATCCTTTTCCAATGTAATTATGCTTAGTGCATTATCATCAGAAGCAGCCAATATCATGCCTTCCGACTTGATACCTCTTAGCTTGACTGGCTTGAGATTATTAACAATCACAAGTTTTTTGCCAATTAATTGCTCTGGCTCATAATGCTGTGCAATACCAGCCACTACCTGCTTTTCAGCTTGACCCACCTTCAGTTTGATCAAAAGAAGCTTGTCTGCTTTTTCGACTTTGCTTGCTTCTATCACTTCGCCAACCCGCAAGTCAAGTTTCAAGAAGTCTTCAAATGATATTTGATGGTCTTTCTCTTTTTTGTTTTCTTCAGCTTCTTGATTTTTGGTGTAAATCTTTATTCTGGGAAAAAGAACTCCAATTTGATTAACTGTTGTTCCAGGGCTAAGCTGTCCAAAGCAAATTTTAGCATCAATACTTATTTTTTCGCAAAGTGATTTGCTTAAAATTTCTGCAAAATGAGGCATAAAAGGATAGATCAAAAATGTAATCGATCGAATAGTATCAAGCAATGTATAAATCAAACCTTCAAGCCTTTGAGTGTTTTCTGTTTTCTTTAGTTCCCATGGCTTGCTGGTTTCAATAAGCTTGTTGCAACGATTTATTAAGGCCCAAATGGTTTCCAGTGCTTCCTTAAAGCGCAAAGCTTCCATCAATTGGTGATATTTTGCAATATCTTTTTCAGTTTCCTTGTGAAAAACATCGTCCCATTGAGTAATTTGAGGTACCTTATAATTAAAATATTTCCCAGTCATGGCATAAACTCGATTAATTAAATTACCCAAATCGTTTGCCAAATCAAAATTATACCTCGAATAAAACCGATCCTCTGTAAAAATTGCATCATCACCAAAAGAAGATTCTCTAAACATAAATAATCTTAAAATATCGACCGCCAAAGAGCTCTCAATACAAGTTTTACTACAAAGATCCTGCACAACTTCATCTGGATCAATAACATTACCTTTTGATTTGGACATTTTCTCCCCTGAGGTCAACCACCATCCGTGAACATAAACTTTTTTGGGAAGAGGCACTTCAAGAGCCATCAACATGGAAGGCCAAATAATACAATGGAACCGTATGATATCCTTGGACATAAGATGCAAGTCAGCAGGCCAGTAATGATCAAAGTTTTTCTCTTCATTGCCATAGCCGCATACAGTAATATAGTTGATCAAAGCATCAAACCATACATAGGTAACATGCTTTTCATCAAAAGGAAAAGGTACGCCCCAATTTTGAGAACTTCTTGACACAGAAATATCTCTCAGCCCCATTTTAATGCTACTCAACACTTCATTGTAACGAGATTCTGGTTGTATTGCTTCAGGATGTTGAGCATAAAATTCAAGAAGTCGATCTCCAAAAGCACTTAGTTTAAAAAAGTAGTTGTCCTCCGAAATCCAGAAAACTTCTCTTCCACAGGTAGGGCAAATCTGATCTTCAGCCTCTGATTCGGCGTAAAAAGTTTCGCAATCCACACAATACCAGCCTTCATATTTACCCTTATATATAAACCCGCTATCATGTAAATTTCTTAATACTTTCTGAACTGTCTTTATATGATCTTCATCTGTGGTCCTAATAAATCGTGAAAAATTAATAGCATATTTTTTAAAAAATTCTTTCCATTTTTCTGCTTCCTTGTCAACAAAAGATTTTGGATCCATGCTGGCTTTCTCAGCTGCTTTTAATACTTTGAGAGAATTTTCATCACTTCCAGTTGCAAAAAAAGTATCAAAACCCTGCATTTTCTTATATCTGGTTATAACATCAGCTGCAACAGTAGTGTAAAGGTGCCCCAAATGAGGGTTTCCGCTAATGTAATAAATAGGCGTGGTTACATAATACGTTTTGGTCATTGATTGATTCCTCCTTTATCTTTCCATCTAATCACCAGGGTAATTTCTCCTATTACCTTTTTATGAATGTAATAATTATAAACAGTTTCTATATTTCCTCGAATGATTTCTTCGTGCAACTTGGTCATTTCCCTGCAAACACAAACTTCCATCAATGGATCATACTCCTTGAACAACTCAAGTGTTGCATTCAGCCGATGAGGAGATTCATATGCACAAGCAGTATAACCTTCTTTTCGAATTCGGTTTAATAGTTCGGTAATTTTTCCTGCTTTCCTCGGTAAAAAATTTACAAAAAGAAATTGTTGACAAGAAAACCCTGATGCAACGAGAGCATTTACTATGGCAGAAGCTCCAGGCAAAACTTCAACATGAATATTTTCATCAATACACATTGATATCAATTCGCTTCCTGTGTCTGCAATACCGGGCATTCCTGCATCAGAAACAACTGCAATAGACTTTCCATCTTTAAGTAAAGTAATTATTTTTTCCTGGGCCTCAGCTTTGTTGTGCTCATTAAGCAATAATAATGACTTCTTGATTTGATAAGCATTGAGCAGTTTAAGTGTCCTTCGAGTATCCTCGCAGGCAATCAGATCAACTTGCCCCAGAGTTTCCAGTGCTCTCAGAGTAATATCTTTTAAATTTCCAATAGGAGTGGGGCAAATATAACATTTACCGGTTAGGTTTGATTTCATATGTTTTTAAATTTTTCAAGAAAAACACAAAAATCAGGCAATTTTACCGAAAGACCGCCTACCAATAAGCCATGCAAAGAATCAATGGAGCAAAACATCCTTTGATTATCAATGCTGACACTTCCACCATAAAGCACATTTGCATGAGGACATTCTGATAAAATCAAATCAGTGACTTTGGCTACCTCTTCTTTTGAAGGTATCTTTCCTGAGCCAATAGACCATACAGGTTCATAGGCCACCCAAAGAGGGTTAATACTTTTTACTCGCTCAAGTTGCTGTAATATTACATTCCTTGTTTTGCCCTCTTCATACGATTCACGATGCTCTCCGATGCAGACTATGGGTATCATCCTGGCCTGGTGGACGGCTATAGCTTTTTTTTCTACAATGATGTCCGTTTCTCCAAAATACTGCCTGCGCTCTGAGTGACCTACAAGAACATAAGAGCAACCCATTTCTTTTAACATTAAAGGAGATACTTCTCCTGTATAAGCTCCACTTTTCATCCAAAATGTATCTTGAGCAGCTATTTGAATGGGATGATTCTGGATCATTTCTTTCAACTTCGGTAAAAATGGAAAAGAGGGGGCAAGAATAAGGTTGAGATGATCAATTTCAGGTTGTTGCTGAAAAAATTTTCCCATAAAAATCTCGGACTCAATAAAAGAAAGATTCATCTTCCAGTTAGCTACTATGTTCAGCATTTTCCATCTCTTCCTCTCTTTTGGGTTTTGCGATAACTTTTACAATTCTTCGACCTTCAATCTTGCTGACAATATACTGATACTCTTCGGTTTCAACAGATTCTCCAACTTCGGGAATATGCCCCAATTCATCCAGCAAGTACCCTGAAATAGTATCGCATTCTTCATTGGACAAATTAACCCTCAATAAATCGTTTAAATCGTCAATAGGATAATTCCCAGCAATTTCGTACGAGCCATCTTCCATTTTCTTAAAGTAAGGTTCTTCAGTATCATATTCATCCTGAATCTCTCCAACCAGTTCTTCCAAAATATCTTCCATGGTTACGAGCCCGGAAATGCCTCCATATTCATCGACTGCAAGCACCATATGTTGCCTTGTGTCTCTCATCAATCGGAAAAGTTCATCAACTTTTTTACTCTCAGGAACAAAATGTGCTTTTCGAAGTATGGTTCGCAAATCAATGTTTTCCAACTGCTTATTTTTTATAACTTCCTGCATTACATCCTTTGTAAATGCAATGCCCAGGATATTATCCACTTCATTTTCGTACACAGGTATCCGAGAATAACCTGTTGCCTGAATAATTTCCATAAGTCCGCATATTCCCTTTGCAATATCCATAGAAAGCATATCCACTCTTTGAACCATAATTTCATACACTCTGGTGTCGCTAAACTCAAATACACTTTTTATAATTTCTCGCTCGTCATGCTCAAGAATGCCTTCTTCCTGAGAAATATCAATCATGGTTTCCAATTCACTCTGATCGTTGATGATTGGACTAATATACTCAGAAGGAATACGAAACAACCTCATAATAAACTTATTAAGCTTTTCCAATGCAAAGACAAGAGGATAAAAAACAAAAATACTGATATATATGGGATAATACACTAAAAAGCTTACTTTGAGAGAATAGTTGTTAGCTAATGACTTTGGAAGCATTTCGCCAAAAATAACAATGACTATAGTAAGTATAATAGTGCTCAATAAGATTAAAACATTGCTGCTATAGACATCAGAGCCATGTTTTATGGCAAGACTCGTAGCCAGAGATGCAGCTAAAATATTAGTTAAATTGTTGCCTATAAGGATGGCCCCAATAAATCGGTTTGGATTTTGCTTCAAGGTTAGGATTTGCTCTGCCTTCTTTATCTTTTGATCAGCAATATTTTTTAATGTGACCCTGCTGACTGTCAAAAGAGCAATTTCTGAAGCAGAAAAAATCGCAGAAACAAGTACCAGTCCAAAAACAATAAAAAAGTCCCAAAATGTTGAAGTCATGAAATTAATTTTCACCTCGATAAGTAAAATTTAATAAAAGATCTTCAAAATTCTGCATTTGTTTGCATTGTTCCAAATCTTGATGATCAAAACCTTTCAAATGTAAAAGTCCATGAATAAGTAAAAAATAAATCTCTTCTTTAAGGCTGCAACTTTTTTTTTGTGCATTTTGATAAGCTTTCGAAGGTGAAATAAGAATTTCTCCCCATAAAAAACCCTCCGGAGTAGACTCGTCAATATTAAAAGACAATACATCAGTGCTTTCAGCCTTATCTCGGTAAACAGCATTAATGCTTTTTATTGTTTCTTCATTAAGAAAAGCAATGCTTAAGATAGCATCAGAAGAGATCGATGAAAAAATTGGATGTTGGAGAACTTTGTTTAAAAAAAGACATAAGTCTTCTTCTGATGGCAATGCCTGGTCTGCTTCCTCTTCTAGCCCAAGAACATCAATCTTCAACTGTCTCTTCCTTTTCCTTTTGAGCTGAAGGATATGCTGTGCGAACATGATAAAGAGAATCAAGCGTAGCAAGAAAAGATTTCTTGATCTTATGCAAATCTTTGTAAGTTAATCTCGATTCATCCAATTGACAATTTTTTATTTTACCATCTATCAGGTCTTGCACTAATTTTTCCAGGTTTTCGGGAGTTTTTTCTTCCAATGAACGAGCTGCAGCCTCTATGGAATCTGCAAGCATGACGATGGATTCTTCTTTGGTTTCAGGTTTGGGACCTGGATATCGGAAGAATTTGTCATTTTTTATTTTTTTGTTAGCTTTTCTGGCAGATTCAAACAAAAAGCTTATCCGATTGTCTCCATGGTGAGTTGTTATAAAAGAATGAATAAATGAAGGCAATTTGTATTTTTTTGCCAGAACAACCCCTTGAACAACATGTGATTTGATAACCTTTGTAGCATCTATAGGGCTGAGTTCATCCAATAAATTTTTTCCCTCGTTGTTTTCAGTAAAAGACATGGGAGAGACCGTTTTACCTATGTCGTGGTAGTAAGAACCAACCCTTGCTATCATGGGGTCAGCGCCAATAGCTTCTGCCGCATGTGAGGCAAGATTAGCAATCATAATGCTATGCTGATAGGTACCTGGGGCTATTTCAAACAGCTTTCTCAATAGAGGAGAGTTGGGGTCTGAAAGCTCCGACAATCTCAAAGGTGTGATAAAATCAGCAACATGTCCGAGCAATACTATCAAGCCAAGACTGAGCAATGAAGCAATCAAACCATTGGAAAAAATAATTCCATTAATAAGCATTGCTTCTTGGTATAAAGTAGTTTCAGGAAAGTAAAACAAAAAAAAGAAAGAAATCAATGCCAGCGTTAAAGAAGAATAAACTCCTTTAATAATATAGTCCGTCACAGTTTTAAAACGGGAATAAAACACTGTTGCTGTAAAAGAAGCAAGCAAATATGCCACAATTAATGCATAGTCAACATTAAAGACCACTAAAACAATTGAAATAACAACCATCACATAATAATAAGAAATCTTTGAGGGTATAAAAACTCTGATCAATATAGGAAAAATCAAGACAGGAATATAGAATTGATCAATTGGAGCGATTATTCTTGTTAGAAAAACAAACCCTACAATTAATGAGAAAAGGAATACAAGCTCTTTCCATTGTTTTGACAAATCAAATCGATTCATTTGAACCATATGAAGCAGTAAAAGCAATACAAGAAACAATAATAGGATCGAAAACACGAATGCCTTGAACAAGTCATGCCAAAAACGAGTTTCACTTACCCTTCCTACTGCTAAAAGCTTTTCATATTCATCCTGGGAAATTCTACTGCCTTTTTCAACTAATACTTCATTCTGGATGATGGTCTCTCTAACTGGCACAATGCGTTGCCTGGCTTCTTCTCTTTGGCGATTCGTGGCAACTTCATCAATTTCCATATTAGGTCTGATTTTTTGACTTACGATTACATTTACAGGCAACTTGAGAGAATCTTCTATATTTTTCTCTCCCAGTAGTCTTTCAACAATTACAGAGATATTTTCAAGATCATCTTCCAGGATGCCTTTATTAAGCAAATCGGACATAATATCAGCAGATAGGTCAAATATTTCATTTAAAATACGTTCATCGGTTTGGACCAGAAACAATGAAGTCTCGCGAGCTTCCTGGCTTTCGCCAAGATGTTTCATAAGCTCCATGACCTTTTCATCTTCACTCTTAATGCGATTAAGTCGCTCAACCTGAGTATTTAGCTTAAATACTGACAGCTCATCAAGAATGGCATCAATAATAAGAGGATTTTTTCGATAGATTATGGATACTTTTTCTTCTGCTTTCTGACGGAGTTCTTCTGTTTTGATGCGATTAAAATAGGCTTGAGTAGAAGGTGAAGTTATATCATATGGAGCTATATCGCCAACAGAAAAATCTTGTCGACGAGCATAATAATAAGAAGCAATGATAACAAAAATTAACACCAGCGAAACGAGCAACAAATACCAATGCCGTGCTTCTAATAATTTAAAAGTGCTAAATAATGGGCCCTTACTCGATCCTGGCGAATTATCCATAATGGTTTATTTGCTTTTTTTGCGCTTCTTTGCAGCGTTAGCAGCTTTTTTTCTTTTTTTTATGCTTGGGGGATAAAAATATTCATGTTTTTTAATTTCTGATATAATCCCCTCACGAGCACATTCCTGTTTGAACCGATTCATTAAAGCGTCAAAAGTTTCATTTTCTTTTTTTGTTGCTTGCGCCATTTCCTTTTTAAATCATTCCTTTCAATAAAAAAATTTATCTCAATCTATATTATTCAAAGTTATTCAAAGAGCAAATTGCTATTACAATCATTTACAATTATCGTATCCAACATATGGCATTTACGATTTTCCTTCTTTTTTAGAACAACTTTTCTATAATTCCTTGTAAAGCCGGTAAAATCCTTCTCTATCAATACCTCCACCTTTTTTCCTATAAAAGTATGGTTGAGATTATAGCTAATTAGGCTTGATAATTCAAGCAATCTTTTCTTTCGATCTGCTATTACTTTTAATTCAACTTTCTCACCCATATGGCAAGCCATGGTTTCTTTTCTCAAAGAGAAGGGAAATACATGTACTTTGGAAAATTGAATATCTTCAGCAAGCAGGCAGGTCTGCTCAAAATCCTCTTCTGTTTCTCCCGGAAAACCAACTATTATATCTGTGCTGACAAGAAACTGGGGTATTTTTTTCTTTGCATGGGAAACAATATTCTTGAAATCTTGCCTCGTATAGCCTCGCCTCATTAAATTCAGTATTTTGTCGCTTCCAGATTGAAGTGAAATATGCAAATGATTGCAAAATAGTTTGGAGGAAGCTATGTAATCTAAAATCTTATGGCTTACAAATAAGGGATGGATGGAAGAAAGTCGTACCCTGTATAATGAATTGTAAAATTTTCTTTCTATCTTTTCCATCAGATGCAACAATGAATCATTGCTTTTGACTTCATTTTCAAACAACCCGATCTGGGTTCCTGTCAATACAATCTCCTTTATGCCTTTTTTGCTCAAAACATCAATTTCAAATAATATATCATTGAATGATCTGCTTCTGGATTTTCCTCTGGCATAAGGCACAATGCAATAAGAACAATATTGCTTGCAACCAATTTGAATATTAACAAAAGCTCTGCTTTTGCCTCCTGTATCTGTTAACAAAACTTCATAACCTTCTTGCTCGCTTTCTAAAATTTGCTGAAAAATACTACATTCAGAGCCAAAGAAAATATTGCTTTCCTCAAGAAACAATTTCATTTTTTCACTAAAACATCCTGTGACATAAATGATTTTGTTATTTTTTTTTGCTTTTCTTATTAAAGATTTAGCCTCATTTTCAGCTTTTTCAGTAACAACACACGATGCTACAATAAGAACATCAGCATCCTTCCAGGACTGAACTTTTTCCATTAAGTTTTTTGTCAGGTTTTGACTCAAAACCATAGCCTGATATTGATTTACTTTGCAACCAAAACAGGCAACATAAAACCTCATTGCTCTCCTTCCAGGGCAAACTTTAAAAAACCAACAGCAAAAGGACCCGCAGTTTCTGTTTTTAAAATCTGTTGCCCCAGAGAACAAGATACAAAGCCAATCTGGGTTAGAGATTGCACTTCTTGAATAGTGAAGCCCCCTTCAGGCCCCACACAAAGAGCAACCTTAATTTGTTTTTTCAGTTGTGGGATCATATGGATTAAAGACCTCTTATCTTCCAGCTCCCAAAGTAATATTTTCACCATTTGATCGTTATGATCAATACTATTCGCCCAGACATCAAGATACTGAGGGGGATGAATCAAAGTTGGTCTTTGTCTTCTCGATTGCTTGGATGCAGCCACAGCCACTCTTTTCCATCGTTCCTCTTTTCCTTTCAAAGATGGTGCATTTAAGCTCAACTGGGATCGACTTGATATCACTGGGATAACTTCATTAACCCCAAATTCAGTGGCTTTTTCAATTATTTCATCCATTTTTTTTAATTTCGGAATAGCTTGAATTAAAACAATATAGGGCAAATCTTCCTTTAATGCCTCGAGACATCGGCCAATTCCAATCAAAACTGCTTTGGCATTTGCATCCAATATCTCTGCTTCATATTTTCCTTTCATGGTGCTAACAAGAACTTTTTCACCAGCATTCATTCTCAAAACCTGGACGATATGAAAGCTATCAGAGGGATTAATGCGTGCCCTGTCAGGAGATACAAAATCATCATTGGATACAAAAAATACTCGATGAAAACTTTGTTTCATAGAATTTCTCACTCTAATTCAAGCATCATTTATATTGTTTTCCCATGATTTCAGGCAACCAAAAATCATACATTCAGACGGCTCCATGCTCAACATGGAGGTCAAATGAGGAGCTGGTTCATCACTTAGTTCAATTGGCGCTTTGTGGATTAAAGCCAGAGGATAGCATTGTGTGGTTTCGCCCATGACAAGGTTGGCTGCAGATGCCAAATTATCTGCAATATTCCATCGCGTAACCACCATTTCTTTTCCAAACAAGTCTTCGAAGCCTACTTCACTAATCATTCCTTTAAATCCTGCTATTCCTATGGCTACACCATAAGTCCCTGCTCTCAAAGGGACCACCTGAGAATCAGAAATAATAATGCCCAGATGAATATTCCGATTTTTTTTAAAATGTTGATGAATAAGCTGAGCTGTACCTGCTGGATCCTTCGGCCACAAAACAAGAAAACCCTCCGGAACATTAGATCGATCAACCCCTGCATAAGCTGACAAAATACCATTTTTCAAAGAAGTTATGACTCGAGGCACTCCACCCAATACTATATCAGCTTCATCCAGAATAACTTCTGCCAATGCCGGCTCAATTTGATACTCATTAGCCAGGGAGTATGCAGTTTCTGAGGGTATAATGCTGTTGATGGCTTTCATTCTATTTTGAGCTATAGCAATTATTTTTGAAGAAATAACAACTACATCTCCAGACTGTAAATCTTCATTATGAAAATAATGATCCAAAAAAGAAAGCAGATCAAATTTTTCTTTAATAATATCTGTTTTAATTGGCTTTACAAGCAAGATTTACGCTCCTTTTCTGCAGAATTTCAATATTTAAAATATATCGATTTTTCTTTTTCCATTATAATAGAAAAAGATGCATTTATTGAAGGGAGAATGGAAATAGTATGAATATTATTGTATTGATCAAGCAAATCCCAGATATCGAAAAAAATATCAAAATTACAGTGGATTCAAAATCCTATAGCATCAATCGGCAGGGAATACCCTCCATTATGAATCCTGCTGATAAGAATGCTCTGGAATATGCTCTTTGTATCAAAGATCAATTAAATGCAACTGTCAAAGTTGTTACAATGGGGCCTCCACAAGCAGAGGCTGTGCTCAGAGAAGCAATGTCCATGGGAGCTGATGAAGGTTATCTGGCAACTGACAGATCTTTTGCAGGATCTGACACCCTTTCAACTTCTTTGGTATTGAGCAAAGCCATTCAAGAGTTTTGCGACAAACCCGATTATATTTTTTGCGGTCATCAAGCTCTGGACGGTGACACGGGTCAGGTAGGGCCTGGCGTGGCTGAACGATTTAATTTCCCCCAGTGGATCCATGTCAGAAGCATCCTTGAAATCAGACCCAACACTCTATTGGTTGACAGGATTTTTGATGGATTTCAAGAAACCATTGAAATTCATTCGCCCTCAATGGTAGCTTTTGTAAAAAATTCAAACCTTCCTCGACTTCCTGGTTTAAGAAATTTATTTTGGGCAAAAGACGCTCCCATAAAAACCATAACCAATGAGGACTTGAAAATCCCACCTGAAACTATAGGCATTTCAGGCTCTCCGACTCGAGTTGTTCGAACTTTTAAAATTGAAATGGACAAAACAGTCATTAAAAAAAATATAGAAACAGGAAATGAACTGCTTGAAACCATGCTGGAAAAAATTGGCGAGGTGAAATAATGAAAATTTGGATAGAGAAAGAAAAATGCAATCTATGTAAGCTATGCGTGAAAGCTTGTGTATATAATGCAATTCACTGGAGCAAAGAAGGCCCTGAAATTAACGATCAATGTATTTTTTGCAATCTTTGTGTTGAAAAGTGCCCCAAAGATGCAATTTTTATGGAAGGAAACCAGGGGAAAAACATTTCGCTCCAGGGAGATTTATGGGTTTACATAGAAAAAACTCCCCATGGAATATCCGAAAACTCACTGGAAATAATATCCAGACTGAATGTAATTAATAAGCACAAAAAGGCTGTTATTTGTGGAGTTTATATTGGATCTGATTGCACTAAAGAGGATATGGAGGTTATCCGAAAAGCAGGGGCAAGTAAACTTTATTTCTTAAAATCTTCAGAATACAGTGAATATCAGCCCCTTCGATTCACGCAAATTTTAACTTCATTCAGCGAAAAAGAACAGCCCATGGCTTTTCTTTTTCCTGCATCAGAAAAAGGCAGAGATATTGCTCCTCGATTGGCAACAGTTTTAAAAACAGGACTAACAGCAGATTGCACAGAGTTGAGCATGGATGATGTAGGTCTGCTTGTTCAAACCAGGCCAGCTTTCAGCGGAGATTTAATGGCAAGCATAATTTGTCCATATCATCGACCCCAAATGGCTACCATCCGTTCTCATTCCTTTAAAATTGAACCATCCGCTATCTCAGAAAAAATTGATTTGGTTGAGATTGATGCATTAGATAATTTTGAAAAAATCCATTCCATGGATCGAATAATTTCAAGAGACCCTATCAAGCTTGAATTTGACCCCATTGAACACAAAAAAATCATTATTTCGATTGGCAGAGGCATTGAAAGCGAAGAAA
>PXBT01000148.1 GCA_003566815.1 Caldisericota bacterium
ATTATCGTTTGATTGTCATAAATAAACTTGGGATTCCAAAATATTCCATCAACTTCAGAGGATAATTGCATTTTTTTATTCGTGTCCACATCAATTTTCCATAAAAAATTATATCGAATTCCTCTTACTACTTCTCTTTGTAAAAAGATAATCTTTTTTCCGTCTGGAGACATGTTGATCCCATAGGAAGATTCTCCAAGGTTTACAAGTTCATTGGTTTGGGATCTGTACAGCCAAACTTTACTATCATAAGAATACTTAGCCAAAGATCCGTCTTTTGAAATTCCTGTTTGCAGGGGACTTGAGGTTAATTGATTTGCAATATTATATTGTTCTTTGCTATCAATTTTAAGCAACCATAAAGAAAAAAACTCTTCGTCACTCAAAAGAGCCAATATTGATTTTCCATCTTCCGAAACATTCAGTCTTACAATATTTTTGTCTTCTTCACCTACATTTTCAAAAAGAAGAGTGGTTTCTTTCCCATTAATAGTTGAAAGATATACCTCTCTTTCAATTGCATATATCAGCCATTTTGACTCAGTCGTAAGCTGGTGCCTAATTTCTTCTGCAGATAAAGATTGGGGCAATAAAGACTTAGCTTGCACAGGAAAGAAGAAGATTATTAAAATAAAACATACTGTCAAGGCAACCAATTGTCTGCTTTTTTTCATGATAAAGCCTCCAATTTCCTTTGTTGAAAGCAATTATACTTATTTTTTGTTTAAATCAAATCTTATTCCCTCTATTTCAGCTTAAGCAATGAAGATCATGGGGATTCGTTGAATAACAAATGTGGTCGGTTCTTATTTGAAGTACTTGTTGTGCTATACTGCTAACAGGAATGATGATGCAAAATAATTTGGAATTTGGAGTGATAGTTCTGGGGATTGCTCAGGATGGGGGCGTTCCTCATGCAGGATGTGCCAGATCCTGCTGTGAAGGTGCATGGGAGCATGAAGCTCTGCGTAGAAAGTCTGCCTGTCTGGGCATCGTGGATTCCCTTTCTGGGCAAGGCTGGATGATAGATGCAACTCCTGATTTTAAATGGCAGCACCACCACTTAAGCAAATATTTATGCAAGAATGATGGCAAGCAGGCTTTTGAAGGCATATTTCTCACGCATGGCCATGTGGGGCATTACACCGGTCTGCTCCATTTGGAAAAAGCAGTGATGAATGCCAATGAAATACCAGTATATACCATGCCCCGGATGAATCGCTTTTTAACTGAGCATTTGCCCTGGAAAAGCATGGTAGAGCGAAAGAATATTGTGCTCAAACCCATGCAGAATGAAGTAAGCATCGTCTTGAACAGTCGAATTCACGTGACCCCCTTTTTGGTGCCCCATCGGGACGAATTTACCGAAACTGTGGGCTTTATGATTCAAGGATTACAAAAAAAGACTTTATATATCCCTGATATCGATAGCTGGGACCATTTTGCCACCATCGACCAGTTGGTAGGGGAGGCAGATCAAATACTGGTGGATGGCACCTTTTTTAGTGCAAAGGAGCTGGGAAGAAGGGACATGTGCCAGGTGCCTCATCCCACCATTGAGACAAGCCTGGAACGCTTTTCTTCTTTGCCTGCTTCGAAAAAAGCTAATTTCTATTTTATCCACCTGAACCATACCAATCCCTGCCTGAACCCACAGAGTGATGAATATCATCGGGTGATAAACAGTGGTTTTAAGATTGCACAAGAAGGGCAAATCTACCCAATATAACGGGTATTTTTTGGAAACATATACTGGTTATAAAGGGTAAATATACTCTATTTTTTTGATTTGTTAAGCTTGCATGATATTTCATGTCTGCAAACCCAATAAATGGAAATACAATAAATTTGCATCACAGTGCATAAACTTTCATTTTATTAACAGTTTGTGCATTCTATTGCATAAATTATATATTCCTCGAATACTACTTCAATAAAAGAAAGTTTCAGGATGAAAGCTGTGACTCAAAGTAATTTATATTCTTAAACATAATACCTTTTGAAATCATTGGTATAGGTTTTGCCCAATCGGGAACCATATTGATTTAACCATTTTTTGAAGGAAGTTTTCCCTCTGGGTTTTTCAAAGGAAATAAGCAGGTTGCCCATTAAACCACAGAGCTCTTCTCCTGTAAGCACTCTGTCTTGCAGCATCAGGCTGAGCATTTTAATACATCCTTGAGCAATGGGTTTAGGCCAAAGCAACACGGGTCTTGGAAGCCCTATGGAACGTGAAATCATTCTCACCAACTCATCCATTCGATACACTTCTTCTCCTGCAGCATCGATGGTTTTGGATTCTTTACAAAGTAAATGCTCATATGCGATATCCGCCACATCCCCAGCATATATAGGCTGGACTGAGTAATCCACAGGTGAAGGCAATACAAAAAATGGAAAAGCATGCAATAGCCATGCAATATTATTGATAAGGATATCTTCCAAGCCAAAGATTAGGGTAGGTCTTAAAATAAGGTAAGACAAGCCACTCTCTTTGATCATTTTTTCTGCCTGAGCTTTGCCTTTATAATAGCTAAGGGCACTTTCTTCGGAAGGATTGCTAACACTTAGATGGATAATCTTCTTGATGCCAGCCCTTTTTGCACATTGTGTCAAAAACTGAATGTTAGTTGCAGCTTTTTCATGGGTTTGTTCTTTGTGAGGATATCGGATCCAGTAAGTATTGATAAAAACTTCAGTACCTTTTAAGAAATCGATCAGGGGACCTTCCTCTTTAAATTGCAAAGGAAAAACGGGTATTGAGTGTTGGGGGAAGAGTTCAGGTTTTGGATGATTGGTCAAGGCTCGTATTTTAATTCCTTTCGAAAGTAACTTTTTTGCAATATATCTTCCCGAGTAAGAAAAAGCTCCAGTCAAGGCCACTTCCATGGTTACACCCTTTTATTCTCAGCTAGGCATCGAGCAAATCCAGAACAGCTTTTTGATCCTTTTGTAGCAAAACTTTAACAATATAAGGAAAATCTGCTTTTCGATTGTGCGAGCGATAATATAATTCAAATTCATTCATATATTCATTGGCATAATCCATCAAATCTTGAGCCAACGAGTTCAGTGCTTTTGTTTTTGTTTCAGCATTGACTGCAAGGTCAATATCCTTAAGCATGGCAGTCCAGGTCTCATCTTTTTCCCGCTTGAGATTAACTTGAAATTTTATTCCAGAGAGCAAGGCATGAAGATGTTCCAAAGAAATGGCAGCGATACTATCTCTCCGCCTTTTTATAATAGCTGGTTTTTCGTGCAACACCTTATCCATAAAAAAGCTCCATTCTTTTCTAACATTGCTGGCTTGTTCAGTTTCAAACATCATCCAGGCTCCTTTATATCGTACATTTTGTACATATTGTACAATAAAAATTAGCACTTCAAGCTTTTCTCTTGATAATTAAATGCCAATTGAATTTATCATTGACGTACGCATATAAGTACGGTAAACTATATCCGAGGTGAACAATGAATATTATATCGGCAACGGAACTGAGGAAAAATATTTATCAGGTAATCAAAAATATTCTTCATACTCGTGAGCCAGTATTTGTCAGTAGCAAAAAAAATAAAGAGGCAGCAGTGATTATAAGTCAAAGAGAATGGGAAGATATTCAGGAAACTCTCTTTTTGCTCTCTCACAAAGATGCTCGCGAAACTATAAGGAATGAGCTTCAGAAACCCATTGATGAAGGGGTTGAAATCCGTTGGCAAGATGGAAAATAATCTTTTCCAACCGAGCTGAAAAAGATTGGAAAATCATTGTCAAAAGCGAGCACAAGGTCAAGGTAATGAATTTGCTCCATATAATGGAAGCGGATCCTTTTCATGAGCCTCCTCCAGTCAAAAAACTAAAAGGGGATCTTAGCGGAGCTTATTCAAGGAAAATAA
>PXBT01000156.1 GCA_003566815.1 Caldisericota bacterium
CCCCTAAATACAAAGCAAAAAGAAATACTCTACATAGGTCAACGGAATGCCAATCGTTTAGCACGATTTATCAACGATATGCTGGACTTTGAAAAAATAAAAAATCCTGGCTTTGAGCTCAATATTACAAATGAAAATATTTCAGATTTGATTAAGGAAGCAGTAGATGCGCTAAGACCTCTATTTAAAAAAGAAGTTGAAGTTAAAGTATCTGCTCAAGCAGATATACCAAGCTTAGCACTGGACAAAGAAAAAATTGTACGAGTTCTGATTAATTTAATCAATAATGCTTTAAAGTTTACAGAAAAAGGAAGCATCACTATTGCTGCGAGCTATCAAAAAGAAGAAGAGAGCGTGCTGATAGGTGTTGAGGACACAGGTATTGGCATTAAAAAAGAAGATATGCAAAAAGTTTTTGCTACCTTTGTGCAAGTATCTCCTGCATCCTATCGAAAACCTGAAAGTAGTGGTCTTGGTTTATCCATCTGCAAGGAAATTATTCTAAAACATGCGGGAAAGATATGGGTGCAATCGCAATGGGGCAAAGGGAGCACTTTCTTTTTTAATATCCCTCGAAAGCAATACTGACTTTATCTTTGGTGAGCCAGGAAACTACTGTCAACAAAAGAAAGGATGAAGCCACCCCGGGAATGAATCCATGCAAACCAAAGGGCTGTCCAAGCAACATCCAGGTTAGCGAGATAACAAATCCGCCTATCATGGAGCAAATCACCCCTGTTCGCGTAGTTCCATTCCAGTAAAGACCTAAAAGAAATGGGGCAAGACAAGTGGAAGCGATGATGGCCCATGAAAAAGCAGTCAAAGTAAGAACCAATCCTGGCGGATTTAACGCCAGAAGAATAGAGATCAATCCGACGATCATATTGGTCATCATACTCCAGCGAATCTCTTTTTTTTCTGACAATTGAATGGAGAAGGATTTTTTTAGCAAATCTCTCACCATAGCACCTGAGGAAATAATTAACACAGAAGAAAAAGTAGACATACCTGCTGCAATAACTCCTACAAAAAAGATAGCAATAGCCAGGGGAGGCATAAACTCATTCACCATCATAGGTATGGCCTGGTCTGCGTTGGCTAAATCTGGAAACTGGATTCTGGCAAATGCCCCGGTCAGATAAGGTATAAAAGCCATAGCTCCTCCAACCGTAGCAAACACAGTGCCCCATCGGATAGCTTTGTTGTCCTTGATAGAATAAAAACGAGCCAGCATTTGAGGCATTCCCCATACACCAAAGCTTACAATCAGGATATAGGAAAGCAGACCTGGGAAGCCCCATATTCCTGGAGTCTGAACCAATCCCTCGTTGATCGCATTGAGGGCACGGACTCCTGCAGACATTCCGCCAGTGGCCCGAAGAGTATTAGTGAGGAGCAGGACTAATCCGGTGCCCATAATGATAGCTTGAATAAAACCAGTCCATACTACTGCAAGATATCCACCAAAGGAAACATAAATTAACACAATCAATCCGGAAAGAATGACACCCCACATATAAGGAATTTCCAGCAATACATGAAAAGTGTCTCCCAGTCCTTTTAATATGCTTACATTATAAACGATTAAAAAAAGACAGATAACTATGGATACAAAAACTCTGGCAAAAGGAATTTGATAACGTTTTGCAAAAAAATCAGGCAGGGTAACAGCATTATATCTGGCAGTTAGTTCCCGGGTTTTTTTCCCCAGTACCACCCATGCCAAAAAACAGCCCAGCAAAACATTGATGGCTGCTACCCATAAGGTAGACAGGCCGTACAAATAACCAAAAGCTCCTCCACCTATGATGACCACTGAACTAAAATAGGCGGCAACAAAAGAAAAGGAGCTTACCATAGCTCCTATGCGTCTGCCCCCTATCAGGTAATCAGAAGAAGACTTGGTGCCTTTTTGCGTAATAAAGCCTACCAGCACTAAAAAAACAAAATAAACAGCAAGCAATGAAATATATAGGATAGGGGAGCTCATGCTTCACCTTCCCCGGAGTCATTCTGATCTTTTTTTCCTGAAATAATAGCCCAGACGATAGCAGCTATAACGGTTAAAATAAGTGCAATGAAAGCCCATAAGGTGGATAAAGGCATGTTCCACATGGTCACTAAGTCTCCTTTCATATCATTTTTCCTTAATCATTATCACGGAAAACTGCAGAGTGTCCAGCAAGATTAATTAAAAAATTAAAGCCAGGAAAAAAATATGAACAAAACTATTGACAAATATCAATTTGCTAATAAAGTTAGCATGTACTGGTCTAAATTAGGAGGATCATTAATATGAAAAAGTTTTTATTATGTAATTCAGGTCAAACTTTTATAGAATATGCTTTGGTATTATCCTTTTTTATTGGTGTGTTTACCATCGCCATTCCTCCTGTTCGAGATGCGACGGTCGTAGCGATTAACCGTGTTGCCGAGCAGATGGAGCCTAATTTTCCAGGTTGGAATAGCGGAGGTGGTGACGAAACTGAAGAAATCTGGTACACATGGTTCCCTCCCGAATTGGATATGTCAGATCCTAATGTCATTTATGCAGCAGATACCATCACTTTATCAGGAAATGCAAAAATTTATGGAAATGTTATCGCCAATGGAGAAGTAATAACACGGGGAGCAAGTACTATAGATGGTGAAATTAATGAATTTGCGGAGTATGACTTTTATTTTCCATTGCCGAACTATCCTCAATGGGAAATAGACTCAGTGCCCCATATGGGCTCCATCGATCTTTCTACAGGCACAACACATGTACTATCAGGGAGTGGATACTACTCCAATATCAATGTTGGAGGCAGTACCTTGGTTTTTGATACAGGCAATGAAGGTGATGTGCAAACGATCATTGTGGATAGCATGGATATTACTAATGGAACTATCCAGGTCACAGGGGAAGGAAAATTAGCTATTATGGTTAGAGATAGTTTTGACTTTTCTTCTTCCAACTGGAATCAAGGTGGATCACCTCAAAATTTAACTATGTATTATAGCGGAAGTGAAGCCATAAAATTTGCAGGAAATACGCAATTTTGCGGTTCTATCTATGCAGAATCTGCAGGACTCCTCTTTACGGGTAATTCGCAAATTCAAGGAAATGTAATTATTGGAGGCGAGTTGGTCGTAGGAGAAGCAGGTACAGCAGATCTGAACGATGCCTTGCTTTATGCTCCTAATGCAGAGTTAATTTTAAAAGGTACAGCCAGTTTGACTGGACGCATCGTAGCCAAAAGCATAACCGGAGAAGGCAATGCAACCATTACCTTCAAACCTGTTCTTCTTTCAGATGACTTTTTCTGGGATATGTTTGAACCCCAGTAACTAAAGATACAAGTTATTTGCCTGTTGATGCCATTTTTTCAATATATTTTCTTGCCTGCAAAACGGACTGATGATGAGGCATATTTTTTGCAAGGTTGCAGGTAATAGCGGTAGAAAGCATGGATCCTACCCCTGGTATCAAGGGTTGAGTTTTTCTTGGAGATTCATAAGTATAAAATTGCTGTCCATCAAATAGTACATCGGTAGAAGTTGGGCTGTCGAAATGCCCTCCTTTGATCAAAACACTGCATTGAGTAATACGATACAGGTGCTCTGCTGTTTTGTAAGCTTCGGATAGATTGGTAATCTTTTTTCCTGTCATGATTTCAGCCTCCATGACATTGGGAGTTATCATGTCAGCCATAGGGATGAGCTTGTGAAAGAAAAGGGTATAGGCATTCTTTTCAAGTAGTGGAAAATTTTTACGTGAATAAAGAACCGGATCGATCACAATATTTGACAAATCTCTCCGAGCAAGTGTTTGGATGAGAATCTTTATAAAAACTTTGGAATAAAGCACTCCCATTTTAAAGGCATTGATTGATCCTTCCCTCAATGCCTGCTCTAATTGGATGGCAAAAATCTGGGGCGGCAAGGGAAACAAACCTTCATTGTTTTTTCTATCTTGATAAAAAATTCCTGTCTGAACCATTCTTGGCGCTATTTGATGCTGAACGCAAGTTTGAAGATCAGAATTCAGACCTTCTCCATTCAACGAATTTGAGCAGGATATCAGAAGAATGGAGAAAGAATTATCTTGTTGAATCAAAGTTTCGATAAAAGATCCTCCTATATTTTTTACCTGTTTTTTTGAATGGCGTCGAAAATTTTTTGAACTGGAAGCATACCATTATCAATAACAAAATTTTGATCATTATCAGTGTCTATAATAACTCTTTTATTTAAAAAGCTGATTTTGGAGGATACTTCACGAATATTATCAAAGGGGATGGAGATGAACTCGTGGTTGTCAGACCCGGCAAAGAAAAGATCTCCCACCACTCCTTTCAGCGAAGTATCAAACTGAGAATGAAAGACAATGCGTTGATCAGTTACAATCAGTTGACCTGTATATCTCCCTCCGCCATGTGGGATGAAGTTGGTGGTCCATCGACCCAATTCTTTTTCATTTGCTTCACACTGAAAATTTGCCATTTTTTCCTCCTGTGATGGTGCATACATTTTGAGTAAATTATACTTATAAATTGTTTGAATTGCTATAAAAAAATTGTAACCTTTTTCTTACTTGGGGGTATTTATAGCAAGTATAAATTTAACTCTAAAAAGAAGGTGAACAGGCTATGAAAAGAGTAACGAGTTTGATCTTGGGCGTGGCTCTTGTGGTGGCAACTTTGGGGCATGGTTTTGCCAGTCCTGATGTTGTAAGGGTGCGAGGAATAGTTGGAAATGTGGATTTGGATCAGAAAACATTTAATTTGAAAGCTGAGCAACGAAGCTGGGATGTTTTTTTTACCGATGAAACCCTTTTTGTGAAAGAAGGAGAAAGAGCCGAGGCCAGTGATTTAAAAAATGAAACGCCGGCAATAGTTTCAGGAAAGATTTCGGAAGATAAAAAAACCATTCATGCTCGGGTGGTAGCCTGGGGAAATCTCCCAGATCGAAGAGGTCCAGCACCTGGCCATGGTGGCCCTCCCATGGTATTAGGCATTATGGAAAAACTTGACCTTGAAGAAGGAGTCTTTGAGCTTAGACACAAAGATCCTGAAGGCAATGAACGAGTATTGCAGGTAAACTACATTGAAAGAACTCGTTTTTTGCGTGATATGAAGCCCTCGAATCCAGAAGCTTTTTCCAATGGCGAAGAAGTAAGAGTGGTAGGCCCCATTAACCCTGAAGAAATGAAAATGGAAGCCCATTTGGTGGCTTTTGGCAAATTTGAGCGCCCTGGAGCTCCTGGCCAGCCTGGTCGTGGTAGCCCTCCTGTTCCAGTCGATGGAATCCCAGGGCTGGTAACTGCTATTGATCATGATGAAATGCATTTTTCCTTACAAATTAATGAAGAAATTACTTTAACAATAAATTATTTTGAATGGACGGGATTTATACGAGGCAATCGATTTGTTTTTGCTGAAGAATTGGAAGAAAATACACGCATTATTTTTTATGGACCTGTCAATAGAGAGGAAAAAACTGCCAGAGCACATTATGTAGTCTGGAGATAATCGTTAAAATCGTTTTTACTTGTGGTTGATTGCCCCTGCAGATTTATTGCGGGGGTTTTTCTTTTTGTTTTAAAAATTGATGATAGTTTCGATCCCACATTTCCCAAAAATAGGCCTTATCATGAGGATTATGCTCTTGAAGCAACTGGTATAGCGATAAAATATCACTTTCCGCTCTGTGGGGACGATGGGGAAAAATCTGATGAGCTCTCAATAATGATTGAAGACCTACGGACTGAAATCCCCAATATTTCCATTCAATATCTTTCATTGAGCAAAACCACATTTTATGACGAATATCAGGGAACATCATTTCCAGAAAGCTTCGATCAAATGGCGCATTATGTGCAATGAACACATGAGCTTCGAGAATAATGCTTTCTATCAGGGTATTGTCAAGTTTTTTCCCTGTTAATTGTTTCAGGGTTAAACCATTGATTTTTGATGCTTCTACAGAAATGGGACAAAAGGGTTCTCTGAGTCCCACATATTTTTGTCTGACAGGAGAAAGCCAGCGCCTCGAAGGATCGCAATCTGTTCGCATCAATGCTATTTCAATGATTTCATCTTTGCGAGGGTCCAGACCTGTTGTTTCCACATCCACCCACCAAAGCTGATACATTTTTGATACCTCTGAAATCATCATTTTTTTTAATTTTAACATAAAAAAAAGAGAAATATAAACTGAAAAAGAAGGCTTTTGTTGAACCTGTTGGAGTTTTGGTTTGTTCAATATATGATTATAATAGGGTATCATGATAAGGAGGATTCCGGGATGATGTTCGTTAATAAAATTAAATTGTTTATAGCATTGATGATGACAGGTTTTTTTCTTATATCTTGCGCTGGTTCCTCTGCTCCTGAGCTTGCTATTGAAAGAAAGTCTGATTTTTTTTGGGGAGGCCTGGAGTCGGACGCTATTTATGAAAGTCAAATCCTGGGCGACTATTTACTCCTTTCCACTGATCGAGGCCTGGCAGCCATTGCATTAAATTCCGAAAATCCTCAAGCAAGATGGCTGGTCCGCTCAAGGGGCAGAATTTTTAATCATACCCTTTTTACTCCAACCTCTTCTGAAATCGTAAAATATTTTTACCTTGAAAGGCATCGCCTAAGATTTTATGACATTGAACCAGGAAATGGACAAAATTTTCCATCAGCCCATTTGACGGCAAACTATTCAACTCGAAGGTACGGAGATTTTCTTGAAGGGAGCCTTCCTTCTCGAATGAGATTTTCTCCGGATGGCTCATTGTTTTATATTGCTCGATTTGCTCAAGTATTGTTGTTTTATACTGATGGATCCGAAACACCTGGAGATACCTTCGTGATTCCCAATTTTATAAACTATTATCAAGTCGATGATGATTTTTATTACTACAGAACTTTCAAGCGACAATTTTTCTCAACTCACAAACTGGGCGCATTGGACATGCTTCAAAGAGAAGAAGTTTGGCGTAATCATTATGGCCCAGACTATCAAGATTGGGACGATATTGTGGATTCTTTTCCAATTTTTGATGAAGAAGGGAAATTGTTTTTTGTTATTCGCGCCTATCCTCACGAAACATTTGAAAATGAAGGGTTGCTGATTTTGGAAGCGTTGAAAAAAACAACAGGTGAGGTTTTGGAGCAATGGGAATGGACAACTCAAAATGCTGCAGGAACCGGAGTACCTATTGGACCTGTGCATATAGTTGATCATCATTTGGTGGGAGAAATTCATGGACCTTCCAGGATTAGTCGTATCAATTTAACTACCAGCGAAATCCTCTGGACAACAGATGTGGAGCACGATCCTTTACAAATGATTTACATAAGAGAAGAACAGCAATGGGCAGTATTATTGAGCAATGGTTCCGTTATATTTTTAGATGAACAAACAGGAAAGATTGCTCGAAGGGTAATCCTTGATTTGGAAATCGAAAAATTTTCATATGGAAGAATTCATTTAATGAGTGATGGAAATATTGCAGGACACTTAAACAATATTGCTGCTGGCATACCACCTCGCTCCATTTTCTTTTATTTTCATGGGGAATAGCTGGTTAAAGTAAAACACTGAGGGCTTCAGAGAGATTTTCTACAGCAAGCACCTTTTCATGATTTTGCCATTCTTTTTCCAATGAGATTTTGCTTACAATAACAGGTGAGAAATTTCTTCGCAAAGCTTCTCGAATTCGTCTTTCTGTGTTTGCCACAGGGCGCACTTCTCCTGATAGCCCCAGCTCTCCAAAAGCAATTCCTCGCTCCGGAAGTGTTTTTTCACGCACGGAAGAAGCGATAGCTAAAGCTATAGGAAGGTCGCAAGCGGGATCAGTAATTTTGACTCCCCCCGTTACATTCAGAAAGATATCCATGCTTGCAACAGGTGTTTGTGCTCTTTTTTCCAAAATAGCCAACAACATGAGCAATCGGTTGAAGTCAATGCCTGCGGCAATCCTTCGGGGCACCGGGATGAAAGAGGGAGCTGCGAGGGCTTGAATTTCGAGCAATAAGGGTCGAAAACCTTCCATGGAGGGGAAAATTAAAGTGCCAGGCACATGCTGTGTTTTTTCCTGAATAAAAATTTCAGAAGGATCGCTGATCTCTCTCAGCCCATCAAAAGTCATTTGGAAGACTCCCAATTCCTGGGTTTCGCCAAAACGGTTTTTTTGACTCCTGAGCAATCGTATGGAGCTATTTTTATCTCCTTCAAGGTATAGCACCACATCCACCAGGTGTTCCAGAAATTTGGGCCCTGCAATTTGTCCTTCCTTGGTCACATGTCCCACGATAAAAATGGTGGTATGGGTTCTTTTGGCAAGCTGTATGAGATAGTTGGTGCTTTCTCTGACTTGAGGGATACTGCCTGCACTTCCAGGCACCTCGGAACGATAAACAGTTTGTATCGAATCAATTACCATGCACGAAGGTTCGATTTGTTGCATAATTTGACGCAGAGACTCCAACTCTGTTTCAAAAGAAAGAAAAAGCAGAGGGGTCTCAACTTTTAATCGCTCCGCTCTGAGACCTATCTGTGGAGGAGATTCCTCACCTGAGGCATAGAGCATCTTGAGACCCGCCTGACAAACTGCATGGGCAACCTGGAGCAATAAGGTGGATTTTCCTATTCCAGGCTCTCCCCCAATTAAAACCACCGATCCCTGCACAATGCCTCCACCCAGAACGCGATCCAGAGCCTCTATCTGAGTGGGAATGCGTTGACGCTTTTCATGGTTTTGCAAATTTTCGAGGGTAAAAAAGGTGGCAGTATCGGTGGAGGATATAGGTTGGCGAGGATCCCCTGGGTCCTGACTAATGGGCACATAGGTGTTCCATTGCCCACATTCAGGGCACTTCCCTAATGTTTTGGGAGAAGTGGCTCCACAGGAAATGCAATGAAAAATTTCCTTTTTTTTGGGGCTCATCCCAGATTGCCTGTAGATGCCAGACTAACCAGTACAATACCTAACGCCAGACAATAAAAGCCGAACCAGTGCAATTGAGATTTTTTTAAGAAGTGTTTCAGGGCAACGATAGCAATCAGTCCTGATAGGGCAGAGACGATTAAAGCAGTAGCGGATATTCCAAAGGACAAGGGAAAGTATTCGTGACCTTGAAGCTCAAGGATAAAAGCCCCAATTATTGCAGGAATAGAGATCAGAAATGAAAATCTGAAGGCTTCTCTGCGTTCCATGCCCATGATGAGTGCTCCAAAAAGGGTGAATCCTGAGCGGGAAAAACCAGGCACCAGTGCCATGGATTGGAAAATACCTATCACCAAAGCATCCATCCAGGTGATAGTCTGCATGGTTTTTTTTCCTTTGTAAAAAAGGACCATTAAAAATAAGATGGTTGCAGTTCCAAAATAGGCCCATCCCACCATATCCGGCCTAAAAAATAATGCTTCAAGGCTATCTTTTAGAAAAAGACCTGCAATTCCTGCTGGCACAAGTGCCAGAGCAATTTTAAGTATCAATCTCCATGAGGCTTGAGCCTGAGATTTTTGAAAAATGCCATGAAGAATCGACCAGATTTCTTTTCTTAAAAAGAATACTACTGCAAACAAGGTGCCTATGTGTACCAAAATATCAAAAAATAGAGAAGGTTTATCAAAATTCATCAAATAAGGCACAATGACCAAATGACCTGAACTGCTGATGGGAATGAATTCGGTGATTCCCTGTACGAGAGAAAGAGTAAATGTTTCGAGATAGCTCATGCGTTCCTCCTGAAATAGTTTTCAATGTCTGCTATATCTGAAGCCTTGTCAATATCCACTGCTAACTCTCCAAAAGGCACTATGATGCCTCTGACATCAAGATGAGTGGATTTCTTGAAAGCAATCTCCAGCTGGGGTATGGAAATATTTTTAAAAATTGCCAGGCGTATAATGTTGAGAATGCCAAAACTAAAAGCCAATTTTATTACACTTTTTCGGTTTTTTGTAAATTTGTCGATCAGGGGATCCAGTCTGGGCAGGGCATCTTTTCTTACCAGGATGGAGTTGCCTACTTTGGCGCGTCCTTCTTTAATCTTTCCATAAGTTCGTTCTGAGCCGGGAAAAGATTGCTCCACCGCTTCATCTAAAACCACAAAAGCCAGCAAATCTTTTTCCTTGTGCTCATGGACGAGCTCATTTAGCTGGGTTAGAATGTCAGCATGAAGAGTGGGGATATCTCCGCCAAGGATTAAAATGTGCGAGGCATTGCTCTTTGATGTTCCTTTTCTAAAGTTTTCAGACAGTTTGGAACTTGCTTTTACTTCAATATAGCTATCCACGAGGGAAGGAATATTCGAGGCTGTAACCATTCCTGATCCGATCACTATCAATTGGTTGCAAACTCCGGATTGTCGCACGGCATCAATCATGTGCTCCAGAACTTTTTTCCCATGAATCTCCATCAAGCTTCGGTGAATGGGGGGACTGCCTTCAGCTAACTCTATGGGATCTCCGCCTGCGAGGATAAGAATGTCCAGAGAATAAATCTGCTCCTTCATGGTGCTAAAAATCCTGGCACTGTACCATACTCAGCATCAATTCCTGCTCCTCTGCTCATAGGTGCTCCTTCTTGATGAAAATTCCATCGGTCATTATTTCTTCCTCGATCTTCGGGGTATTGATCCTGCCCTCCCCGATCGATAAAGATGCCCAGTGTTAAATCCTGATCTCTCCACGATCCCCATAAGTGTCTGCTATAATTGGCTTTTCCCAGATTGAAGCGACCAGGGCTTCGGGTTTCATAAATATCATTACCTCCGCCATCCACAAAAAAGCCTATGCCGTTATCGTTGCCAGCTCCCAGAGCAAGGTTGGGAGCAATATAATGGTCATCTCCTTCTTCATCAATCAAAAAACCCAGCGAAAAATCATGTCCCGCCCCTTGAGCCATGTTCAGCAAAGCATCATAGCGATCATCGCCTTTTTTGTTGATCAATGCGCCGATGGCAAAGTGGGCTGAAGCCCCTTGAACATACCAAACTCCCTTGAATTGATCGTTTCCTTCAGCATCATAAAGTAGCCCGGTGCCTGCCCAATATCCCGTGCCTTGACCAAAAACTCCACAGGAGTAATAGTCATCTCCTTCCATATCTATCAAGAGCCCAAAACCTCCCGACATGCTGTTGCCATCGCTCAGATCCGCTCTTCTTCCAAAGCCTGCGCCTTGCGCCATGCTGGTATTGTGGTCGGAACTTTGAGGATTGCTTCCATCCACCTCTTCATTGTTGGCGATATAGATATCATTGCCTTTAAGGTCTAAAAGACACCCAAACCCTTTAACATAGCCAAAGCCCTGTGCAAAGGTAAAGGTATCATATTGGTCGTCTCCTTCATGGTCAATAAGGTATCCTATTCCATAAACTCCCGCTCCCTGAGCAAGATATCGTGAAATATAATGATCATTTCCCTGAGCATCCACGAGAATACCTATGCCAAAACAGCCAAAGCCTTGCGCCATTTGTTCGGCCTCATAAGTGTCATCTCCTTCCAGATCAATCAGGATGCCTATTCCAAGGACTCCAGCCCCCTGAGCATAGACATCGTGTTCGGTCTGAAGGTAAGTATCATTTCCTTCAACATCAATGGTAATGGAAACAGGATTAAAGTAAGAAGCGGTAGCTCCGGGGCTTGCCAGATAGGTATTGTTTCCTCCTGAATCAATGGAGAGCAAAACTTCTCTTCGCGTGTGCACATGATCTTCGGTGCCTTTCAGCAATATGCTTCCCATGGGGGTTATCCAGTCAAAATCCCAATCCGAGGGATACCCCAGCTCTTCCATTGCTTTAAGTGATGCGTCAAGGGTTTTCACCAATTGCACCGCTCCGTAATACAGCAAACCAAAATTGGCTTCCATGAGCATGCGATGACTTAGAGGATCATACGAATGCATCAGAGTTTTTGCAGGATTTCTAAAGATGGTCATCAATTCAGCTTCAGAAAAACTACTAAAAGCCTTGTCTCTGCATTCTTTAAAAAAAAGAGAAGCATAAAGAATTTTGGCTATTTCTGCTTGAATCTCCAGGGGGATGTCTTTTAAGGCATCGCGTAAGGATCGGAAAGCTTGAGCGCTCAAAGGTTCCTGATGAAAAGTATGAATTTCTGATATGGCATACAGCATGTGTGCTTCTTTGACCAATCGGTGATCCAATTCAGGCTCATAAGGCGGAAAGACAGAAACCGTATAGCCCAGGCGCAATGAAGCCAGCCAGACCAGGTTTCTAAGCGAGGTTGCATTGTTGGCAATATAGAGGGCATTGGACTCAAGAAAAGCGGGCGTACCCAGTGGATTTTTCAACTGCTGGTTAAAGAAAGGAAGTCGAAGGGGATCATTTCCATAGGTTCGCTCAATACCACTATCAGTAAATCGAACTTCTTCCTTTGTCAAGGAGACTTCTGCCAGGACTTTACTCAAGAGATCCTCTGGCTGGTCTGCTTTTACTGTGCTTGAATTGGAAGAGGACAACATCATCAAAGAAAAAAGACAGCAAAGAAAGACAGCAATCCATTGCTTTTTCATAGCTCACGCTCCTTTTCTTTCTTTGGACATAAAAGCTTTTCCAATATTATCAAAGCTCCAGATTTGTGCAACATCTGGTTGGCGTTGCCACATTTTGGCGATTGAATACAGGCAGGGCAACCTGATTCATTTTCGCATTTACACTTTCGTATGACATCATAGCTGGCTAAAAGTATATCAAAAAAAAGTTCATATGCTTTTTCTGCCAACCCAATGCCTCCCTGATATCCATCATATATAAAGATGTGAGGTTTCATCGAGGGGTAAAACTGTGGGGTGGAAAAACCTCCCACATCCCATCGGTCGCAAAGCACATAAAAAGGAAAAATGCCTATCATGGCATGCTCAATCCCATGCAATCCGCCAATGAACCCCTCTTCTCCAACGAGCTTGACCACATCTTCTTTAATCTTCAAGGATATTTCAAACCACACTGCCTGAGTTTCAAAGCGAAGATCAGGCAAGTTCAGAGGCATTTTGCTCAATACTTTGTCGTATCGTTTTTGCTGGTAGGCATAAAAGCTTTCATTGCTAAAGACTTCTCCAAAAAACACGGGAATGCCGTGGCAAATTTTACTGCTCAAGGTTCCCATCACTTCCAACTGAACTTCTTTCAAAGCTTCCGTATAATAGTCTACTTGAGCGGGTTCTGCATAAATCACCTTTTTTTCATGATCCATGCGATCCACCACATAAGATTGATTCATGTGCAGAAAAACAGCCCCCGTATGAGCTTCGCGATAGGCTTGCCCCTGCTGAAGTTGTTCCAGCGTTTTGCCTCCGCATAACACTCGGTAGGTATTTGAGCCTATCTGGTTGAGACTGACTGCATCGGTGGCCCTGCCTGTACCCATATAGACCCATCCGGAAGGAGTTTTTCGGATAAGGTGGATTTTTTCCATTTCCTCCAATATATTCCAGGTTTCATGGCCAAATGCATCCTTGTCTGAAGAATCATTCAATGGGATCTCGGCAGAAGCGCACAGCAAATGACCCGAAACAATATAGGGGTTGGAAAGGTCAACGATAGCATGCTCATGGTTTTTCTCAAAAAAAGAGGAGGGGTGGTCCATTAAAAATTGGTCCAAAGGATTTTGGAAAGCTATCAAGCATACCATGGCATCCTTTTTGCCTCGTCCAGCTCTTCCAGCTTGCTGCCAGGTTGAAATTTGAGTCCCTGGATAGCCGCTCATCAGCACGCAATCCAGTGAGCCAATATCAATACCCAGCTCCAACGCATTGGTCGAAACCACTCCCAGCAATCGCTTTTCTTTCAGGCCCTGCTCAATCAAACGGCGATCTTCGGGCAGGTAGCCTGAACGGTAAGATGCTATTTGGGAGGCTTTGACTTTGGTTTTTCTTTCTGCCAATTCTTTGAGTGACATTCCCATCCATTCAGCCATTTTTCGGGAAGTGGTGAAGCATATGCTTTGCAAGTCATGCTCCATCAAGCCCAGCATCAGTTCTTTGGCGCTATCATGGGTGGTGGTGAGTCCAATGCCGTCATAAAAGGGATTATAAAGTAAAAAGGTCTTTTTCCGTTGAGGCGAAGTATCTTTGCTGATCCAGTGGCAATCTTTTTGGATTAGTTTTTTTGAAAACTCACCAGGGTTGGCAAGTGTTGCGCTGGACATAATCCACTGGGGGTTGGAACCATAAAACTTGCAAATGCGTTGAAATCTCCTGAAGACCATGGCCATGTGAGAACCAAACACCCCTCGATAGGTATGAGCTTCATCCACAATTACCGCTTTTAAATGAGCATAAAAGGAGCTCCATTTGCTGTGCCAGGGGAGAATCATATGCAATTCGTAGGGATTGGTGAGCACGATGCGTGATTTTTTTCGGATCCCCGGTCTCTGGCTTTGGGGGGTGTCTCCATCATAGACTGCCGGACGAATGGAAATCCCTGTTTCCTTTTCCATGCTTTTGAGAGTTCCAAGCTGATCAAAACTCAATGCTTTGGCAGGATAGAGATATAGGGCGGTGCCTTGAGGATCCTTGCTTAGGGCTTCCAGGACAGGGAGATTGAAGCTCAGGGTTTTTCCAGAAGAAGTGGGGGTGGTGAGAATGATATCTTTGCCTTCGCGAAAAGCTTCCAAAGCTTCAACTTGATGCACATACAGGCGGATACGAAAGCGCTCCAGCCACGTCTGAAGAGCATCTGGAAGAGGTCGCCTCAGAGGAACATATTCAGCTTCTTTTTCAGGCATAACCTCGACATGACTGATTCTTGGCTGATGCCAGGGGTCAGCCAGCAGTTTGTGCAAAAAAGCCTCCATGGGCTCTTGATTAGAAAAAGGATTATTGCTCATACAGCTTTACGCTTAGCTCTGCCAGGCTGGCAATATCCACCTGGTTATGAGTGACAATGGGGACCATGGGACCCAGGTTGCCTGTCTGCAGATAGGCTTGATAAAATTCTGGCACCAAAGCTCCAGGCGCATCCTCTGATCGTTGCTTATGGAGAATGGCTTGCTCAATGGTTTGTAGTTTGCAGTTGGGCAGGGTTTGCTTCCATTTGGATCGAGAATGATAGAGCATATCCAGGCTATAACAGTGGGATGAAGAGCGTATCCCATAATAGGACCAGCGATCCTGCAAATAAGGGATGTCAAAGCGTTGTCCATTGAAAGTGACGAGAAACTGTTTATCCTGTACCCATTGGGCGTATTCCATCAGCGCACAGGCTTCTTCTTCAATATCGCGCACCAACCACTGATGAATTACCAGCTCATTGTCTTCAACCTGTCCGGCTCCAATCAGAATGATGGGTCTTGAAAACAGCCCAAGGGTTTCGATGTCCATAAAAGCCCAGGACTGAGGGGGCGACATGGTCATTAGCTTGACCCATGCAGGATGAGAGCGATGCAAACGCTGGCTCATCCACTGGTGCAAGTCATGCAATGATCCTTGCTCAAAGTGATTCATAAATTTCTCTGCTGATGTTTGAAAGCGGGAATGAGCGCAAAGGTCTTTGATGCTGCCATAGCCCTCTTCATGTAGTTTTTGTCGGGTAATGGGTCCAATACCAGGGATCAGTTCCAAATGCTCCAGGATTTGCTCCCATTTTTTTTGTTGAACAAAGGAAGTGGAAAAAGGCATGCGGGTGACGATATGGTAACATTGACCGTAATCATTAGTGCAAATTTCTCCAGGAAAAACCTCATCACAGCATTTGCTTTGATATTGCAAAAGGAGTTTTTCCTTTAACTGAGTGGCATGCGTATAATCCTGCATGGGCAGGTGAAGCGAGGCATATGAAAAGGATGAAGAGGCAGGTTGCTCATGCGTATCCGTCAGCAGATATTCTTTAAGAGAAAGCACCGATTTCTTCCACTTGGAAGCGACATAGGACCAATTGTCCGGTTTTTTTCTATTATCTTTTTCCATATCCTTCTATTGTAAAATAGATAGCCATGGAAACAAAATGAGAGAGCTTAAATCCTTAGCTCTTCGCACTCCTTCATTAGACGATAAAAAGGCAAAAATACCAACTCGGTATTTCCTTCCATCCTTCGCATCTCCTTGCCCAGATGTACGATATACGCTTTTTTGGGCTGGTATTGCGCCAAAAAACTGAGCAACGATCTTCCGGGATTTGGCTTTAGCAGGTTTTGATATTTCACTTCCACCGGAACAAGCTCCACTCCCTGATCTACCACAAAATCCACCTCAGCCTTGTTGGTGGTGCGCCAATAATGGATTTGCCACGAGGTATCCCTTACCCAATCTTTCAAACGATGAAAGACAAAATTCTGAAACAAAAAACCGTCACTCAGTAACGAAGCAATAGATCCAAAGAGTCCGAGGGCAAAATTTCTCATCCCCAAATCAGAAAAGTAATACATGGGAGCTTTGCAG
>PXBT01000095.1 GCA_003566815.1 Caldisericota bacterium
ATCAGTATTAAAGCGGTGCTGAGAAAATTTTTTACCATAGATTGCCCCTTTATCATAATTATGTTCGCACATTGTTCGCACAAAGTAAACTTGTCAATTTATACATCTTTTTAACCAGCATAGTTCAAAAAATACCAAAAATGGGAGCATATTTACTTATAAAAAACCTTGCAATAGTGCAGACCGTGTTATACTAATGATAGTTGGCAAAGTTCTTCTTCGCTTTGAATTTTGCTATAAAATGAATCACTGAATCGCTTTTGTTCTGCTTTTTTGTGAGATTCCTTTTTTGTGGCTAAGGTTTTTTTTAAAGCTTCATCGATGAAAGGAGTTGGCATATGAAGAAGTGGGAATATGAAGTTATCACTGTTCAGGCAACGAATATTAAAGGTGACTCCCCTTTCAGCATCACCCATGTATTAAATGAAGCTGGAGCCCAGGGCTGGGAGTTGGTTCGCATGGAACTACGACCCATGGGACTTGAAGAGTTTTATGAGTGCATCCTGAAGCGAGAAAAAAAATATTATTCCAGCAGATCTGATTTGATGAATTAATCTTATAAAATTTACATGCGATGGGAATCTATTGAGCAGGAATCGATTAATTGCGACTACCTAAAAATAAAACCTTTGCTACAATAGTATTGGAAATATCAAAACTTAAAATAGCATGAGGGAGCGGATAAATGAAAAACTGCATATTAGTGATCAACACAGGATCATCCACTACAAAAGTAGCGCTTATGCAAGAAGGTAAATGTCTGGCAAAAGATGAAAAAGCTCATACTGTTGAAGAGCTGAAGCCTTTTACTCATTTAAAAGAAGAGGCTGATTACAGAAAAAATATCATTGCAAACTTTCTCAGGGATCACAAAGAAAGTAGCTCTTCCATCACTGCCATAGGTGCTATCGGGGGCATCCTCAAGCCTGTAAAGGGAGGAGTGTATGCCATCAATGATCAATTGGTGGAAGATATAACCCAGGGTCGAACACCAGCCCGGCATGCTTCCAATATCTCTGCTTTAATTGCCCATGAATTGGGAAAAACTATGAATATCCCCTCATTTATTGTGGATCCAATATCTACTGACGAGTTATGGGAAGTAGCCAGACTGACGGGATTGCCCTCATTGCCTCGTCAAAGCAGAACCCATGCGCTAAATGTAAAAGCATGCATTCGAAAAGCAGTAGCCGAGCACCAGCAATCACCCGATGGCACTTATATCATTGCTCATCTGGGAGGAGGATTGACGATTAATCTGGTCCATCAAGGGCAAATCGTTGATATCGAAGATGGCAGGCAATATGGACCTTTTTCTACGGAAACTGCAGGGGGCGTACCCATACCCGATCTGTTGCAATGGATGATGGAAAAGGAAATGGATCCGCGAAGCCTCTTAAAGTATTGGTACGGCAAGGGTGGATTTGTGGCGCACCTGGGCATCAACTCCATTAAGGATACGCTGATTATGGCCAAAGATGGAGATTCCAATGCCCAGCAAGTATTGGATGCTTTCTTTTACCAAATATGCAAGGCTATTGGGGCTCTTTCCGTTGCCGTCAAAGGAAAAGTGGATGCCATCATTCTAACGGGTGGCGCTGCTCGAAGCGATATAGTGGTTCAGCGTATTACTGATTACATTCAGCACCTGGCTCCCATTTTGGTCTTTCCAGGTGAAAACGAGCTCGAAGCCATAGCAGAAAGTGTTGCTCTGGCAATGGAAAAAGCAATTCCCATCCAGGAATATAAATAGCGTAGCAATATCATCTTCTTTGTTTGGGCGTGTTGAGGGTATAAGGTTAACTCATGTGAAGCATGAAGCAAGGAGAAAAGGGATGTTTTGCAATCGATTCATGTCAAATCGCTTGTTTCAAGGGTTTTTATGCATTTTAATAGCCTTCTTGCTTATATCATGCCAAATTAATACTGAAAACGAGCTAACTCAAGATCCTGTTGATTTTTCAGCCTTGGAAATTGAAGAACCTCAAGAACAGGAAGATCCCCAGGAATTCCTCTCCCGCACCCTCTGGCATGAACCCTATATCATCTTCCAGGCTAGTGAAGGGGAAACCATCTCTGATCACTTCCTCATGGCCCTGGACACCCAGCAGGGAAAACTTCATCGCATCCACCAGGGTTATCATGCACGCTTTTGGATCCAGGATACCCAGCTCTACTTCCTCCACATTGACCAATACTATACCTGCCCTCTCAGCCATTGGGATCAGCTCAGCAACATCCCACCCCCGGATCTCGACCAGGCACGCGCTTCTCTCGAATACACCCTAAGCACCGACCTGCCTTCCGATCTCCAGGTCATCGAATGGGCCAACCTGCACCAAGTCCTCCAGGGATCCTTCACCCAGCCCGATCAAAATCAACTTCTCCTCATCAGTGGCCGCAAAGAAGGCTACTTCCTTGCCCTCTACTCCATGCACCCAGCACCTTTTGAACTGATTTGGAGTGAGCATGTGGCAGATGAATTGAAAGGCAACAGGGAAAAAAATGATTTTATTTTTAACTTTCATAAAGTGATTACTGAGGATTTTTCTCACGATGGTTGCATGGAAGTATTTATAAACAGTCTCTATATATCATGGGGAGGGATTTCGGATCCTTTAATCTATCTTAATCTTTCCAATGAATTCAAAGGAGATAGAATTCAACTGATATATAGCCCATCGGAACGCTATCGCTCAGGAGAGCTTGTGCGAAAAGACAAGAGTCATCTCTATTGGATTTTTGAATTGGATACCAAGGATCAGGCTTGCCAAATTAAGATGAATAGTGAACATGAAATAATCATAGAAAAAAAAGATACATGGACAGAAAGCTCTTTTCCATATTCATCGGTCATGCACCAAGATTTTTTTCAAACTGGAAGAAACCTGAAAGTAGCATCTTTGTCAAGTCATCACTCATCTCAGCGTTTTCCTGAACTAAGATTTCCTGATACATACTTAGCAGATGACCCTCAGTTGGATGCATTGGAAATGGAGTACCACAGACTCAGAAATGAAGGTATTCAACGGTTTGTTCAAAAAGTAGATCAGGAATGGAATCCTTTCTACCAAGCTCAAAACAATACAAAATGGCTTGAACATTGGAAGCGATGCTTTGACATCATCCCCATCAAATTTGGAAATCAAGTGTTTTATATAGCAGTCAATGGTTTTGTTGGGCTAAAAGAAGAATATGCCTATGACTATATGCTTAGTCTATATGACCGACAATTTCAACGAGTACTGGATATTTATGAGAGTCATTTTATGCCTTTAACTGATGCTATGGGCTATGATTCGCTTTTTGAAGAAAAGGATGATGAATACCGGGAGAGGAGACATCAATTTTTTGCTTATCGCTTGCTTCTTCCGCTTCCCGGGCAGACTACCCTATGGATCATTGAGCCCTCCCATCGAAGCTATCTGAGTTATAAGATGCTCTCTGTTGCTCCTCAGGGATTTAAGCTTGTTCAGAGGGGGGCATTGCCAGGAGTGCATTATCAAGTTTCTCCTCAAGGTATAAGCTTTCAGACGTCAATATTCGATTCTCATGTTATGCCCTCTTGGGGTGCCCAGGGCGCTGGCGTTAACATGGAGATCCCTCTTTTTCTCGATCCGCTTACAGGAGCCAACATCAGCTCAAGATTCCCTCAGATCTATCGTGAAGATCTGGACAGGCTCTACCAGCAATATTATTTTTACCGCTACCGTGTATCTTCGATTCATCCCTTTGAGCTGGAGGAGGGGGTGGAGTTTGACAAGCTTCAAGCTGCCGAAGAAATCATATATTATGGCAGTCAGCATCGCCTGGAAAAGATCTCAAGGCATGCAATAAGGAGGGATGAGTAAAAATGCATCAAAAT
>PXBT01000171.1 GCA_003566815.1 Caldisericota bacterium
ACAATGGTAGTTGATGAAAACCTCGGAGAGATCATTCTTACATCCCGTTTCAGGAATTACACCCAGGAAAGGGGGCCGGAATTACATTTTTGCCGTAAGGCTGATCCACAGAGCAAAGGTTATGACAAGTATATAGTTATGTAAAGAAAACCATATTACATATTGATTAGTAGCGATTTGATTGTTCAAAAATTTACATAAGTTTTCATATCATTGCTCAATAAATCAAATCAAGAGCAATCTATGAAAGAAAAAACAAAATTGATTGAAGATGTTATAGATGACTTCTTCGATGAACTGGACCAGAGAGGCTATGGTCAGAATACCAAATGGTGTTATAAGAAAATCTGCAGGTCCATTTTAGCTTGGTGTTGCAAGAATGAAATTGCTGAGTTCAATGAATCAGCGGCAAATCGTTATTGCGATGAAAACATCAATGGACACATATGTAATTCTTCTGAATCACTTCACTATAAGAAGACATTACGAGTGGCAAGAATGTTGATGTGCTTGAACAAAGGCGAAGACTTCGAGTTCCGTGCCCCAAGGATAGAATATGAGTTTAAGACTATCATAAATGATCACATTGCCGGATATCTTTCTTACTGTACCAATATCAAAGGTCTGTCAAAGACAACCGTAGAGGGGCGTAGGTTGGCGACCTTCCGGTTAGACAAATACTTATCTGAACAAGTGATGGAGTTGGGAGACGTTGATGTGGAAGCATTAGAGGCGTTCTTTTCTTCCGCGTATTGTACCAAGGCTTCAAGACATAGCTATAAAACAATAATAAAAGAGCTGTATCGCTATCTCTATGACAATGGGGTACTGGATAAGGACTACTCGACTCTTGTGTTGAAAGAACCTAAAGCTCATCTTGGTACAAAAGTCCCTTCCACGTATACGGAAGATGAAATCAAGCGAATGATAAATGCAGTAGGCCGTAGTTCTGCCAAGGGGAAGCGTGACTATCTTGTCATGTTGCTTGCAGCGGAATATGGTTGGAGGGCATCGGATATAACATCGTTCAGATTGGACCAGATCGATTGGGAAAGGAATACAATCTCAATGGTTCAGTATAAGACAGGCGTGCCAGTTGAGTTCCCTCTTCTTGCGTCGGTTGGCAATGCTATTATAGACTATCTCAAACATGGCAGGCCTGCGGGTGGATGTGATGTTCTAATTGTCAATCACGAGAATACACATAAAGGTAAAAAGCTTGAATCACCGACAATACACTCCATCGTATCAAAAGCGATGAGCACGGCGAACATCGCGAACTGGAAAGATAAGAGGCATGGTCCTCACTCACTTAGGCATAGCCTAGCTACAAATATGTTGAAGCAGAATGTGGCCATACCGATAATCAGTACAATCTTGGGACATCAGAGTACAGAGACCACAAAAACCTATATCGGAGTAGACATACCTAAGTTACGTCTATGCAGCCTACCTGTCCCAGAATTAAAGAGTAGCCACTTCCAAATAAAGAAGGAGGCAACTGTATGAAAATGCCCGAATTTAAATCAGTATACTCAGGACAGATGAGGAACTTCCTAAACTATAGAATGTCCTGCGGACTCAAAAACGTTCCGAGTGAGTACCAGCACTATCGTAAGCTAGACAAGTTCCTCTTAGCGGAAGGCATCGAAGAAATCACCTTCACAAAAGAACAAGCGAGCAGATGGCGTAGTCGTCTTGAGAATGAGTCAGATATCGCAAGGTATAAGAGGATCAACAATACCAAGAAGTTCTTTGAGTATCTGTTCGTGCAAGGATACCATGTCTTCCAGTTCAGAGACATCAAAGCCCCTAAGAAAAACTTTGTCCCTCACATTTACACAGACGACGAGGTCAAAAGGTACTTCCTCGCTGTTGACTCATACCAAAGTAGCTTTAATAGGAAGAATTGCATCCAGCTGCCAGTACTCTTCAGAATACTATTTAGCTGTGGAACCAGAATTACAGAGACACTGATGATAAGAAAAAAAGATGTCGATCTTACTGAAGGGATAATCAAGCTTTCTGAAACTAAGAATGCCAAGGAGCGGTATGTAGTAATGTCAGACAGTTTGTTTGACCTGATGAAGCAATATGCTGACAAGGCGTTCTATCAGCTGTCAGACAATGACTATATCTTCAGAAATATGCATGGCAAATATATCGCAAGCGACTGGATCAACGAGCTGCACATCAAAATACTTAGAGAAGCTGGAATCCCATACATTGGTGGTGGCAAGGGTCCGAGAATACATGATTGGAGGCACACCTACGCGGTTAATGCATTTAAACAGATGATAGACAATGGAATGGATATGTATGTTGCCCTTCCAATCATGTCTATATACCTTGGGCATAAAACCATAATGGCAACAGAACGTTATCTAAGACTTACAGTGAGTATGTTTCCGTATCTCGAAGAGAAGTTCAGTAAAACTCTTAACGAAGTCTTTGAGGAGGATCAGAAATGAAAGTTACCGACTTTGCCAGCGCGCTCAACCGCTACTTCAATGACTATCTCGTTAATGACCGAGGTAGCTCGCCAAGGACGATAGAGACATATAGATATGCCTTTATACAGTTATTAGAGTACCTTGAAGAGCAAAAAGGGATCAGGCCTGAGAGAATCCAGATAAATGACATAAGCAGAGATAACATAATGTCGTTCTTGTTATGGTTAGAAGAGTCCAAGAAGGTGTCTCCGGCAACCAGGAATCAACGTCTTGCCGCCTTCCGTTGCTTCGCAGCATTCTTGAAATACGAAAGACCAGAATACATTGAGGCTGCAACTCAGATTCAAGGGATAAAGCCCAAGAAGTCTGGGCAGAAAGACATCTCTTACCTTAAACCAGAGGGCATGAAGCTTCTTCTAAGCCAAATAGATAGGTCCACTATCAGTGGAAGGCGGGACTACACGATGGTCTACGTTATGTACACTACTGGTGTGAGGGTGAGTGAACTTATATCAATACGAGGATGTGACATCTCCTTGAGCAATCCCAAAACGATAATCATCCACGGGAAGGGTCGAAAAGTACGTCATGTACCTATTGTCAAACAAACCGCACCAATCTTGGAACGATACCTCAAAGAGAACAATTGTTTACTTCCACAAAGACTGGATGAGTATATCTTCCTAAACCACTCTGGCGAAATGTTCACAAGGCAAGGAGTAAACTATATAATCTCAAAATATACTCGAATGGCAAGAACTGTAGATCCATCCCTAATACCACAAGATTGTAGCCCTCATAAGATCAGACACTCATCTGCCATGGCTTTGGTTGAAGAAGGAGTAGACTTGATAATCATACGAGACCTGCTCGGACACTCTAGTGTACAAACTACTGAAATATATGCAAAGGTGTCTTCTGCAAGACAAAGGCGAGCAATAGAGGCCGCCAGCAAAGAAATCGTACCGGAAGAGGATGCCTTGTGGGAAAACAGTGCTAGTATAAAAGACTGGCTCAAGGGACTATCTGCTCACAAAGTTATGTAAAGATATATGGAGCAAGCCTTTGGATGACAGTGACTTCTAAAGGCTTCTTTACATAACTATATACTTGTCATAACCTTTGTTATGTAAAGATTGACATAACAAAGGCAAGGTGGAAAATGTCATTCAATACTCCAAGAAGAACTTCCTTTATAACAGGTTTTTGCATGACATAGACACCCTTAATGACCAGGCCATCGGCTGGCTTAGCCGCACGGCAAATTACCTTCCCCATAATTACACGAAAATACCACCTAAGGACGAGTTTCTGATAGAGCAACAATACCTGACACCTTACTATCCATTAACACTTGATGTGCAGCCAGAGATGAAAGAATACAC
>PXBT01000019.1 GCA_003566815.1 Caldisericota bacterium
TCACCCGTCTGCCAACTACACCATTTGTGCGCAATCTTATTATTCTATGATTTGCTATATAATAAATCCAACCTCCCGTTACGACAAGATGATCCGACTGATCATTATTTATTTTCTTTCTATCGCTACCATTTGTGCGCATTTTATATGGTCTTCCATTGTCAGAAATATTTTGATAGTAAATCCAGTCGCCTTCTATATTAATATATCGTGATTTATCATTGTTGAGCTTGGTGCGCTCGGTGCCATCTGTGCGAATTCTATAAATAAAGCTTGAATCGCTATTGTTTTGATAATAAACCCAATCCCCCAAAACATTGATAAACAAAGCGCTGTCATCTGAAAGTTTGGTTTTATTTGTTCCATCAGTGCGAGATTTATACAGCTTATTATCATCTTGAAAATTAGTGAAATAAATCCAATCATCTTGATATGCTATCCAGCCATCATTCAGGATATTGCCTATGCTGTTGCCTAGAGGAGGGTTTTCGGGATCATAGTCCGGATGATCTTGCGTTGTAGGTATTCTTTGCCTTTCAGTGCCATCAAATCGAATTCTGCAATATATTGGATCCATGTTATCATTAGAATAGTAGACCCAGCCATCAGCAACATTGGGGAGCCAGGCTTGCTCATTAGTTACCTTGGTCCGCTCAGATCCATCATGACGAATCTTATAAAGCCTTAAGTTGTCGCTATTATTGGTATAAAAAATCCATTCATCAGTTGCATTTATAAATACAGAAGCATCATCATTTAACTTTTTTCGACCAGTGCCGTCGGTGTGAATTTTATAAAGCTTATACTTATCATTTACATTTCCATAGTAGATATAGTCATTTGCAACATTAGGATTCATTGATCGATCTGAGTTTAATTTTTTTCTATGGGTTCCATCATGTTTTATTTTATAGAGACTATAATCATCACTTGCATTTGAATAATAAATCCAGTCATCAACCACATTGATGAAATATGTTTCATCATCGTTAAGTTTTGTTTTTTCTGTTCCATCGGTACGGATTTTATATAGACTGGAACCCTCGCTAACATTACTGTAATAGATCCAGCCATCAACAATATTTATGAATCTTGAAAAATCATTATTGATATACGTTAAATCAGATCCGTCTGTTTTCATTCTTTGAATTCGAAAATTGTTTCTGGATGTAAAAAAAATCCAATCATCGATTATGTTTAGGTTTTGCGCTCTCTCGATGCCTAATTTAGTCAATTCAGTGCCATCGGTTCGCATTTTGTAAATATATCCTTTGTCATTCCAATTGCTTAAATAAACCCAGTCACCTTTATGGGCTACTTTCCCTATATTCACAATATTGCCAAGAGTATTTCCTCGTGAGGTTTTATTGGAGGTGGTTTCATTGTTGGAGCATTGATTTTTAAATTGGTCAAGGTATTGCTCTTTATCGTCTTCATTAAAGTTTTCATCCTGCAGTTTCATCAACATTTTGTAATGATCCTTTAACTGCTGAAGAGGATTAGCATTGACTTTATTGTTGATGGATGGTGGTTGGCTTTGACTAACTACTTGCCAGGGGATTGATAGGCAAAAAAACAATATAAAAATAAGGGTTAAAGATAAAAAATGCTTTTTATTGCTCTTCACTTTCAGCACCTCCGAGAACCATATACGATACATGATTTATAAATTATTATACAATAATTTCATTATTTTAAAACTTTATATTGATTTTGCAGAAGTCTATGCAAGCGAAGACGGCAAAGATAAAAGGGGGCAGGATTTTGTGAAAGCCTGGTGCAAGGCGATGAACGCTAATCGCTTTGATCAAGTGATAAAATCCAAATAGTTGTCTTTGTTGATGACTTCTGTGATTGCTTCGGGGTAAATGGATTCAAAATATGCATGTGTTTTGCTGGCATTGGAAGATTTCCATTTGAATTCAAAGGCAAAGAGCTTTCCCTCTCGTTGCTCGATCCAATCAATTTCTTTTTGATCCCAGGTTCTCCAAAAGAAATTATTGCAATAAAGAGGGGTATAAGCTTGTTTTTTGATACGCTCCATGACCAGGAAATTTTCCCAAAGTTTACCTTGATCATCGCGAAGAGATAGAGGATTAAAATTTGCGATCAAAGCATTTCGTATGCCGTTGTCATAGAAATAATATTTACTTTTTTTCGTGATTTCTTTGCGTAAATTTTTACTAAAACCTCGGAGGTTGTAAAGCACAAAAGCTTTTTCAAAAAGATCCAAATATCTTGCGACGGTATTTTTGTCCAAACCAATGGAGCTTGCAAGCTCTGTAAGAGAAACTTCGCTGCCAACTTGAAAAGCAAGCATTCGCAATAAATCAAACAGCACCTTAGCCCCTTTAACACGCTCAAGCTCTAAAATATCTTTAAGTAAATAGGAGTTGGTTATTTCATTTAAAAAGCTTTGCCGATCGCTTTGTGATACGCTGGTCATGATTTCAGGGTAAGATCCATAAATGAGGAGCTCTTCCAGTGACTGGGTAATCTCCCATTGGGTTTTATAAGATTTCATTTCAATGTTGGACACAGGATAGAGGGCAAGTGTTTTTTTTCTGCCAGTCAAAGGCTCTCCAATTTTATTTTGGAGATCGAACGATGCTGATCCTGTAGCAATTACCTTTAGCATTGGATTTGCATCAATCATGATTTTCAGACCTAATCCTATGTGGGGTATCCTTTGCGCCTCATCGATAATAAATAGATCCAAACCTTCGACAAGAGCATTGATAGTGGATATTCGTCGAGATCCCAATGCTTCCTGAATGCTAATGTCGTCTCCTGATACCATACGCTTTGAGCACTTTTGGAGATGATAATACTGCTGAATGAGGGTAGATTTGCCTACTCTGCGAGGACCATAAATAACTAAAACTTTTCCTGGACGGATATGCCTGGCTAAATCATCATATACTCTTGGAATTAACATAGTAATACTATAATAAATTCACCGTAATTGTCAAATTTCAGTGAATGTGATTCACCGTAATTATATGATTTTGGTGATTTACTGATTTGTGGCGATCTTGAGGATATGGTTGCGTAGTGATTCATAAGCCAAAGCGCCTGTGGTATGGCCTTTGTCCAAAGTGGCAATATCGAGTTCGCCATAGGAATCCTTTTGAATATCGTAGCGTATGATACCGTCATATCTTGCCAACAGGGGATATACATTGGAATGGTTTACAGAGGCAAAGGCTTGTCGAAAGTCAAACAATTTGGTCATGATGTTGGGTTGAGCAAGGGCCGACCTGGCAACACTTCTACTATAAACTGAATTTATAAAGGCGTCGTGCATAGCTGTGCCTGCAAGAAGAGGGATATAGTTGTCTGCGCTGTTGTAGTGGATATGGTGCAAATTGGTGATAAAGCCTCCAAGACTGGTGCCGCATACGGTGATCTTGTTGGATTTTTGTTTTCGTAAAGCCTGGATCACTGCTTCAATCATTTTTACTGAACCAGCCATCATGGCAAGCCAATTTTCTGTTTTTGCCATGCCAGACATAAAGTTTTTTCTGTTGTCATGAAAAGCGGCACGAATTAAAAAGAGATTTGCTGGCAAAGTCATTTTTTTTAAGGGGAAGATGCCTTTGAAGCCATAGTCAAAAGGAATCTCGCTAGCTCCATGATGGTAGATAATTGATGGGGCTTGATGGTCTATCCATTGCACAGCTCGAAAACCAGCCAATAAATTGCCTGCTGTGGTATGGACATCAATATCATAGGTTTTGGGTACATTAGCAAGGAATTCCGGCATCGAAAGCGTAGTTCTTTGCAATATCTCTTCTATGCTGGGGCTTTCTACACCGTCCCTGAAA
>PXBT01000068.1 GCA_003566815.1 Caldisericota bacterium
TGGATATATTGCAAAACTCTGCCAATGCCGGTTCAAAAAATGTATGTCTGGATATATTGGAGGATAACTCCAAAGATTTGATAGAGTTTTCGGTCAAAGATGATGGCAAAGGTATGGATAAAGAGTTTTTGGCCAGTGTGTTTGACCCCTTTGTGACCACCAGTAGCACCAAAAAGGTAGGCCTGGGTCTTCCTTTTCTAAAAATTCAAGCTGAAATGTGCAATGGTGGCGCTGAAATAGAGAGCGAACCCGGCAAAGGGACTTTCGTATGTTTTCGTTTTCAGTGTTCTCATGTGGACCGCCCTCCAATGGGAGATTTGGCTGGTACGCTTACCATGATGTTTACCCTTCATCATAAGATATCGTTTCATTTCAAATATGAAAAAAATGGAAATCTTTTTGAATTGAGTACGGATCAACTTAAGGAGCTGATGCAGGATGTTCCCTTGAGTCATCCCAAAGTTTCCAAGGGTATTTATGAATTTATTAATGAACAGTTGAAAGAATTATAGGGAGGTAAATTGTATGGCAAAAATTAATTCTCTGGAAGAATTAAGAAAACTTCGTGATCAGGCTAAAGAATCCATGACCGCTCGAAGCGGAAACGCAAAGGTAAAAATCTTTGCAAGCATGGGCACCGTTGGGATAGCTGGAGGAGCCAGAGAAGCTCTGAAAGCTATGATTGATGAACTTGAAAAGCGTGATTTTCATGAAGTCGAAATCATTGAAAGTGGTTCTATGGGTCTGGACCGTGAAGAGCCCGTTATCTCGGTTGAGCGTGATGGCTATATGACTACTTATGGACGGGTTACTCCTGATATGGCACGCCAAATTGTCGCCCAGCATGTAATCAATGGTCAGATTGTGAGTGAATGGGTGATTGCGAGGAATAAAAAATAATGAAAATTTATCGTATTCATGCTCTTATTTGTGCTGGCGGACAATGTATTTCTGCTGGCGGGGACAGTTTTGAAGAAGCTTTAAAACGTGCCATTAAAGAAAAAGGGCTGGAAGACGAAATCCAAGTGGTGGAAACAGGTTGTATGGGTTCTTGTGAAAAAGGCCCCATGATGGTCATTTACCCTGAAGGAACTCTATATATCAATCTTGTTCCTGAAGATGCGAATGAAATTGTTGAAGAACATTTTCTCAAAGGAAGACCTATCGACCGACTGATGTGGAAAGAAGCTGACGGCAACTTTCCTACCCTGGATCAAGTGCCTTTCTTTGCTCTTCAGACCAAAATTGTTTTACGGAATTGCGGCATCATTGATGCAGATAGTATTGAGGAATATATTGCAAGAGAGGGTTATAGTGCTTTGGCCAAAGCGTTAACCTCCATGAGCCCTGACCAAGTCGTTGATGAGGTAAAAAAATCCGGTTTGCGTGGAAGAGGTGGAGCTGGCTTTCCTACAGGGCTGAAATGGGAATATGCCGCTCAAACGCCTTCTGAGCAAAAATATGTGGTCACCAATGCTGACGAGGGAGATCCCGGAGCCTACATGGATCGATCCATTCTTGAAGGAGATCCTCACACTATCATTGAAGGTATGGCGATTGCAGGCTATGGTATTGGAGCCGACAAAGGCTACATTTATTGTAGAGCTGAATATCCCATTGCCGTCCAGCGTATGCAAAACGCTATCAAAAAAGCTAAAAAAATGGGACTGCTGGGAAAAAATATCCTGGGCTCAGATTTTTCATTTGATCTGGAACTGCGCATAGGCGCTGGAGCCTTTGTTTGCGGCGAAGAGACTGCATTGCTAAACTCAATTGAAGGCAAACGGGGCGAACCCAACCTAAAGCCGCCATTCCCTTCAGAAAAAGGACTGTTTGGTCAACCAACCGTCATCAATAATGTGGAAACCTTTGCCAATATCCCCTTTATTGTATGCGAAGGGCATGAAAAATTTAAACGCATTGGCACTGAGACCAATACCGGCACCAAAGTCTTTTCTCTGGCTGGCAAAGTCATCACCACGGGTTTGATTGAAGTTCCCCTGGGCATCACCCTGCGCAAAATCATTTATGATATTGGCGGAGGCATCCCTAATGGCAAAAAGTTCAAAGGGGTGCTGATGGGCGGACCTTCTGGTGGAGTTGTTCCTGCATCCATGCTGGACACCCCCATTGATTTTGAATCTCTCGATGAGATTGGCTCTATGATGGGCTCCGGTGGAATGATTGTGATGGATGAGGATAGCTGTATGGTGGATATAGCAAAATATTTTCTTGAGTTTACCGTTGATGAAAGTTGCGGCAAATGCACTCCATGCAGAGAAGGTACCCAGCAAATGCTTGAAATTTTAAAGAGAATCTCTTCAGGCAAAGGCGCTGAAGCTGATTTGGCTGAGCTGGAAAAACTTGGAGAAACCATTGCAGTTACATCGTTGTGCGGACTGGGTCAAAGCGCTCCAAATCCTGTTTTGTCAACCATGCGCTGGTTTATGGATGAGTATGAAGCCCATATCAAATCAAAAAAATGCATAGCTAATGTTTGCGATATGAAATAATATGAATTTTGGGAGGATAAAGTGCAAAAAAAATCACTAATTGAAAAACTGCATGATTTGCAGAAAGATCAAAAAAATACAAATCATTTGCCCAAAAATGAAATGGCGGATATTGCCAAAGAATCCAATGTTTCCACTTCCAAGGCTTATGGTGTTGCTACTTTTTACACCATGTTTTCTGTAAAGCCAAGAGGCAGGCACATTATACGTGTATGCGAAAACCAGGCTTGTCATATGGCTGGATCTGAAAATGTAGTGGAAGCCTTGAAGAAGCATCTTGGAATCAACTTCAATGAAACCACTTCTGATGGCCTGTTTACCCTTGAACACAGCAGTTGCCTGGGTATGTGTTCCATAGCTCCTTGCTTGATGATTGATGAGCATCCTTATGGGAATCTGACCCCTTCAAAGGTTGTTGACATTATTCAAAAAATGAAGGCAGGTGCATAACATGAAATTTTACAGAACTCATATATTGGTGGCAAGTGATGCAAAAAGCCTGGTCCTTGGAGCAAAGCGAATACAGGAATTGCTCGAAGAGACACTGAAAAAACATAAATTAAATGAAGAAGTCAAAGTAATACCTACCGGAAGCCTTGGTTTTGAGGATTCAGGCGTTGCTTTGATGGTTTATCCCGAAGGCTTGATCTATGCTCCTGTCACTCCTCAGGATGTGGAAGAAATTGTTACAGAACATATGCTGAAGGGTCGTATCGTTCAACGACTTAAAAATAAACCCAAAGTTGGACAAGTCTCTATTGGAACCATGGAAAACCAAATCATCCTTGAAGTCCAAAAACGCATTGTATTGGAAAATGTAGGCATCATCGATCCCGAAAACATTGAGGAATACATCGCTCGCGAAGGCTATTCCGCTATTGAAAAAGCACTATTTGAAATGGATCCGGTCAAGGTTATTGATGAAGTAAAAACCTCAGATCTCAGGGGTCGCGGTGGAGCTGGCTTTCCCACTGGTTTAAAATGGGATTTCACATACAAATCCAAAGCAGATGTTAAATATGTCATATGTAATGCTGATGAAGGTGAACCAGGTACTTTCAAAGACCGTGAAATCATGGAAGGTGATCCCCACAAGCTTATTGAAGGCATGATGCTGGCGGCTTATGCAACAGGCGGCACTTATGGCTATATTTATATCCGTGGCGAATATGCCCTTTCGATTCAGCGTCTGGAAAAAGCAATTCAGGATGCCCGCGCCTATGGTTTGCTGGGTAAAAACATTTTGGGCACTGACTTTTCTTTTGACATGGAAGTGTTCCAGGGCGCTGGAGCTTATGTGTGCGGGGAAGAA
>PXBT01000143.1 GCA_003566815.1 Caldisericota bacterium
CATTTATTAAATATTGCCAGCTTTTTACTTATGCTTGGGGATTTAACTGAAATTCAATATTATCAAAATGCAGCGGTAAGGGTTTTCAAAGGATTGCAGGCCACAGAACCTTATTGGGAAGATCAAGCTACAGGTGATTTGCACTATGCTCGATTTACGGATGGCAATTATGAAGGGAAAGATTATTTGATGCTAACTTATCATGATATTCTGCGAGCTCAAAATTTTAGCATAAAATATCTAAAAGAAAGGAATCCTGTGTTGCAGAGATTAGGCATCATAAAGGAAAACTTTTTATATGAGCATGGACATATTAAAACACGCAGAATACAGGAAAGAGAGACACATGTCTATCATCAATGGGAAAAAGCAGGATAACTCTTCTGCTTCTAACGCACAAAATGATGAAATCATATTACGCCCCCAAACTTTAAAGGATTATATTGGTCAAAAAAATATTAAAAAGAGTTTAAAAGTAGCTATGCAGGCATCCAATGAGCGTAGCGAATGTCTTGAACACATATTGCTTTTTGGTCCTCCCGGATTGGGAAAAACTTCTCTAGCGATGGTGATTGCCAAGGAAATGGATGCCCATATTGTTAAAACTACTGCAACTTCTTTTAAAAGAGTTATTGATTTGTTTTCTATGGTGATGACCTTGCAAAAGCACGATGTGTTGTTTATTGACGAGATTCATCGACTCGACAAACGGGTGGAAGAATCATTATACAGCGTCATGGAGGACTTCCAAATCCATATGGTTCGCGGGAGTGGGAGAAACATAAAAGCAGTCAATATTCCATGTAAATCTTTTACGCTTATTGGCGCTACTACTCGATCAGGCTTATTATCCAAACCTTTGCGAGATCGATTTGGTTTGAGCTTTCAGTTTCATTTTTATGCAGTAGAAGAATTGATCAAAGTTATTCAAATTGTTGCTGAGCAGTTAAGCTTTGAGATTAAACAAAGGGAAGCAGAAGAGATTGCTCGAAGATCTCGAGGGACGCCACGAATTGCAATTCATTTGGTAAAGCGAGCTAGAGATGTGGCTACCGTAGCTCAAAAACAAATCATTGATGCTGAAGTTATAAAAGAGACTTTCAGGTTGCTTCAGTTGGACGATTTTGGGCTCAACGATTTTGATAGAAGGCTTTTGCTTATTTTGTATCAACGCAAAGGTAAACCAATGGGACTTAATACTCTTTGCGCTATCTTGAATGAGGACAAGGTTACATTTGAAGAAGTTCTGGAGCCTTATCTTTTAACATTGGGTTTTTTGGAAAAAACACCTCGAGGCAGAATCTTGACTTTACATGGTTTGCAGTATATGAATCGACATATGAATATGGATGCTGACGGAGTATTGTTTTGAAGCAAAAATTATTGCTTCATATATGCTGTGCTCCATGCGCCAGTATTCCATTAAGAGATTTGATGAAAGATTTTGATGTAACATTGTTTTTTTTTAATCCCAATATTCATCCTGCCAAAGAATATCTGGATCGCATGAAAAGTGTAAAGAATTTGGCAGAAGAATATCATTTGCCCATTTTTTTTGGTGAATATCTTTATCAGGATTTTTTGGAACAATTATTTTTAAATAATATTGCTGAAACCCCAAAGCGTTGCAAGTTTTGCTATGAGTTACGAATGGAAGAGACAGCTACTTTAGCGGATCAATCAGGAATATCTTTGTTTTGCACAACCTTGCTTTATAGTATTTACCAGGATCATGAGCTCATTGTTCAATCAGCCCAAAGAGAAGCTGAAAAAAAGAATGGAATAAAGTTTTTTTACAAAGATTTCAGGCTATTTTTTGAAGAAGGGAAACTAATTGCACGAGACAAAGGTTATTATATGCAGAAATATTGTGGCTGTATTTTTTCGAATGAAGAGCGTTATAAAAAGCAATTGAACGAAAAGAAACAGCAATAAAAAATTTATAGGAGGGTTTTTTGATGTCAAAAACTGAAAAGAATTTACAGGAAGCATTTGCAGGAGAATCTCAAGCAAATCGAAAGTATCTGGCTTTTGCAGAAAAAGCTGAAAGAGAGGGATATCTTACAGCCGCAAAACTGTTTAGAGCTGCTGCAGAAGCTGAAACTATTCATGCTCATGCTCACTTTCGTTTAATGAAAGGCGTAGGAGATACTCGCACCAATTTGCAGCATGCAATTGGGGGAGAGACTCATGAATACAAATCCATGTATCCCCAATTTGTGGAAGAAGCAAAGAATGAAAATGAAACTGCTGCTGTAAAAATATTTGACTATGCTCTCAAAGCTGAAAAAGTTCATGCTGAGCTTTATGAAGCTATGCTGGAGCAATTGGACAACAAGGAAGAAGCAGAGTTTTATCTTTGCCCTGTATGTGGTTTTATCTCTAAAAATGAAGTACCGGATCATTGCCCAATATGTCAGGCAAAGTCAAGTGTTTTTAAAAAAGTTGACTAAAATCTGATTCCATGCCTCCCTGCTCTGATTAAGCAGGGAGGCATTTTTTTATTCTTCCAGCTTGATGAGATCTTTTTCCAGTTCCATGGTACCGCCTTCTTCGACCTCAACTGTCACGGTGCCTTTCAAGATATTGCAACTTTTTATAATACCTGTTTTATCATTGATAATAACTCGTTTTCCTACTTTGGGAAAGCCTTTGGACATTTCAACATATTGTTGATGTTCATAGGTGAGACAACACATCAGTTTGCCACAAATGCCCGTAATTTTAAGTGGATTTATTTCCAGATGTTGATCTTTTACGGTTCGTATGCTTACAGTATCAGGGATCTGGCATAATTTTCTGCAACAGATTTCAAGTCCACAAATACCTATTCCACCTATCAATACTGCTTTTTCTCTTGCACTGATTTGCCACAATTCAACTCTTGTTTTTGTTTTTAAGTAATTGTTGATGTCTTTAACTAATTCGCGAAAATCGATACGCTTTTCTGCAGTAAAGTAAAGCACTATTTTGCTTTTATCCAGCGCATATTCTGCTTTGATGAACTCCATGTCAAGCTTATAGTGTTTGGCTCTTTCAGTGCAGTATTTCATGATACTGGTTTCTTTTTCTTCCAATAATTCTTTTTCCTTTTCTGAAAGAAAAAAGGTGTTATTCAAGATAAAAGGGAAGTCTTTATCTTGAAAATGAGTACAATTAAATGGAGAGGAAGCAACTGTACCGTATTCCTGCTCACCGTTAAGACTAAGAATGACTCGATCGCCATGTTTCAAGTTGGTGAACTTATCGCTAATCATGCAGGTATATATTTTTGTTTTTACGCGAACTTTTATGCAAATTTTATTGTTTTTCTTTGATTCGTTATGGTTGTTATCAGTGTTCATTTTATTTTCTCCTGTTTTCATGTAAAAAAAGTATATATGGTTCCTTGCTCAAATCAATTAATGCTGTTTTATCAATGAATGGGAAGCTTATCAGTTGCAAGATGCAAGCGTTCAGTTACAATTCTTACCATATGAATTATTTTTTTAATGAAAAACAACAAACCTTAATTGAGTTGGCAAGAAGATTCGCTAACGAGCGAATCAAACCTGTCCGTGCTGCACTTGATGCAGAGAATCGCTTTCCTTTTGAGCTCATTAAAGAAATGGGTCGGATGGATTTTTTCCGAATTTTTATCCCAGAGGCCTATGAAGGTTTTGGATGGGGAGTCTTGGAGCTTTCACTGGTGATGGAGGAAATCTCACGTGTCTGCGGAGGAGTAGGCACATCCTTTGCAGTGAATGCTTTGGGAGCTGTACCTATAGTTCAATGGGGAAATGAAGAGCAGAAAAAGAAATATTTGCCTGATGTGGCAAGTGGAAAGAAATTGTGCGCCTTTGGATTGACCGAGGCAGAAGCTGGATCTGATGCAGGAAATGTTCAATCAAGAGCTGTTCTGAAAGGTGACCACTATGTGCTGAATGGAACAAAAATTTTTATTACCAATGCAGAAGTTGCGGATATTTATGTTGTCATTGCAAGCGTAAATCCCAAAAAGGGTATCAGAGGGCTCACTGCTTTTATTCTTGAAAAGGGTATGCCTGGTTTTCGATTTGGAAAAAAAGAAGATAAAATGGGCATCAGGGCTTCACACACAGCTGAATTGATCTTTGAAAACGTTGAAGTTCCCAAAGAAAATGTATTAGGCGGAATTGGTCGTGGATTTTTCATTGCAATGAAAAATTTTGATCACTCTAGGCCTGGAGTAGGCGCTCAAGCGTTGGGCATTGCTCAGGGAGCCCTGGATGAGGCTTTATATTATGCCAAACAGCGCATTCAATTTGGAGAACCCATTGTTGCTCAACAGGGCATAAAATTCATGTTAGCTGATATGGCGACAGAAATTGAAGCTGCAAGAGCATTAATCTATTCAACCGCAAGGATGATAGATGCAGGTGAGCAAAAATGTTCCAAAGAATCTGCCATGTCAAAATACTTTGCCTCGGATGTTGCTATGAAAGTTACAACTGATGCCATCCAGATTATGGGAGGGTATGGATACATGAAAGATTATCCTGTTGAAAAGATGATGCGGGATGCAAAAATAACACAAATTTACGAAGGTACCAATCAAATACAACGGTTGGTGGTGGCTCAGGAATTAATAAAACAGTTGGCTTGAGGAGGAAATATGGCCAAAGTTGTCATTAACGAAAAAAAATGTAAGGGTTGTGGCTTGTGCTTGACAGTATGTCCTGTCAAGATCATTTTGTTGAAAAAGGAATTAAATGCTTCAGGGTATCATCCAGCTACTATTGAAGAGATGGAAAAATGTACTGCTTGCACATTTTGTGCATTAACTTGTCCCGATAGTGCTATTGAAATCTGGAAATAACTTTAAAATTGATGAAAATAGATGAATTATGACAGAGAAAAAGCATAAAATATTAATCATTGATGACGAAGAAGATATTATTGGCCTATTGACCTTGCATCTTAAAATGAAAAATTATGAAGTTACATCTGCCACTGATGGGGTTATGGGGCTTGAGGTAGCCGATCAGGAAGACCCTGATATTATACTTTTGGATGTCATGATGCCAGGAATAGATGGCTTTGAAGTCTGCAAGCGGTTAAAAGAAAAAGAAAAAACAGCTGAAATCCCGATTATTTTTCTCACCGCAAGAAACCAGACAGATGATCGTGTAAAAGGCTTAATGTCTGGAGCTGATGACTACATTGTAAAACCATTTGATTTTGATGAATTGGAACTCAGGGTTCGAAGAAGTTTGAAAAATTTCACAAAAAAGCAGGAAGTCACTGATCTTTTGATGGTGGACTTTGAAAGCATGAAAGAAAAGTTGGTTAAATGGTATGATACCAACCTTCATTTTGATTTGTTTTATATCAGGCTGGCTAATGAAAATGAATCAATATCTGAGATGGACATTCAAAAAGACTTTACAGGCACTTTATTGGTCACTTTGCGTGAATTAAAGCCTACAGCTTATTTATTGGTAAAAATTGCAACCAATTACTTTTTTCTTTTTGTTGCTACCATGGATTTGGAAACCTTTGCAAAATATTTGATCGATAATTTTAAAAAAAATACATCGTACAATGCACATTTAAAAATGAAAATTCGTCCCGATGTGACATCAAATTATCCAACTCTGAGTCAGCTGGTCGATAAGCTAAAAAGTGAAATATAGATATCTTTCAATGAATTTTTTATAGCTAAAAGGTGGAATATTTAGTTCTTTATATTGCGTTGGCATGCTTTTTGGTATCAGCTTTGGTGCGATGGGATTCTTTTAAAAAGAAAATCAAGAAAAAAAATCTTCAATGGGAAAAATGGGTCGAGTATCTTGGTTCTATCAATGCTTTGAAACCAGAAACTGAATCGATGGACAATGTTTCTATCGGAAGTTTTTTTGCTTATTATCAAAAAACAACTAAAACTAACGATATTTTGCCCGATCTGTTACCCAGATGGGAAGAATTTGAAAAATTATCTTCAGGAAAAGATAAATATTGCTCAGAATTATTAACGATGTCTGAAGATCAAAAATTGCAATTAATGCTTAATCTAAAAAGTTTTCCTTTGTATTTTATGCACCATAAATTGTTGGAAAATGTTTTACATTGCAATCAGCAATCCGTGTTAAAAGAAGCTGTCTGCGCATGGGCCATGATGCCTTTTGATTTTTCCTGGAATTTAGCCTGGACAGGGTTAGTGTTTCTTGATTCGCCTCCGTTGGTTTTTTTGACGCAACATATACATCCCCAACTTGAGAGCAAATTGCACCTGCAATCTTCTTTTTTTTCCTCTATTGAGCAGACGGAGCACTTACTTTTTCCTGCAAAAAAAACAATGATGCAATTATTGTCCCATCATGACACTTGTGTGCAAGATTTGGGAATTTATGGGTTGGGCTATTTTAAACAATTCCAGTCGGGGGATGCCTTGATTCATAAAATGGAAAGCTCGAACAAAGAGCGTCAAAAATTTATTCTTCATTCTTTAAGAAAGATGGATGATAAAATGATGCCTGAAAAAATCTATCAATGGATCACTGCTGTCCAATATCCTGAATGGGAGACAATGGAGGAGATTGTCAGGTTTTACCAGTCTTATGGAAATGAAGGCGATCATTGGATTAAAAAACTTCAATCCCTGGAACATCTTTTTTGGAAAAATTATTTCAAACATCAAAAAATACAGCCTTGAGAGTTGTTTTAGCTTCTTCTTCCCCTCGTAGAATCAACTTGTTAAAAAAAATAATACCTTCCTTTGATGTGGTTTCACCTGAGGCGAAAGAAGTACTTTCAGCATCATTCCCTCCAGATTATTTGGTAAAAAAAAATGCATTCCGCAAAGCATGGAGTGTGCAAAATCGGATAAAAGATTTTCAATTACTTATCATTTCAGCAGATACGCTCATCTATACTAAAGATGGGCAAATCTTTGGAAAGCCTGAGAATCGAAAAGAAGCTGTAAGTTACCTGCAATTACTCAGCAATACTGTTCATTATGTAGCTACTGGAGTGGCAATGTTTTATAGGCAAAAAGAAAAAAAAGAATGGATTGTTTTTACTGAAATTACAACCATAACATTTCATCGATTGGATCCAAAAAAAATACTGGACTATGTGGATCGATACCAGCCATTTGATAAAGCTGGCGCATATGGGATACAGGAACTACCTGATGGGTTTGTGAAAGAGAGATTAGGCTCATTGGACAATGTTATTGGGTTGCCTACTGAAAAAATTACTCATGAAATAAGCTTAATGATGTTGAATATGAAGCAATGCTAAAGAATTAATAGGTGATTGATGGAGGAATTATATTCAGGTCAACATTAACTTGATCAAAAGATATGATGATTTTGGGGCTGAACCATTTTGAATGATCTGAGTGTATTATAGCTTTTTTTATCATACCCTGGCTCGCTCCTTCAGTGACAGTATAGAGGTACATTTCGTTGAAAAATTCAGCATTGTCTATAGGGAAAATTCTAATAATTTTAACTTTTTTATCGTCTATTTCCTGAATATCAGGTAAAATTTCATAATCAAAGTCCAGGTCAAGATAATAATGATACATGATTTCAATGTACTGATCCATCATCATTCCCCATAATGGGAACTTTTCCGGGGGCAGTTCGCTGTATTGCCAGTTTCCATAATCATCACGATACCAAAAGTTAAAACCTATCTGAATCATATCCTGTGTGATTTTTTGCCCTTTTGAATCTATATAAGAGCCTTGATAGATATAGGATTGGTCATTAGAGATGCCTTTAATTTTCATGGAAATGTTTCGTTCATCTCCTGGGGGAGTATAAAGATGGGCGATAAAACTATAGGGCTCATAAATTTGATTTGGAAAATCCAAAGGATGTCTGGCATCTAATAAAAACTTTCGTATATTGTGCCTTTGAAATAGGGCCACTCGGTCTTCAAAAGGATGAAACCGTTCGCTACCTTCGATAAAAACTTCAACATTATCGAGATTGAAAGATGTCTTGAAAGCTCCATATTGGTTGGTGGTGAACTGCTCTTCTTCGACCCAGACAGTCATTCCTGGAAGAGGGCGCTCTTTGTAACTATCAACTACATAGCCTTCAAGCACTTGTTCTGAGTTGCATGAGATAAAAAGAACTACAATTAAAATCAAGCCCAAGCATTTTATACCTTGTTTAAACATAATATTATTTTATGTAAAAAAGAAGCTTTGTTCAAGAGAAAAGTTATTTTTTGATAGGGTTGCCCTCATAAGTCAGAGAGTTTAAAAGATGCTTTGCTTTTTTGATCATTTCTTCTGAAAGAGGGGCAAAAAAATGAATTTCATTAATGCTTTGACCTTCAGAAATAATCCAATGGAGTACTTGGAATAATTGTTTTGCATCAGCAGGTGAAGCAAGTCCTTCAGCCTGATCGCGATAAACAACCATCCAATTAATGGTACAAATGGGATAAGCCAGGTCGTTTTCAGCATTGACCAGGGAAAAAAGGGTATCTTGAGGTATATTAATATCTTCAGTGGCATAGGTGATGGTACGAACCGAGGGTGCAATATAGTTGCCTTTTTTATTGCGAATGGAAGCTATAGTTAGCTGGTTTTGCGTTGCATGCCCAAGTGAAAGAAAGCCAATGCTGTTTGGAGTATTTTTGATAGCATCAGCCATACCCTGGTTTCCTTCAGCATTTATTCCAATGGGCCAGTTTAAACTTGCAGAAGCGCCCAGGAGTTTTTCCCATTCAGCGTTGTTTCTGCTCAAAAAAACTGAAAAAGCATAAGCAGTTCCTGATCGATCAAATCGGTGTATTACGAGGATGTCTTTATCGGGGAGGTTGATTTCAGGATTAAGCTCTTTGATTGCTTCATCAGACCATCGTCGAATGTTGCCCATAAAAATATTAGCCAAAACATAAGCGTCAAGATTAAGCGAAACAACACCTTCAAGGTGATAAGCTATAGCTACTGCACCGATACCTGTAGGAATGTGAAGTATGGTTGAACCTGCTTTTTGCATTTGCTCGATTTGCATGGGCACTTCTGTTGCCGCAAAGTTTACATTCTTTTCAATTAATTGGACAAGACCTCCAATGGAACCGTTTTCCCTGTATTCAAACTGAATGCCTAATTTTTGATGCAAAGTATTGAAATATTCATGATATAGATTTGAGGCAAAAGTACTTCCCGCTCCATAGAGTTTGACTGCCTCCTCGGATTGTTCATGCTTGATTGAATTATTCGCAGTTTTTGGGGAGCAGGATGTAAAAAAAATTGCAAAAAGAATAACGAATACGCATGTCTTGTAAATAATAATCCATGTTTTTTTCATATCATTTAGTATAATTCGAATAGGGAAAACTTGTATATGTTTTTAAAAAAATTATTACAAGATGGGAAATTTGACAGTAAAGCAGGAACCTTTGCCCAGTTCGCTTCTGAGCTCAATGCTACCTGAATGCAATTCAACCATATTTTTTACGATCGATAAGCCAAGTCCAGTGCCCAGGCGATCATCAGTCCGAGATTTGTCCACTCGGTAGAAGCGCTCAAAAATACGATCCTGGTCATTGTATGGAATACCTATTCCAGTGTCTTCTATTGAAAAAATGAAATAGTCATTATCAAAAAATTGTTTTAATAAAATTTTTCCATTGACTGGGGTATATTTTATTGCATTGTCAATCAGATTGATCATTATTTGACGTAATCTATAACGATCAGCCCTGATTTCTCTTTTGTTGTCCTGAATAAAAAAGTCGATAGTTTGATTTTTTTCCTGTATTTTTTGGCGATAAAGATCAATTACATTTTCCATAAGCTCAGAAGGGAGAAATTTTGTATATTCTATTTGTTCGCCCAACTCTGCTTTGGATAAAATAAGAAGATCTTGAACAATATCAGTTAATCGTAAAACATTTTGATGAACAACAGATAAAAATTTTTTTGCTTTTGCCTCTTCCAGATTTTGTTCATCTTTGAGAGTTTCCACAAATCCAAGAATAGCAGTCAAAGGGCTCCTTAATTCATGAGAGACATTTGCTACAAAATCTGCTCTAATTTTCTCGAGTTTCCTCATTCGAGTCAAATCTGTTAGCTTTATAAGAAGTTGTCCATCCAATTGATCTCCATGCAGTGTAATCAGTTCAAATTGAAGATTCTTTTCTGAAGGAGAGATTAGCTTGATTTCACCTTGAGTGTGGGTTTTGCTATTGAGATACTCGTTTATAGCTTCATTAAGAGTTGGATGAGTTATCACTTCCCAATATTTCATCCCTGATATTTTGACGGGAAAATTGAGCATGGATTCAATAGCAGGATTATGTTGCACCACAATTCCCTGGGGATTGATGATCAATATACCCTCACTGATTGAGTCAAGAATGTTTTGCATTTTTTCCATTTCTTCTTGAAGCATATATTTCTTTTTAAGCAAATCATTCCAGGCATGTTCAAAGTTGTCTAAAATATCTTTTTCAAAAAAATTCTTTGGTAAACGAAGTTTTTTATAGATTTTTTGCTCATAAGGGTCCCAGAAATAAAAAAGAAAAATAATATGCAGTAGTAAAGAAATCAAAATAACGGGCATTAAGAATTGAAAAATTATAGTTACCCATTCTATTTGTCTCCAGTAATCTGCCATAAGCATAAAAAGCATCATGATTGATGCAAGACTGGCTAAAAAAGAAAAAATAAAAAAACGTTTTTTCAAGGGTTATTGCCCCTTTTTGTATTATTTATCAGGTCGAAATTTATATCCTATACCTCTAACAGTTTCAATCCACTGAGAAATAGAGCCCAATTTTTTTCTCAAAGCATTAATGTGTACATCTACTACTCGGTCAATGACATACACCTCGTCCATCCACACATTTTGGAGTATTTTTTCCCTTGACATTACTTTTCCCTGATTCGCTACCAGGCACAATAAAAGATCAAATTCTATAGCGGTTAATTCGATAAGCTTATTATCAATTCGTACTTCTCTGCTCGAAGAATCAATTGAAAACTGAGGCATGGTAAAAGAAAAGTGAGAACTATCCTGAGATTCTTTGCGAAGAAATATTTTTTTTATTCTTGCCAGCAAAACTTTGGGGCTGAATGGCTTGGTGACATAGTCTTCTGCGCCTAAATCCAGACCCAGAATAATATCAGCATCATCTCCTCTTGCAGACTCGATGATCACAGGAATATTTTTGAGCAGGGGGTCATTTTTTATTTTTTCCAACACCATGTTCCCGCTCATTTTGGGTAACATCAAATCAAGCACTATCAGATCAAAAGTTTGTTGTTTTAATAAGGACAAAGCTTGCTCGCCATCCTCTGCATGAACAACTTCATAATGCTCTTTTTCCAGGTGATAGAGGATGAGTTCAGCGATATCGGGCTTATCTTCAACGAGCAATAATCTTTTTTTCTTCATTAATGATCATTTTATCATGACCTTAAAAAAAGTGATATGGCTTATAATAAAGATTTTGTTAAATTTCATCATTCCGAAAAGTTATATTTTTCTTTTCGAGTGAGATAGCCATTGATAAAGTCCTGGGCAGGCATTATATTCTTGCCTTCTGGTTGCAATTGTTCGATTTTGATAAAACCATCCATTGCTTTAACGAGCAATTTTTTCTGGCGGATCAAAATAGATCCTGGATTTATCTGCTCATTTAAGGAAAAACCTTTGGCTTCAAAAATTTTGACTCTTTTTCCCTTGAATAGTGTGTAAGCACCTATCCGTGGACTCAGGGCTCTGATATGATTTAAAATATCTTTTTTTGTGCGTTTCCATTTAATTTTTTCATCTTTTTCGGTTATTTTTCTTGCATAGAAATATTTTCCATGCTCTTGGGAAATGCTTGCAATAGGTTCATTTTTGCTTAATTTTTGCAGGAGTTGTTGTTGAAGTTCCAGTCCAATTTTTATCATTTGATTCTCTAATGATTCATAATTATCTTTTTCTGAAATTTCAAAGGACTTGGACAAAAGAATTTCTCCCTGATCCAATTTTGGGTTCATCCTGAATATGCATAGCCCACTTTTTTTGCAGCCATGGTAAAGTTGCCAGAAAATGGGCTCAGCTCCTCTGTATTGAGGAAGCAGGGAGGGGTGAATGTTGACGCATCCAAAGGCTGGAATTTTCAGCAGTTCTTCGGGAAAAATTTTGCCATAAGAAGCAGTCACGATTAAATCAGGTGATAGTTTACGAATGCTTTCTATCCATTTTTGGTCATGAATATTTGCGGGAGCATCCACGGGGAGACCCATATCTTGAGCATAAGACTTGACATAGTTGGATATAATTTTTTTGCCTCGATTTCTGGGTTTGTCTTCAGTGGATACCACCAATAAAAGATCACTGAGTTGGGATAGTTGCTGTAAAAATGGCAATGAAAATGTGCTTGATCCAAAAAAAATTGTTTTCATTTTGCAAACCTTCTTATTAAAGCTTCAGGAATAGTAGTGTTATCGGACAATTCCAAGAGAGATAAATCATCAAAATAATCAGTGAAAAGAATACCATTCAAATGATCAATTTCATGTTGAATAATCCGAGACAAAAAACCACTGGCCTTGAACTCAATGCTTTCTTTTTTTATGGGGTCCATGGCTCGAAGGATAATGGTTTCTGCTCTTTTTACATTGGCATAAACCCCAGGAATACTCAGGCATCCTTCCTGATCAATTTGCCCGTTGCTTGAAGAAAGAATTTCAGGATTTGCCAGACAAAGGGTATTGCCTGGTTCATGTTCAACAACCATCAAGCGAAGTGAAATTCCTATCTGTGGAGCAGCAAGACCAACTCCCCTGGGTGTAGAGGATCGCATGGTTTCTATCATTTTTTTGCACAATTTACGAATTTCAATATCAAAATTTTGCACCGATCGTGCTTTTTTTCTAAGCACTGGGTGCCCATAGGTATATATCTTCATTTTACTCACTATTCCAAAGCCTTTTTCATATTAATCCAAAGCTTTTATATTAAAACAAATTTTTTCATTCTTTTTATATTCATCTATTATACTACTTAGAAATGGCAATGATTCAATAATTTTTGGAGAATTAACCAGGATAATGAAAGCTTTGTTTTGTCTTCCTTTCTGAGGCACTATTTTTTTTACACTTTTGAGTTCAATGTTTTCTTTTTCTTGTATAAGTTTTTTTAAGATAGAGATTTGATCGTTTAACAATTTTTCATCACTGCTTTCAATAATCAACTGAACCCAATCATGCCAGGGAGGATAACCAAATGCTTCTCTTTGATCAAGCATTGCTTCGTAATATCTGCCTATCGTTTTGCTTTTTATGCTTCGAAACCATTCAGATTGAGGTGAAAAGGTGGATATTAAAAGCTCTTTCTTTAAGTCATTGGAAATTAATTTTTCATAAACTCTTCCCAGGAGACACATTGCTTCTTCTTCTGAAGAAAAACTGGGGAAATTAATCATATTATCAAGACTCAACCAAACACAACTATCGATATTGTCAAAATTGAGATAATCCAATGCCATTGATGTGCCTACCCCCATATCAAAAGCACCATGGAAAAGATCAATTTTAATTTTTTCATTCAGGCTGTCCCTGTCAATTCTTAAAATTCTTTTACCAAAAAATCGTTTTAATAAATTTTCTTCAATTTTTTGAGTACCAGGAGAATGATATCGAAGAGCAACATGATCGCACTCAGGGCAAACATCGGGCATCAATGTCTTATGCAAGCAGTATCTGCAATAAACATGCTTTTGGTCAGTAGCGCAGGAAAGAACAATTTGACAGTGAGGGCATTTGAGAACATATCCACAATTCCTGCAAAGAATATAATTATAGTAACCTTTTCTATTGACCAGAACAAATACTTTTTTGTTTTGTTGAAGATATTTTTCTATCCAGCGTTGAACAGAAAAGGGAACCTCTGAAAAACCATGGTGGTGGATTTCCTTGTTCATGGAGAGAATCTTGATATCTGGAGCATGATTCTTAGAGAAATTGTAGGTATTAAAATGATGGATGTGTTTTTTTTTGAGATGAAAAAAAGAATAGATGCTTGGCAAGTAACTTGCAAGAATAACTGCTTCACTCATTTCCATTGATCGAGTTAGCGCAACTTTTTCCACGGGAAAGCTGAAGGGCATATCCAGAGAGTAAGCAAGATGAACACTGTCTTCAACATAAATCAATGGATAGCGTTGATCAACTTTTAAAAGTCCTTGCTTGCCTGAATAATCTATCTTCTTCTCCAATGGAGAGTTTTTAAAAAACATTTTTGCTTCTGCTTCGATTTTGCGTGAAGGCATTATCATCAATATCTTATCAATGTTTTCTTTCAGCACATAGGAGCAAAGCCATTTCCATCGATCTTTCATTGAGATGCCATTTAATAACATAGTTCCGTGAAAGGGCTGTTTTGTGATATAGTTTGTATCTTCAGGGTACGACACATGAAACGAAGATTTAAGGTGAGGAGAGGATTTAAATTTTTTAAAAGCAGTGCTTGTTTTTTTCCATTTCATTTTTCGCAGGAGCAAATCTTCAAAAAAACCATTTGGGTGTTTTTCAATATAAGATTGCAACAATTCTTTTTGCTTAAAAGATTGAATGTCCTGCAAAAGATCATTTGTCCAATGGTATTCAACTCGTATTTGTTTTTTTGATGGGAAAATTCCTGCTCGAGAAAATAATAAAGAGAGAGGATAAAAAAAATAGGATGAAACCCAGATTAAGAAATTAAAAACCTCATCATTAAATGGACTTTCTCGAGAAATGACTTCCGTGATTTGTTTTAGGGGTTCAATTGTCTCATTGGTGCAATCAAGTACGGCTCCAAGTCTCATTTGATTTGATAAACCAAAAGGAACCAGCACCAGAGATCCTTTTGAGATTTTATCGATAAGATCCTCAGGGATAACATAAGAAAAAATACTTTGATGAAAAAAAGGGTAATCTTCTACTAAAACTCTGGCAATTTGACCCTTCATGGTATTTTAAATATCTCCTAACGAAATAATAAAAAAAACCCAAAGTGCAACAAGGCACTTTGGGTTTTGGAGACTAATTTTCCAGGTTTAGGAAGACTTGGGATAAGTCAGTGTAATGGTTTGAGTGGCGCCTTCCCACCCAACATCAAAGCCTAAGTTGTCAGCAACAAAACGCAATGGAAGCACTGTTCTGCCTGCTACAATTCTTGGCGAAAGTGATGGAGAATCGATATCGATAGGAGTCATGATTCCGTTGATATGAGCTATAGGTCTTCCAATCCATAATTCTATAGTAACATCATGATGATTGATCGTTATTTTTTGCTCTGCGCCATCCCATTCGATATTTGCTCCAATGGATTCTGTAACAATACGAATAGGCACCAGAGTTCTACCTGATGCGGCATCGACAAAAGGAGCAGCTTCAATCTCAACGGCTCTGTCATTAATGTGTACTGTTGTATTGCCAATTTGTAATTTTAATACTACGGGTTCCATTCGAACAATAATCAATTCGACCATATTTTCAATTCTTGCTCTGCTGGTTGCGACAATAATAAATTCATTGTCTCCAACCTCAAGCTCAACTTCAAGTGAGAAAATGCCTTCTTCGTCAGTTTCAATGGGATCATCGTTGATGGTAAGGGTTGCATCGGGATCAACTGTACCATTAATGACTGCTGAACTGTAGTAGGTGGGATCAATTTCTTCCACTTCAATAAAGGGAGGTGTTGTGTCCAGTTCATGTATTTCAAAAACAAGGGGTTCAAAATCCACTTTAATTTCGATACTGGATGGGTCAAGTAACATTAAGTTTTTTAAATCGATTTTGACTTCTTCCATTTGCTTAAGGGCTGTGAAATGGAAGGTGGCAATAATTCCTGAGCCATTGATACCTCGAGCATCTCCTGCTCTGCTAATGCCAAAATGGATAATCCCGTCATTTTCACGCACATTGTATGGCATTAAAACTAATGCGTTGTCCTCTGCAAGAAAAGGACCCTGTTCGATTTCCAAATATTTCATTGCATCTGTTGGATAGTGCAGATCAAAGCCCACACCTAAAAGGTTGTTGACATCTTCAATTTTAATTGAAACTTCAAAATCCCATTCTTCATATACAATCTCTTCAGTGAGTTCAAGTTTTAATACTGTGTTTTAAACACAGTATTAAAACTTGAACTCACTGAAGAGATTGTATATGAAGAATGGGATTTTGAAGTTTCAATTAAA
>PXBT01000142.1 GCA_003566815.1 Caldisericota bacterium
CGACTTCATTTCCATCAGCATTCTGCGGACATCAGCATGCTTTATAATCGGCACACTTTTGGCGTCCGGATTTCTCACCAGGCTTAATTCCACCCCCTGGATTCTTTCACGGGCAAAGACCAGAGCGTTGTAATAAGAAGCTGCCGCCTGCGCATTAGCCATATGTCCGGTCATGATGCGGGCTTCATTGAGCAGGGTAAACATTTGTTTGATACCCTTGCCCTCGGTTCCTTCACCCAGCAGATAACCCTGGCAGCCTCCATTTTCGCCAAAGTATAGCGTACAGGTTGGTGAACCATGCAAGCCCATTTTGTGCTCGATGCTTCCGCAGATAACATCATTGGCTTCACCGGTCATTTCACCATCTTCCCCCACCTTCATCTTGGGAACAATAAATAATGAAAGACCTTTTGTTCCAGGCTTGTCCCCTTCGATGCGGGCTAATACCATGTGAATAATATTTTCATTAACATCATGTTCACCGTTTGATATGAAAATTTTATTGCCACTGATCAGATAGGAACCATCGTCCTGCTTTACGGCTTTACAACGAATTGCCCCGACATCAGAGCCGGCATCAGATTCGGTTAAAACCATCGTTCCGTTCCACTCTCCGGTAACCAGCTTCGGATTCCATCGTTTTTTCTGCTCAGGAGTGCCGTGTTCACCAATTAAATTAGCAATAACACCGGGGCCGCCTAAAAACATGGACAGTGCAGGACTGGCAGCACATAACATTTCATATACAGCCATGGTTAAAGTATATGGTGCTCCATCTCCACCATACTGCGTGGGAATGATCATTGACTGCCAACCGGATTCTTTAACGCCCTTTTCATAAGCTTCTTTAAAGAGTGGGTTAATTTTTACCGTGTTATCACCGGCATTAAAAGCCGGGGGATCCTCCTCAACCAATCCGAAAGTCGGACCGGCAATATTATTGCAATACTTGTTGGCTTCTTCAAGCACCAGGTTGCAGCTTTCTTCATTCCAGTCCTCATAATATGGATTTTCAAACAGGCGATTCATTTTAAACTGCTCGTACATTACAAACTTTAATTCCCGCAAATCAGCTTTAAAAAAATTAGTGTCTCTCATTAATACTTACCTCCCCTATTTATATTCTTAGTATTAAAGTCACGCTATACTTTATTTAAAGGTTATTAAGCCAAATTAATGAGCAATAACGGTTTGGCTTAGCTCGCTTTTATCCACCACCATGCAAATAACCCAATACTGCTTTAAAGTATGATGGGCTTAGTCCATTGAGAGGGACAGCAAAGGAATCCCTCAGATATCTCTGAGCATCATATTCTAAAGCATAACCGTAACCCCCACATATCTGCATTGCCTGCATCGATGCTTTACGAACTAGATCTAATCCGTAAACTATAGCCGTATTGATTTCTTGTGAAAATGGGTTCCCCTGATCTGCGCATACCGCTGCACGGTAAACAAGCAACCGCATCGCATCTATTTGCACTGCCAGGTCAACAAGCATATACTGTATTGCTTCAAAGCTAATAATCGGATGATCAAACTGGATTCTTTCACGGGCATGCTTCCTGGCATAATCATATACCCCCTGGGCAATGCCCAGACAGCAGGCAGCAGTCCCGAGATTTTGAAGATCCATCACATCTTTAAGCTGTTTTAAACCATTATGCAAATACTCTCTTCCTCCAAGAATATTATCTGCGGAGATCCGGACATCTTTGAACTCAACTTCCTTCGGATTGACGCCTTTCATTCCCATTTTGTGCATGTCCTTAATGCGAATACCGGAGCTTTTAAGATCAATTATAAAAAATGTAAACTCTTCTTGCTCACTATCCGGCTTTTCAGTTCGCACCAGGGTGAGACAATATTGGGCCCGATCAGCAAGGCTTACAAATAATTTTTTACCGTTTATCCTAAAGCCATCTTTCACAGCTACTGCCTTTGTCTTAATGGGTTGTTCGGCGCTGTACCCTGCCTCTGTTTCAGCCAGACCAATGGTAAATAAGAGGCTGCCCCGTGCTAAAGGACCTAAAAAGTGTTCTTTCTGATCTTTACTGCCGAACCTGGAAAGTACGGCGCCACCGCCAAATGATGGGCACATATAAGCCAGGGCCAGGACCGGGCTTAATACAGAGAGTTCTTCGACGGCAATTATCGCACCAAAAAGATTAACACCTTCTCCACCATACTCTTCAGGTACTGTTAACCCGCAGAAACCGAGTTCGGCTATTTTGTTTAATAAACCTTCAGGGAATAGTTTGCTTTCTTCCAGCTCTCTGGCCACTTCCCTGGGGCATTCTTTAGAAACAAAATCTCTAATAGTTTCCTGGATAATTCTCTGCTCACCGTTTAATGAAAAATCCATCTAAATTCCCCCAAGTTACATCCCTAATGTTTTGGCAACAATGTTCTTTTGAATTTGAGTTGTTCCGCCTCCGACAGATAAGATCAGAACATCTCTCAGGTATCTTTGCATATCAACCGCTTCCAGGGCACCATATTCACCTAATATTTTTAAACCCGTAGCCACCACTTTTTTTGCGGTTTCTGTCGTATAATACTTAGACATTGAGGTTTCCTTGATACATTCCTGACCCTTAGTTTCTTTTCTGGCTGCATAATAGGCAAGCTGCCGGGCTGCTTCCACCTCCGTGGCCATCTCCACAATTGTATGTTGGATATCCTGGTTTAGTATCGCTCCAAACTTAAAATGCTCTTTTGCAAAGCTGAGGATATCATCTACCGCCGCCTGGGCGATGCCCAGGGCGCAGGCTGAAAGCGCCAACCTTTCACTATTCAGGGTGTTCATCATTTGATTCCAACCATTGTTCAGCCCTGCTTCACCGCCCACGATGGCATCAGCTTTAACTTCTACATTTTCATAATAAACTTCACATGTATCCGAACCATTGTAACCGAGTTTCTTTATTGATTTAGCCGAGTAACCTTCCGACTTCGTATCAACCAGGAAAGAGGTAATCCCCTTGTATCGCGATTCTGCAGTTCTGGTCATAGTTACAGTAATATCACTAACCCCTGCTCCTGAAATAAACATTTTGTTCCCGTTAATCAAATAGGTTCCGTTTTGCAAGACTGCACGGGTTTTTATGTTGGCGGCATCAGAACCTGCATCCGGTTCAGTAATGGCTAAGCAAAACAGCATTTCGCCATTCAGCAGTTTTGGCAGATACTTTTCCTGCTGCTCCCGGTTGCCGTTAACCAGTAATATCTCATTGCCATAAAGGGTGATATTGCCAGCTGCCCACGAGAGAACCGGCATCCGCTTTGATATTTCTTCATACATGAGCATTACATCGATTACATCGCCACCCATACCGCCAAATTCTTCAGGAACGTTAACACCCATCAATCCGACGGCACAAAGCTTTTTGATCAAATCAAGGGGATATTGATCATTGCGATCGGTTTCCCTTACCAGTTCAGGGGGGATCTCTTTTTTCACGAAATCCCTGGTCATTTCAAGAACCCGATCATGTCGTTCAACATCAACTTCATAGAGACTCATCTTCCAGACCCCTTCCAGAAAACTTTCATCGGACTCACCATAAAAGCTTTAGACTGCTTTTTCGTGCATCATCAATTTGAAGTCGAAAACCAGGACAACTTCTTCACGCTGGTTTGTCACCTTGTAACGCCAGGCATGCACCGAACGATCTGCTTTACTGGTTTTATCGGCGCTAATCACTTCTACGAAAACATGAATAGTATCTCCCATTTTGACCGGGGCCAGCATCTTCATATCATCTGTACCAAGCCAGGCCATCGCCGCATCACCGGCCATTCCCGACATTGCAAC
>PXBT01000098.1 GCA_003566815.1 Caldisericota bacterium
ATTGCTGCGGTAGCTCTACAGGAGCTCGGCTATCTGAACCGTGTTTAACGCGGCGCCTTTGAGCAGGTTGTCCGCAACGATCCACAGGTCCAGCGCGCTGGGGTGCGAAATATCCTCACGGATGCGGCCGACGAAGGTTTCGTCCTTGCCCGCGGCGTGGATGACCAGCGGGTAGACTTCGGCATCGAGGTCGTCTTGAACGACTACACCGGGGGCCTTGGCCAAGAGTTCGCGGGCCTGCGCAGCGGTCAGTTTACTAGCCGTTTCGATGTTTACCGATTCGCTGTGGCCGGTATGCACGGGCACGCGGACGGTGGTGGCGGTCACGCGGATGCCGTCATCGCCCATAATCTTCTTGGTCTCGTTGACCATCTTCATCTCTTCGGTCGAGTAGCCGTTGTCAATAAACGCCTTGCTCTGCGGAATCTGCGGGATGCAATTGAACGCGATCGGGTGCGGGAAAATCTCGCCCACCGGCTCTTCGCCTGCCATAACCGCCTTGGTCTGCGCAAGCAGCTCGTCTACCGCGGCTTTGCCCGCGCCCGAGACGGCCTGATAGGTCGAGACCACCACCCGGGTGATTTTGGCCGCATCGTGGATGGGCTTGAGCACCACCACCATCTGGATCGTCGAACAATTGGGATTCGCGATGATGCCCTCATGCCATTCGATGTCCTTCGCATTCACCTCGGGCACCACCAGCGGCACTTTCGGATCCATGCGCCACGCGCTCGAATTGTCAACAACCACGCAGCCGTCCTTCGCGGCGAAGGGGGCAAACTGCTTGCTTGTGCCGCCGCCCGCGCTGAAAAGCGCAATATCCACCCCTTTGAATGAGTCTTCGCCCAAGACTTCGATGGGAATCTCTTCGCCTTTGAACGTCACGGACTTACCCTTCGAGCGCTCGGACGCCAGAGGCTTGAGGGCCTTTACGGGGAAATTGCGTTCTTCAAGAACGCACATCATCTGCCTGCCAACCAAACCGGTTGCTCCAGCCACGGCCACGACCTTCTCAGACATGCTGCAATGCTCCTTTTTGTTCCGCCGCAGGCGGGTTCCAGTTATTCAGGGAAAAGCCTACCTATGCCTTTGCCGAAGTATGCGCACCCCTCAATGGCCCCGCATTCTAGCCCAAAACACGGGGCAATGTCATCAAAACGGTGTGAGTTTTTCTGTAACGATTCCGGCCGACGGCCCCCAAACACCCGGGACCCGCAGGCACGGCCGTGCACCGGCGCCCGTCTAGCCCAAGGCGCTTTCGATGGCTGCGGCCAGATCCGGCTTCGAGGTGACGCCGACAAATTGCTGGGCAACCTCGCCGTCTTTGATTATCAAGATCGTCGGGATGCTCGATACATTGAACTTGGCTGCGAGATCGCTCTCATTGTCCACATTCACCTTGGCGATGGTCGCTTTACCATCGTATTCGGCGGCCAGTTCCTCGATCGCGGGCGTCATCATGCGGCATGGACCGCACCATTCGGCCCAGAAATCCACCAATGTGACCCCGCTGCTTACGGTGCTGTCAAAATTGTCTTTCGTCAGTTCCCGCGTGTTGCCCATGCGAAAAAACCTCCTGAAAAGCATCTGCGAACAGACCGGACCACACATCCGCCCGGACTTCCCGGCACGTGTATACCAATTCTCCAATATAAGGCCGGAGCAGCGAGAAGTATTCCCGATTCCACAGGTATTCGTGCCAGATTCGCGATAGTATACCGGGACGGCAGAAAAAGCGCAAAATTCCGCCAGGCGGTCAGCGATTTGCATTATGGTTAAACGGTGTGATACAAACTGTTGGTAAAAATATAACATTGACCAACTATTTGTTACCTATGAAACGACGGCAATCGAGCGCAGAGAAAGCACTGGCCCTAGCAAGGGAAAAGGGCGTTCTTCGTCCGCGCGACTTGGAAAAGCAGGGCATTCCCCGGCGGTTTGTCTATCGTCTTTTTCGGGAAGGCCGGCTTCGCCGCGTGGGCCGAGGGTTGTACATGCATCCGGACAACCCGCCCACGGAGAACCATAATCTGGCCATCGTCGGAAAACGCGCACCGGGAGCGGTCATTTGCCTTCTCTCCGCCCTTCGGTTTCACGGGCTGACCACGCAGTTGCCTTCAGAGACCTGGGTCGCAGTTCACCCAAAATCGCGGCCGCCGCGGATACCGGAGATTCCCCTGCGGGTTGTTCGTTTTTCCGGCCAGGCCCTGACGGAAGGCATCGAGGACCACACCATCGAGGACGTAACAGTTCATGTTACGAACCCCGCCAAGACCGTTGCCGATTGCTTCAAGTATCGTAACAAGATAGGCCGCGACGTAGCAGTGGAAGCCCTTCGGGACGCCATCAGCCAACGTAAAGCCACAGTTCATGAAGTTAATCATTTTGCCCATATTTGCCGCGTTGCCCGCGTAATGCGGCCATATCTGGAGATCTACATTTGAAGAAGCCGCCGAAGGATATACCGGCATCCGTGCGGGACCGTCTATACAATCTAGCCAAACACGAGCAGCGAGACTTCAATCTCATTCTTACAGCTTTTGCGATCGAACGCTTACTTTACCGGCTTACTTGCTCTGAGTACGCTGACCATTTTGTGCTCAAAGGTGCGCGCCTTCTGGCCCTTTGGTTCAGAAAACCCCATCGGTCCACGCGCGACCTCGACCTTCTCAGCTTGGGAATTCCATCACCTGAAGTTCTGCGCCAAACGTTCGAGGCCATATGCCGCACCCAGGCCGAGCCAGACGGTCTGACTTTTGATGTCACAACCATGACTATCGAAGAAACCCGGCTTGGCCACGAGTATGAAGGCCAACGCATAAGACTCACGGTACACCTCGCACAAGCGCGTATCCCGCTGCAAATCGACGTGGGCTTCGGTGACGTGGTCACTCCTGAAACCCAGACGCTCGACTATCCGCCACTACTTGAGTCCCTTTCCGCCCCCCGCATTCGCGCCTACCCGCGCGAGACTGTCCTCGCAGAGAAACTGCAGGCAATCGTGGCGCTGGGTGCGCTTAACACACGTATGAAGGACTTCTACGACATCTCTGCCTTGGCCAGGGATTTCGATTATGACGGCCAGACGTTATGCCAAGCGATTCGGGCCACATTTCAGAGGCGCAAGACAATCATTCCGCCAGAATTACCAAAGAGCCTGCAGCATTCTTTTGCGGAAGATGAGGACCGCAAACGGCTCTGGAAGGGTTTTCTTACGCGAAGCGCCATCGAGTTATCAACGAACCATGATTTCTCGATTGTTCTCGCGAAAGTGCGCGGTTTCCTCGGTCCGCCCTTACTGGCGGCAGGTCAAGATAAGCCATCGTTTAGGACGACTTGGCGTTGCACGGAAGGACGTTGGGAACCATCTGGCCCCCAGAATGTGAATCACCGGCAGTAGGCCCGTTGCGCAGCGGAATTGTGCCTGCCGATGCGAACCATGCGGGGGTGTACTCCCGACGGTCTTCATCAAAATCAGCCTTGGACCAGCTGTGAAATCGGCTCTGTATCGTTTGACTTTTTGCGGTGCAAACTCCTACAATCCGGCGTTTGTGTGGAGAGGTGGCCGAGTGGCTGAAGGCGCACGCTTGGAAAGCGTGTGTACGCTCACAAGGTGTACCGAGGGTTCGAATCCCTCCCTCTCCGCCATTTTTTCAACAGGCCTGGGATTCCACCCGGGGCGCGGCGTGCCTTCCTGCGGTATTGCCCGGGTCTCATCGAGTAAGGAACGCACAACCACGATGGTCGGGGGCAGTCCACGTATCCTGATTATCCGCTTGAGCGCCATCGGCGATGTGGTGCGCGTTCTTCC
>PXBT01000012.1 GCA_003566815.1 Caldisericota bacterium
ACTTATTGATGCCATACATATACTCAGTAATCACCAACGGTATTTCGAAAATATCAACGTATGCAGCCCTGAAGCTGCTTTTCTCCGTCATGCTCATTATACTTGCAGGCACAAGTGTCTTGGGCCAGGGACGCGATCTTTACACATACGCAAATGTGGTTGACCCGGCATGGGATGGAGAATACACTTGGACAGAAGTCGAAGGCGGGGGAGAACTGACTATACCGAGTGTAGGACCTTATGTCCCGATTATCCCCGAAGATGGAGATATCCTTCATTTTACCAATAATGTTGTTGTTTACCTTAACGAGGATATCAGCTTCACAGAAACAGGCATTTCGATTGTTTTCGAGAACGGCGGACTTGACAAGCGCACCCACGCCCTTAACGGTATTAACGAGATGACCCAGACCGGCGGAGCGACTGGAACACTGAGAATAGGCCGCGCGGACTATTACCCAGCCGTTACAACAACAGATAATTTTACTTCAGCAACAGGAGCCACTGTTGAGTACTACAATTTCACCGGCACATTACTCAGCGAACCCTCCACCTATAATAACCTGTTTCTCAACAACCGTGACGGTGGAAATCACACAATTACAATGGTTAACAGCCTGACCATTAATAATGATCTTCACCTTCGAAACACCGACGGAAGCGGCACACTCACATTTACAATTGGCAATGCAGCCAACGCACTCAACCTCAACACCGGGAACCTTATATTAGACAACAATACAACATTACGCACAGGCGAGTACAATGCCATACACAATATCACGGTAGACGGCGACCTTACAAACAACGGCTCCTTGCTCCTCACCAACCAGGCTACCCGCTATCGTGCGTCAACCAACGGTGCTGCAGAGCTCACATTCACCGGCTCCGACAACAACACTTTCCAGGGCAGCGGAACACAGAAATTGTACCGGCTTATCATCGACAAAGGCAATAGCCAGACCTTTATCCTCGATGCTAATCCTGAAAACATGGAACTCTGGTACCGCACCGATCTGGCCAACGACACAGACGACGATTCCAATCCAACTATCAACAAAGCCCTTTGGATAAAGAACGGAACTCTAAAGCTGGGAGAAAACGTCTTTATTGAAAAGCTGGCCGACCGCGACCTGCAGAATTCCGGAAACGACTTTTTCATTCCACTTAACGGTGCGCTATGGATTGATGGTGCAGAAGTTAACATCACTACCGGCAGTGGCACTTCATCCAATACCGGCCTGACTATTATAGGGAAACTACTTGTAACTGATGGTATTCTCAACACCCATAAAGCGGCAGGTTTTGTATTCCGTGGCACCGCAGTGATCATTATAAGGGGAGGCACAACCACAATCTCCCAGTTCCGCCGTTCATCAGCCGGCGGCACACAATTAGCCACCTTCGAGATGAGCGGTGGTACACTCAACGTAAACGGACAGGGAGAAACCAACGGCAGCTATGCCCGTTTCTCGCTACCGCTGGGCACCCAGACCTTCACCATGACAGGCGGCACCATAAACCTCTCCAGTCCCTCAAACGCAGGCATCCTCTCTCTGGGTGCCGATCCCGGCAACCAGAATGTGACTGGCGGCACCATTAATATAAACGATGGCGGGAATATCGCATCCACCGTGCCACTTTACAACCTTAACCTGGAAAGCGGCACCCTTGCAATAGCAGACATTGAAGCTATAGGTCTGCAACCCCTGGTAATCAGGAACAACCTTACTCTAGGAAGTGGAACCACCCTCAACACAAACAACCAGGATCTCAGGATTGCCGGCAATCTTGCCCTTGAAAACAACGCCACCTACAACCACGGCGCCAACACCACCCATTTCTTCAGGGCAGGCACGTTCAACAATGCAGGCACAATCATAACCAACAACAGCGGCACCACACCGCTAACGTTCAATAACGTAGTCCTTGCCAAGTCCGATGCTACAAGCAATTACAATACTGCAAAAACAGTATTTTTTCCCACGGGCGGAACCCCGGCCACCGACATAGAAGGCAGCCTGATTTTCGACTCTCCTTACCAGACCCTCGACCTCAACAACAGCCAGTTAAGGGTCAGAGGTAATATCAATGTCAATCAGAACTCTCGCATTATCAATGATCCGGTTGCAGGAATATTGCTCCAGCCCGGAAACGCTGAACAACAAACCCTTGCTTTAAACCGGCTTACATCACTCAATAATTTTGAGATAAACAATACCGAAGATGTAATCCTGTTGCAGACTTCGTCAATGGAATCGCTTACCCTTACCAACGGATCCCTTTATATAGCCAATAAGCGCCTGACCCTCAACCAGCCTGTACTGGGAAGCGGCTTTTCAAACACTAAGATGGTCAGCACGAACGGTGCATCAGGAGAATTGAGGTATATATACAGCAATGTCGGGGCAGATGAATATTTCTACCCCGTAGGCTCCGGAGCAGCACCCCTGGGAGAGGGAGAAGTAGAGTTCAACTGGAGTGAAGATTTCAGCAGGGATGTGTTTACAACAAACCCTCAATGGACCAGGCAAAGCAACGATTGGAGGGTCAATGCAGGCTCTGCACAGTATGTTGGTGGAAATAAGGATGATGAAAGGATGCATACACACGATATTGATATCAGCGGGGTAGAATCCTCCCTAATCCTCACCTTCCAGGAGCAAAGACCGGCCCAGGGTAACAGCGTTGACCTGCTCAGAGTCGAATTCTGGAATGGCTCGGGGTGGACCCAGATAGGGAATTACTCAAACGCAACCCCAACCTTTACCTACAGGACAATCGATCTTGCTGAATACGATCTGCCCGATAACCTGAGGCTGGGATTTTATGTTATCTCCGCCGGCCAAAATACAACCACCCGGATTGATAATGTTCAGCTTTCCAACATAGCCCAAACAGAAGAAAAGAAATACCCCCCCTTCACCATCTCACTTACAGGCGACAACAACTTTGGTCCGGATAATAATTATATTGGAACCGTGCCGGTTAACCGCGTGCATCCCAACGTGGAGACCGGTAGCGAATCAGATGCACTCAGGTACTACTGGAGAGTCCGCACAGGATTTCCCGATGGAGCGCCAGACCTTGGCGTAAACTACAGATTCGATTTTCTTTATGATGACAGGCCTATAGGAGGCGGAGCAACAGGTGTCGCCATATACACTAACGGCGCAACCTACCGTGATGGAAATTACACAGTGAATGAAACAGGACCATGTTATGTTGATTTTGACATTGACTTTGCAGCAGGCGATTTTACCGCTGGAAGAAACAATATTTTCAACCCTGGAAATATAGAAAGCACTTTTCACTCCAGAGCATCGGGTGAATGGACTTCACCTGATACCTGGGAGAGAGTAACAGGAAACCAGGGCGATTATCCCCAGGCCGGCGAAGCGGCAGTTATTAACCCGGGCCATACCGTCACTATGACAACCACAGGAGAAGGTGCCGCAGAGCTTATAATCCTTGGAGGAGGAGTTCTTGATCTTGTAAGTACCAGTGGCCACACCTTCGAAGCACTGGCAGGTGACGGCACCATAAGGTCATCCAACGGAGTGATGCCCTCAACTGAAGATGGCCTTGAAGCCTTTACCGCTGCCAGTAATTCCACCATCGAGTTTTACGGCACAACGAACTACACCCTGCCAGGCCTGAATACCTACTATAACCTCCACATAACCGGTACCGGCACAAAAACCCTTGCCGATGCCAATCTCTACATCCGCAATCGCCTCCTCGTAAACGAGGCCACAGCTATACTCAGCAGCGGCACCGCTGGCAATCTCGAAATCGAAAATGACA
>PXBT01000020.1 GCA_003566815.1 Caldisericota bacterium
CGGGCGCTGGCCGCGGCTGGCGGAGGTCCGGTCGCCGTTCTGAACGGGGTGTGGGTGGCGCTGTGGAGGGGTCGGGCGCAGGCGTCGCGACGCCCATGCGCGTGTGCGACGGCGCCGGCGCACCTCTGGGCCAGCGGGGTCGAGCTCACGCTGCCGGACGAGCCCGCGCGCCAACGACCGCGTGCGGATCGACGCGAGCAGGACGAGGCGGTCGAGCGGACGTGGGCGGGCGACGCACCGAGGCCGAACGCGCCCGCGTGCCCTGCTGCCCGCGTCGCTTGATCGCTCGATGGGCTCGAAGCAGGGCATCTCGAGCGCTCGCGCCTGCGCCGCTGTCCGCGCCGACCACGACCCAGACTCACTCCACCACCACGAACCCGAACCGCTCCGAGCGCGTCCCGTCCGGATCCACCACCACCACCGACCAACTCGTGTCGGCCGGGAACAGACCGGCCTCCACGTCGATGCGAGTGCTGTCGACGTAGACGGTGCGCTCCGGCGGGATCTCGAACTCGCGCTCGCCCCACGAGATGACCACCGTCGCCCCGGGCCGGAAGCCGCGACCGTGGACCTCGACGCGCTGCCGGCTCTGGCTGCTGCGGATCGGCGCGGGCCCCACGCGCTCCACCGCGTGCGTGGGGATGGGCCGCTGCTCGCTCCGCACCAGCGCCGGATCGCTGCCGGGCGCCACGAACACGCGCGTCTCGTGCCGATCGATCACCTCCACCTCGACCTGAACCTCGCGCCCCAGCGCCGACACCGTCAGCGCATAGCGGCCCACCGGCACGTGCTCCACCTGCCACAGGTCGCGCGACTTCACCTGCTCACGCAACCCCAGACCGGGCAGGTCGACGACGCCCTCCACCGGCAGCGTCTGCACCACGAGCGTGCCGGTGAGGCGCCGGAGCGCCACGCTGGAGCGGTCACCCGCCACCAGCACCTGCAGCGGCGGCGCGAACTGGCCGACGTCGTGCACGCTGACGCGGCCCGCCTCCACCCGGATCGTGAGCTCCTGCGCCTCGAAGCCGTCACGCTCGAACCGCAGCAACCGCTCGCCGACCGCAACGTCGACCACGAGCAGCCCGCCCAGCTCCTCACTGGTGGTGCCCACGCGCTCGCCGTCGAGGAACAACGCCGGGCTCTGCGTTGATTTGCAGGAACCCGACCTCGGCGACGGCCACACCGGCCACCATCGACACCACGGCGACGAACGCCCACGCACGCGTCCACATACGACCTCCTCGTCGCCCGCTGACGCCAGCATACGAGCCGCGGCCGCTTGGCACCCTGCGTCGCATGCGTCCTGGCGCCTGCCATGGCCCGCGTACGGCGCTCGTTCTACGCTGACCCCATGCACCTCGCCGCCCAGGTCCTCCCCCACCTCGTCCTCCCGGTCGGCCTCACACTGCTGCTGGCGCTCACCGGCCTGGCGCTTAGGCGCCGCTGGCTGGTGCTGCTGGCGCTCGCACTGCTGTGGGTCGCCAGCAGCAGCCTCACCGCGCAGACGCTCTTGCGCGTAGTCGAGGCGGGCCAGGAGCGCATCCTCGCGTCCGCGGCGCCGCAGGCCGACGCGATCGTCGTCCTCAGCAGCCGCCGTCGCCGCGCTCCTTCGCCAGCTCGCCGTCGGCGACCCCGACGCTGCGCCCCACGTCCTGCTCGTCACCTCCGCCAACCACATGCCCCGCTCGGTCGCGCTCTTCGAGCGCGCGGGTCTTGTCGTTACGCCCTTCCCCGTCCACTTCCAACAGGACACCGCCCGCCGCCTCAGCGTCGTCGACCTGCTCCCCAGCGGCCAGGCCCTATCCGAGACCGAGACTGCGCTGCGCGAGCTCTACGGGAGGGTCGTGTACCGGGTCGGGTGGTGAGGGTGTGGCATTGGATGGGGCGATCGAGGTGGGCGTTGAGGCCGTGGTCCGGCACGTAAATGGCCGGCAGCCGTCCATCACTGCGTGCTGCCGCAGGACCGCGTAGCGGGTGCCGACGCGCTGCTCCATCCATGTCGAACCGAATGGCCACTGCACGCCCAACGGCGCGCCAGACCCAGCCACCCTCGATACGCCCGAGTGCTACGGGGCCGTCGGGACCACGATCAGCTCTCGAAGGTCGAGCTGCGGCACGAAGTCGTCCACACGAAGCGTGACCGAGTACGGTGTTGCGATGCCACCGTCGGCGCTCCTCCACAGGTCGAGTAGGTAACCATCTGGTGTCGTGTTCATGAGGTAGTCAGTCTGCTGAAGCGACAGACCGGGAATCGTCAAGGTCGTCATGCTGCGATCGTCGAGCCAGTTGGGCTGAACGAACGCCGGATCGTCGAGGAGTCCGAATCCCTCCTCCGTCAGCGGAACCGAGACGATCACCTCACTCCCGTCGATGGTCAGCACGACACCAGGAACGTTCTCGATCGTCGATAGCCATTCCAGGTCCTCGGCCATGCGGCGATACCTTCCCCCAGGCCCGCTCACATCACTCGTTGACGCGCCGCCGAAACTCACCGTGGCCCCGCCGCCTGACGCCCCGCCGCCCACCGTCACGCCGCCTGACGTAGCCGCGCCCGACAGAGCCCTGTACCGACGTTCCAACAACGCCAATCGGTCTTCCAACTCAACGACGTGCTTCTCGAGGGCGCGAACTGTGTCCTCGAGACTCGCGCCTCCCTGAGCGAGCACCGGTAGGCTGACCATGAGCAGGACGATCATGGCGGTGATCGGTCGACACACGAGCATCAACGCGTCTCGCATAGCTGCACCCACTGCCTCATCAGACTCGACTCTTCGGTTGACGGGTTCTGCTTCGCCAAGAGCGTTTCGTACTGGTCACCCGCAACCAGGGAGTGACAGTTCCCTCTGTCGATGGCGGAACGCAGAACCGACCACGTGCTCTCACCTCCAATCGACTCCGTCGCCCCCGTGCGAGACACGTACACGCTGGCGTCCGTGAACGTCGCAGCGGGGTTGATGTAGATGCTCACGATGATCACCGCGACGCCCGCCGCGGCGATGAAGAGGCCGGGGCTCGTCGTCGACAGGTCCGCCTTGATCCCTCCGCCCTCCACACTCACCGTCGCTGCTTCAGTACGCAGCTTGCCCAGCACGTATGCGCCACCCATGAACGCGAGCAACACGCCGGCCAGGAACCCGAGGTACTTCGCCCAGGTTCTGGTAAGCACGGAGGCCCGCATGAAGTTGTGCCGCCCTTCCACCACGTACACCTCGAGCAGGTACAGGCGCACGTCCTCCGACATGCTGGCGTTGCCCACCAGATCCGTTGCCGGCGCAGTTCGGATGAACTCCCCGACGTTCTCCAGTTGCACGAGACTGATCGCGACGAACACGACTGCGGCTGCGACGGTCAGCACCAGCATGATGGCGACCAGCCACTGATTCGTCGAGCTATCGGTTACGTGAGACGATCGATCATCAGTCGCCACTGGCCTCCCCCTTACGCACCTCAAGTCGACACGAGTGGCGAGAGGACAACGGCGCGACACGAGATGCAACGCACTTCGCGGCGGCGGATTGATGAAGTTGCTACGTGGTGCATAATACCACACTCAGACGATGTGGTCGCCACGACGAGACCGTTCCCCGTGGCTCCCATGAGACCTGCTGAGGGCACCGACGGCACCGCGGGTCACGGCAACCATGGCAGCGGACGGGACCGCTACCCTCGATGGGGGCCACCCGGTCGATCACCACCTCGTCGTCGATCTGTCGTCAGAGTGCTCGCGGGTCGGCGCAGGCTCGACGAGCGATGCTCACTGCACGCACCGCAAGGCCTCGGACCCCTCCGCCACCGGCTCC
>PXBT01000039.1 GCA_003566815.1 Caldisericota bacterium
AGGCTCCCTCGATTCCACTGCTTATCGTATCGGCCCCTTTGCCGCTCTTAAAACTACTTTGCCAACCAAGACCCTGCTCTTCAAGACCTGCAGCTTCAGGCTCAGGGCCTACATGCGTCGCTGGACCCGCGCCATGACATTTGCCAAAAGTATGCCCGCCTGCTACCAGCGCCACCGTCTCTTCGTCATTCATAGCCATGCGAGCAAAAGTCTCGCGCACATCCTTGCCAGAAGCAACAGGGTCAGGATTGCCATTGGGACCTTCAGGGTTGACATAAATCAAGCCCATTTGCACAGCAGCCAGAGGATTTTCAAGATCTCGCTCTCCCGAATATCGTTCATCTCCGAGCCATTCCTCTTCCGAACCCCAATACACATCTTCCTGAGGTTCCCATACATCTTCTCTGCCACCTGCAAAACCAAAAGTTTCAAACCCCATGGACTCCAAAGCTACATTCCCCGCCAAAATCATCAAATCTGCCCAGGAAATTTGCTTTCCATATTTTTTCTTGATAGGCCACAGCAATCTGCGAGCCTTGTCGAGGTTCACATTGTCGGGCCAACTGTTGAGAGGGGCAAAGCGTTGAGTGCCATCACATGCTCCCCCGCGACCGTCTCCCATGCGGTAGGTGCCAGCACTATGCCATGCCATACGAATAAAAAGGGGACCATAATGACCATAGTCGGCAGGCCACCAATCTTGCGAGTCCGTCATCAAAGCAAGCAAATCCTTCTTGATGGCTTGCAGATCGAGCTTTTTAAACTCTTCGGCATAATTAAAGCCTTTTTCCATGGGATTGCCAAGACACGAGTTCTGATGCAAAATCTTCAAGTTGAGCTGTTTGGGCCACCAATCTCGGTTGGAAGTACCGCCACCTGAAATAGCTTTTTTCGATTTACCCGTCACTGGACACTTCATTTCTTCGCTCATTTTCCTCCTCCTTCCAGAATATTTTATTGACGCTTTTATCTGTACCCTTATGATTTAATGATATTCATAATGATTCTTCTGGTCAAACTTTAAATAATAATTCTTCCAAGCTCTTGATTTTTTTATACAATTATTTATAAAGCATAGACATAATATGTCGCTATTTCAATCTTATCCCTTCTTTTGTTGTTTGTTTTTAGTATGGTTACCTTCTTTCTTCCGTTAAGCTTATACAAAGCTTTTTATTTGTTGCTCCCCTACCTTGCTGTGCTTCAGCAAAAGCCACTTGCTGCCCTTGGAATCGGAAAAGAAAAGCGAGAGTTTATAAAATTTAATTTTGACCTGACCAAGAAATATCGATGGAAAATCTTTTTCATCCACTTTTTGGTGTACAATTTCTTTTTTACCCTATATTTGATTAACTACTTCCACTGGAAAGTTTCTCTTCAGCTTGGATTTGCATGGGTATGGATTGCATTGCCACTCGTTATAACTGGATTTATCCTATTGCATTGGCTCTTTATGAACCTATGGGCCCAGGTGCTCATCAGGGAAAAGAATAGGGCAGACCAGGGAGCTTAGATAGTTTTTCCACCTTGAGCTATAGGATGGTTTATTTATTGCCTTAGCCTCAAAGCATACTATAATAAATATATTAATTTGTTTTAAATTATCTTTCCGTATATAGTTGTTTTTCATTTCAATAGTAGAGGCGATTAATTTTTTATCAGCGTTGTATCGATATACCTTTTTAGAGGGAAAAGGAGGTTTTTATGAACAAGACTCTGTCCTTAATATTATCTTTTGTTTTAGCCATTAGTGTGCTAATGTACTACCAGCAAGCAGAGGCTATTCATTCCTTTGGCATGATTGTTCAACCTCGGCAAGTCAACAAATCTGCCACCTATCGATTTATATTTACTATTGAAAAGACACTAAAAGTCCACGAATGGATAAAATTGGGTTTTCCTCAGGGCACAGTGATTGACCCACCCATTCCACAGGAAGATGGCCCCAGAAGAGCTCGCTTAACGCAAATCATCGAATCAATGAGCATAGGTCTTTCCCCCTGCTCTTCCTGCCAGGGGCTACCTGATATTACCTATTATCCCGACGGAACCATGCGAGATTTAACTTTCAAATCGCATATAGAATTAAACCCCGAACTAGAAGGATATAGTGAAATCGTAGTAACAGTACCCGATACCTGCGGGTTTAAAACACCTGCAAAAGAAGGTTTTTATCAATACAGGATATCAACACAGGCAGAAAGTACAGTCCAGCAAGTAGATTTTGAAATTGTTGAAAGCCAGATTGGAGCACCATCCGGTATCCCCCAGGTGGTGGTGGATCCTCCTGTCATTGCCTCAGAAGCTAATATTACCATAGCATTCAATGTGGGTCGAGGGGGATGGCTCCGAGGGGGACGAGATTCGATAAGGTTGCGGTTTCCTCAAGGGTTTCGATTTACCAAAAGTTTTGCGCAGGCTGCTTTAACCGACGTATTGGTCAATGGTCGCCCTTTGGGACAGCGCCCCCATGGCTCTGAGAGCATCATGCATTTTGTGGTTCCTCGAGATATTGATAATTCGGAAAGAGTTACCATTCAAATTTTATCAGGGGTAGGAATAGAAACACCTGCGATTGCAGGAGATTACCACATTGAAGTCGCTACCACCGCTGACGGATGGGCAAAATCTGAAAATTTCAGCCTAACGGGTGCATTGGACTATGCGAGATTAACCATACGACCCAACACCATAGGAAGAAAAGCTGATTATGAGTTGCTATTTTTAACCCAGGATCCTATTTTGGAAAACGAGCTGATAAAAATTCATTTACCTGAAGAAATTGGCCTTCCTGATGAAAACCTGGAAGCGCAAATCAATGGAAGGCAAGTAGTTTTTGAAATTGTGGACCATAGCTTGCATTTAACCAATATGATTGCGATTGAAAGAGAAGAGGCAGTGGAAGTTTTGATCAAGGGGCTTATAAATCCCGCACAGGTGCAAATTGTATCCCTGAGACTCACTTTGCCTCCACAGCATGATTTGATATCGACCTCAACAGAAATTGTTAAGCAAAAATTGGCCATTTCCAGGATAACGATTTATGATCCCAATGCTTTTGAGGTTTCCCAATACCTCATTGATATTTTATTCAATGATGACAACTACCCTAAAGAAGGAGATATTCTTGAGATCAATCTGGGTTTTGATGAAAACATCCACTCCAAGCCTATTTCAGACCTGGAAGGTATCGAACATTTTTCAGTTCTTCTCACTCATATTACAAACCCGGAGCCAGGTGACTATACTCTTTCGATAAGTATTTTAGGAGAAACAGTAAGTCATGCATTTACCATTCTCCCTCCCATTCCAAAGAGTCAGATAAAAATTGAAGGCGGAGAAAGAGGTAATGAGCCTTGGTGGGTTTCGCCTCCTATTATATCGTTTGAAATAACTGATCCGACAGCTTCATTGTTTTTATGGTGGGACGACGACCAGGATCATTTAATAGAATATGATGTGCCGAGACCTGCAGACCCCGGTCAATACAAAGCAAGAATATGGTACTACGCTCAAACCAGCTATGGAAAAGAAGTACCCAGGATGGAAGAAATTTGGGTGGATACTCTTCCGCCCGGTGTGGAAGTATTGAACCCTACCTCTATCAGAACCGAGACCCATCAGCCTGAATATCATATATCTGCTCGCTTGACGAGAAGTCAAACCATCTTATACGGCACAGAGCTTTTGCTTTATGATGAAGTAGCCAGAATCAATGGGGTGGATGTAGAGGTAAATCTTGAAGATGGATCCTTTGGCAAGACGGTGATGCTGGAGGAAGGGCAAAATATTGTGCTC
>PXBT01000114.1 GCA_003566815.1 Caldisericota bacterium
AAGGATGAATTTCCTTTGCCTCCCCTACCGCCTTTTGCTACAAGAAATCGCTCCCCATCTTTGTCAAGGTCGCACAAGAAATGATGAGATGCCAGCTGATCTTCAAGCTTATTGCCAGTCTCATGACCTGATTCTTGCTGAAATATGATGGTGCCAGGAGGAACTTTTAATACCAGATCCTGGCCTGATTTACCTGTTTTTCGTCCTCCAGACCCTGCTTTTCCTTTTTCAGCTCGATAATGCCGCTGGTGCATAAAATGGTGCAAGGTAGCTGTATTTTTATCTGCTTCAAGATACACATGTCCTCCATGACCGCCATGGCCGCCATCAGGACCACCTCGAGCGATAAATTTTTCTCTTCTGAAGCTTATTACGCCATCGCCGCCATCACCAGCTTTGACAATTAATGATGCTTCATCGATAAACATACAAAGCATCCTCTCCTGATAGAAGCAAAAAACCCCCGCTCGCAAAAGCAGGGGATTTGTTTTGGCAAGCTATAATTGAATTATACAACAGTTACTTGCTTTCTATCGCGACCCAATCGCTCAAACTTAACTTTACCCCGGGTCAGGGAGAATATGGTATAATCTCTGCCCATTCCTGTATTTTTGCCTGGCTTGATCGTGGATCCTCGTTGACGAATGATGATGCTTCCCGGTTTTACTGTTTCTCCATCATAACACTTTACGCCAAGGTATTTAGGGTTGGAATCTCTTCCGTTGATCCCTGAACTCTTTTTTCTTCCCATTATATATTCTCCTCAATAAAATAATCAGCTAAATTCGCAATGTATTATTTTACCAAAAGGTGAGACGCAATTCAAGCGCCCCACCTTTGCATACTATCGAGCGTAGATAATACGAATCGTTTGTGTTGCGCCATCCCACTCAACTTGCGCTCCAAAAGCTTCACTGATAAAGCGGAGGGGAACAAAAGTTCTACCGTCCACAATTTCAGGTGGAACTGCCATGGGCATGGTATTTCCGTTTACCTGAGCATTAGGATTGCCTATTTCGATTTGTATCAAGTGATCCTCCAGGCGAATAGTAATCGTACCTCGACCCAATGAAGGGTTCCACTCAATATCCGCTCCAAAAGCTTCACTGATAAAGCGCAGAGGGACCAGGGTTGTGCCTTCTTTTATATAAGGCGGAGGGTCAACTGTAACCGGATTTCCTGAAACCGTTGCATTGCTGGATCCAATCTGAAGCACAATGACTATTTCCTCAGCACTGATCAACAATTGAATCTCAATGATTTCACTGCCTCCGTTGGATTCTATGACTATAGTTTCTTCATGTTGACCTGAAGAAAGATTGTCGGTATCAATGGTTGCCGTGATTGTTCTCCTTTGTCCACCCAGGAGCGCAAATTGTTCATGAGACAAGCTCAACCAATTGGATTTGTTTTTCAGGCTTATATTTCCTTCAAGTCTTCCTTTGCCCACATTTTCCACTACAATGCTTGTTTCAAACTTTTCTCCCGCCCTGGCATCAATATGCCATCTTCCATTTTCAAGATCATCGGCATTTACTTCAAGAATAGGAGACATTTCTTTCACATAAATACTTACCGGGATGGATAATTCCCCATCGGTGTACTCAAATGTAATGACACATTCATTGAGCGCATCAATTTGAACTCGACGAGGATCAATGCCAATGTTAATAGCTTTTTCTTCTTCGGGCAACAGCTTAAAGCTGTCAGTATCCATCATTATAAATAAAGGAACATTGTTAACCGAAACCTCTGCAGGCTCAGATCCCTTATTGGTTAAAATTAAATCATATGATGTTTCCGGCAGGTTTTCTTCTCTTACTTCGCCAAAATCGATGTCATAAATATTTGACTCAAGCAATGAGGCTAAAACATTGATTTTTGCCTGCAATGTTGCCTGTCCGCCATTGGAATTGATTCGAATATCAGTTTCATGTATTCCAGCCTGCAAATCTCTTGTATTTGCTCTAACTAAAATGGTCTGCTCAGGACGATTAAAATCTGATGGGCTAAAATCCAGCCAACGCGACCTGGAAGAGATGGAACCTTGTATGGCGCCTTCCTTTTTATTGGAAATAACCAATTCAATGGTGCTTCGATCCCCTCTTCTGACTTCGCCAAAATCGAGAATTTCCTTTGCAACTTGAAGCTCGGGCTGTTCAATGATTTGAAACCTTATGGGAATTGTTTTTTGATAATTTCCCGAGCTTACCTCAATGGCAGATTCATACTTCCCAGGCCTCAATTGAGAGGTTCTCAATGATATGGTGTTTCTGATTTGTGATTCCTGTCCCACAGTAACTTCTTCGCTTTGAACATGAATATAATTATCTTTGGGAGTTATGGTTACGGGTGCATTTTTGTTTGAAAAGTTGTTGATACTAAGATCAAAATTGCTTGAAAACCCTTCATGTTGAACATCAAAATTTACTTCGTTGGGGGTGGAGGATAAAATGGCGTCTCCAGGCTCAAACTCCATTCCTGTAGGATTCCAATACAAGGCTTGAGAAATACCATTGCTACTTTCCACGAAAATGACCAGGCGAAGCATCTCATAAGCCATACGGGAAGGTACATCGATAGATACATCCTGTGTGCCATTAACACCTATGCTAAATAGATCCGCTCCCCTGGAAATCATACGATGCACTCTTTCTCCATTTCGAGCGCGAAAATAAAAATAGGCTTCGCATTGTACCACATGAAGGGTTGATCCTGATGGAGCATTGGAATAATTAACCTGACCCTGAATTTGCCCATTTTTAATTTCTCCGTCAAAAGAAATTCTGACAGGAGTATTTTGTCGAGTGAGTATGTTTAATCTCGTGCGCAAAGCTCTTGCATCACTCATTTCTCTGTGACTGACAACATCTTTGGCATCCAAAATACCCGTGGGCACACCACGAATTCCAAATTGATTCGCTCTTCGTAGTGAATAAGAATTGCTCATTCCTCCATTGCCTTGCAAGTGCTGTTTTATCATCACAAATGAACCACTGCCCATTTCATCATAAACCTCGTCCAATGCTTCATTAGCGGCTACGCAAGGACCGCACCATTCTGCCGTAAACAGCTCCAATACAGGCATTTTTCTTGTTACAGCCTGAACTTTCCCATCATCTGATGAAAAAGATAAAAAACCCAACACACTAAAAGCCAAAATCATTGAAGTAAAAAAAGCCAAACTTCGATAAAACATTACTCTATACCCCCTCAAAACAAACTTGCTTTAATAGTTCTTATATATAATACTCCATTAGTTTCCAAATAGTTTAAAGTAAGGTTCGGCATCTTGCGATACATCATCAACATAACCTTTGTATAAAATCGTAAGATCTCTATCAATCAGCATAATCGATGAAGTGTCAGTCAAGAAAAGTGATCGTGCTACCGAACGGTCGGTATCTTGAATAACTCGTTCTCCACGAACATATCTTTCTACAAAGTTTTGTGTTTTTTCGTCGTCACCAGTGCCAATAAATATTACTCTTAATCCATAGTCTTCCGCCAAATCACGGATGATGGAGCTTTTTACTTCACATGCCGCACAGTTGTTGTCCACATAAATAATCACTGTTTGTCGATCAAGCAAGTCTTGCAAACCCATAGGCCTGCCCTCAACATCAACCGCTTCAAAAACTCGAAGCCTGTTACCTGCGGATGCAAAATGAATACCCTGAGGGAAGGTTCTTTCAAATTCCGCTCTACCTTTGGCTCGAATAAACAATGCCTGCAAAGTTTTGAGGAGGCCATCACGAAATTGATCTGAAAATCTCGATAAAACAGGGTCATTAGGGTTGAAAATGCCTGTGTTGCCTGCAAGTGCTTCCAACCCAAGACCAAAAAATTTTGAAAAGTATGGATTCATGTCAATTCTGGATCCACCAAGTCTTAGCTCTGATACCAGATTCATGGAAACAATTTTTACCTGGGGATCTACAATTATTGCAACATCAGGAAAGTTGGAAAGAGGAAACAAAGCAACATATCCCCCCATGCGTTGCATTTTATGCTCCCATAATTCTCCCACTAGTATGCGATAAGAAGGATCTTCCTGATCTCGAAGCACTATGGGAGATGTCACAGTGTAGGTTGCCCTGGATGCTGCATCTCTTAGCAAATCCATAGAATTGGGCGGACTAATATTGCGCCAGATAAAAAAGACATTTGTCGCCAATGAAAAGACAAGCAACACAACTATCCATCGCTTGGGTTGCCAGGCTTTTTTGGGAGAAGAAGTGCCTTTTTTTCTACCTGTGTCCGTCGTTCTATTTTTTCTTTTCATTTATTAGTTTACACCTTTTCTTTAAGTAATATGCCCAATCTACGAATGCCTTCCTCGATGTTTTCGGGAGTTTGCATGGTATAGTTGAGACGCATGGTATGATGTCCTGATCCATCGGGATAAAAAGCTGAACCCAGGATATAGGCTACGCCCTTATCCACTGCTTCGCGAAACATGGCAGTAGCATCAACTTTTTCAGGGGCAACCGCCCATATAAACATACCGCCTTCAGGGGTGTTGGTTTTAATTTCTGAGGGAAAATAATCCTGAATAGCTTTTCTCATCACTTCTGCCTTGTGAGCATAAGATTTTTTAATAACCTCAAGATGTGGCCACAAATAATCTCTTTTCAAATATTCTGCAGTTGCTGCCTGTGTTATGGCAGGCGAACACAGATCGGTGGACTGTTTCATCAAATTGATTTTTGAGATCACTTCCTTTGCCGCAACAATCCAGCCCAATCGAATACCCGGGGCTAATATTTTTGAAAAAGTTCTAAGGTATATAACACGATCTTCTGTGTCCAGAGCTTTTAGAGAGGGTAGGTTTTCACCAGTAAATCTCAAGTCCCCGTAAGGGTTATCTTCAATGATTATAAGGTCATTTTCGATAGCCAGTTGAATGAGTTTTTTTCTTCTTTCCAGGGACATGCTTACGCCTGCAGGGTTCTGAAAGGTCGGAACCGTATAGAAAAACTTGGGCTTTATTCCTTTTTCTTTGAGCATTTTCAATTTTTGTTCCAAAATATCTATATCAGCACCATGATCATCCACAGGAATGGTTTCAAACTTTGCCATAAAAGTATCAAAGGACTGTACAGCGCTTAAGTAGGTGGGAGCTTCTGTGATAACGGTATCTCCTTTATCTATAAGCATTTTGGACATGAAATCAATGCCCTGCTGAGATCCTGAAGTAATAAGAATATTGTCAGCATCCACTCCTTTAATGCCTTCTTTTTCAGAAATTTTTACCAACTCTTCTCTCAGAGGTTTGTACCCAACAGTCTCCCCATATTGAAGAGAAATGTGGGGAATTTCTTCCAATACCATATCCATGCATTCCTTAAAAAGCTTGACAGGAAATAATGCTGGATCAGGCATGCCGCCACCCAGCGAGATAATACCCGGCTGACTTCCCAGTCTCAGAAGCTCCCTGATTACAGACGATTTAACACGATTTGCCCTTTCGGTAAAAAAATCTTCATAATTCAACAGAGCCATGCATACACCTTCCTTTGTTATTTTTTATTGATTCATATTGATACATGCGGATAATATCCGGTTTGATAATTTCAAGAAAGACTTTGCCTTCAGCAGAAACAAGGAAATGCTGGCGATTCTTGTGAAGCAGTTTTTGCCATTTTACTCTTTTTTGGTCAATGCTTACCAAGCGAAGGACAGACCTGGAAGGAGGTCGCATCTTATTCAAATATTCCAAAGCTCTGATGCTATGCCTGGAAAAGTAATTCACCAATAAACGATTAAAGTAGATCTCTGTTCTTAGGGAATAATAACCAAATTGACCCAAATCCATCAGTTGTCTTCCATGGTGAGTATAAACATAAATTTCATCTTTAGTGTTAACCAAAATTTTTTTTCCATCCCTTGAAAACTGAACTTTGACTGCTGGATGAAGAAGATCGTCTTTCCACAAAATATCTCCTTCACTGTCAAAAAATATTATTTGATGCCCCTCAATGCCCAGTCGTTCATAAGAATAGGCTACACAAACTTCTCCCCTGGTGTTCAAATCAAAAAAAACAGGATGGGTATGATTTAATTTTATAGCCGGAGGATCCAGTCTTAGCATCCAGTTGACCATACCGTCAAAGCTCATATGATATAAGTCACTGCTTTCTGTGGCGATAAAGAAATAACTCTCTTCCGGGGAAACAGTGCTTTCAAAATCATCATATAGCTCTGGTAAATCAAATTGATGCAGTGTTGCTCCATTGTTGTCAGTAAGCATAAAAATATGATCGATGCTGGTTTTACTTGAAAAAAGATAAGCAAGACTATCATTGTTCAATTTCCAAAAATTGTTAATATAGTGATTGGGAATAAATTTTTCCCATAATACTGCTTTTTGATCAAGATCCACCTTCAGAATATTATAGGTTTGGACATACATGGTCTTGCCTGAATCGGAAAAATGCAACCCTTGCACCGGGTCTCCAAAAGCATGTTGATAAATCAGTTCCCCTCCCCTTTCGAACACGGAAACTTTTCCATCAGCTTTGCCAATTGCTATACGATTGCCATAAAACGATGCAGCATAAGCGTTGATGTATTGATCCGCTTTATTTTCCCAGAGAATCTCAAGAGATCCTTCGGGAAAAATAAATACATGACCCAAATGCAACAGGCTTAAAAGCAAAGCAATAAAAATTACAACAAGTCGATAAAGAAACATTACTTTTAAATTAACCATACCTTTATATTATATTATAATAATAAAAGCATTGAGAAGCTTATGCAAGACTTTTTGAGTTTATTATGCATGAAATGGGGTTTGAATGAGTAACAGTTTAATAATATTTTGCATTGCTACTGCTTTTTTATCTTCTTTACTGTGGATTCTTTCTTCCATCAAAAAATTAAAAGCAATTTCTTTTGCTTTTTCCATTTTATCCATCCTTTCAATTTTTGCTCTTTTTGCTCATTATGCAAGCTTGTTTCTTACGCTTCAATTTCAATATGCCGTAGTTCATCAATATGCTAATTCAGCTATGCCCAAAGCACTTTTATTTTCTTCCATTTGGACAGGCCAATCAGGCTCTCTTTTAACCTGGATTATGACGCTTTCAATTTTTATTGTTTTTATTTTAAAAGATCAAAAATTCAGACAAAGAATGCTTCCTATTCTATTTTTCTTTTTGGGCGCTCTGCTAATCTTATTTTTTCGATCTGACCCTTTTTTGCCAAACCCTTATCTTCCATCTGATGGCCTGGGGCTGAATCCAGTACTAAGTCATCCCCTATTAATTTCTCATCCGCCCCTGGCATTTATTGCCTATTCAGCCATTGTGATCATGTTTGCCTATGCCATCATTGCAATTCGAAGCAAAGATTGTTCTATCATTTTCAGCAAGATTGCTCTTTTCTCCAAACTTGCTTTTGCTTCCATGTCTTTCACCATTCTATTAGGTTCTTTTTGGGCTTATGAGGTTACAGGATGGGGCGGGTACTGGTCTTTTGATCCCATTGAAAATGGATCCATGGTCGCCTGGCTGTTGCTGGTTGTATTGTTGCACTATCTTAAAGCTTTCAAGCGATATCATGCTTTTCACAGGCCAATCATCATTACTTGCATTTTGCTAATGTTCAGCATTTTACATATGGTTTTTCTTATACGATCGGGGATTATATCTCAACTAAGCGCTCATGCCTATCTTGAAGGAAATTTGCTTTGGATTCTTTTGTCTATGGATATAGTGGTACTGGTACTTCCTTTGATCTATTTTTTTTCTTTTCAAAAGAATCTGCCCAAAAATATTGCATGGAAAAATAGCAATAAAATCAATCTTTTGCTACTCTCAAACTATATCATGTTTTTTATTGCAGGTCTGGTTTTTATTCATACCCATTTACCTTTTCTTGAGCAAAGTATTTCAGGCAACTTTACACAAGCTCTTTATCAGCATACCCCCTGGATAATTTTTACAGGCACTTTTATATTATGCATTGTGATGATTATGCGCTTCCGTCGTGCTCTTTGCGCCAGAGGAACTTCACGCTACTCTCCGGAAAAAATCCTTGTTGCTCTTTTAATGTCCTTTTTCCTGTGTTTTCTTTTTCGCCCCACCCTTCAAATAGGACTTTTCAGTCCTCATTTTTTTATAATTTGCTGTTTGATTTTTTTGAGTCTGATTCTTCTGTATGCATTGGTGTGTCATTGGCGTCATAAATCCTGGAAACATTCAGGCATTATGCTGTTACATTTTTCCCTTCCTCTTTTACTTCTGGGATCATATATTATTGCGCTTCCGTCCCCTTCTCACCAGGTACATTTATCTCCCCAACAAACCGTGCATCATGCTGATATTTCTGCATCTTTCACTGCTTCAATCCCTTTCGAAACGCAAGCATATGTTGGCTCTATCACTTCTTTTCCTGTGCAAGTGGATACCAAAAACTTTTCCTTCACAGCCTTGCCGCATATTTGGAAATACCATCGAACAAGAGAGGTTGAAGAGCTTATGATTCCTTCCATTGTTTCCAGGCTTGGTTCTGATTATCACATTGTTCCAACAGGCAAAGGTTTTTTTAGAATCAAAAAAGATGAATCCCGCTTGATAGGCAATAAATTATTTAATTTTATTTCCTTTAATGCTGAAAAACTATCGGATGGCATCATTAAGGAAAATTTTGTTTTAAGTTTTGAAAAACAAGGTGAAGTTGATTATTTTCAGCTTTCAAGATTTATTAATCAGGCTGGCGTTCATGTTCGATCTGATCCGGTGGAAATACCTTCTCTTGATGCCACTTTTCAAGTTTCAACCTATCAAAATGAAGTTTTGGTGATCCTTTCTCCAATATTTGACCAACACATGGAAGTCAATTTTTATGTCAAACCTTTGGCCATTGTTTTGAGGTGGTCATACTATTTAATCATGATGGGATCATTATGGATCCTTGGAATATTTATATTTTTTCCTAAAAAAATACAGGTGACTCATGCAAAAAAAAAGTAAGGATTTTACCTTAATAAAACGAATCATCAGATTAGTAAGCGCAGTAGTTTTGATTTTTGTTTTTGCATTATTGTTTAAAAGTATCATGGACCAATACTGGTTCATACTCATGGGCTCCATTTTAGGGCTATTGACAGGATTGTTTTTAGTGCCTGCAGCAACAGACCTGATCAGCATGGAATATATGTTTTTCTATATGTGGTGGATCAAAATGTGCAACCTGCACCCCTATATTTTAGACAGCAGTGCAATCCTGGATGGAAGGGTCGTTGAGCTGGTCAAAACAGGTCTGTTTGATCGAAGAGTAATAGTATCTTCGGTAACAATGGATGAATTGCATCGTCTCCATAAAAGCAGTGATATTTATTCAAGACGCGTAAAACGAGGATTGGAAAGCATAGAGAAAATAAGAAACCTAAAAAAAAGACAATTTCAAATTCTATTCTTCCAGCATACTCCCTCTTCAATCAGAGAGCATATACTGCAAATTACCCATAAAATGAGAGGAACTGTAGTTACCCTGGATGCCTGGATCACTGAAAATGCAAAAAAAAGAAAAATAAAATCCATCAACCTCCATGAATTATCCATGGCTTTTCGTATTCAAATTCTTCCCAAAGAAATGTTTGAAGTAGAACTTTCCAAAGCAGGAAAAGAAAGTCGTCAGGCTATCGGCTACACCGAAGATGGAATGATGATAATCATAGAAGACGGCAAACCTTATATCGGGAAACGAATACTGGCTGAATGCACCTCCGTTTTGCAGTCAACAGCAGGTAAAATTGTCTTTGGTCAATATGTGAAAACCTTGTCCGATGAATAATGCTGTTTGTGCCATCATAGTTGCTGGGGGACAGGGAACAAGATTTAAAAGAGCGCGCAAGCTTTTTTCTCCCATCCATGGTGTTTGCCCTTTGGAACGAGTATTGCACATATTTAATCATCACCAAAAGATTAACAGCATCGTGCTTGTTTTAAATGAAGAGTGGGCAACCGACTTTCCTCATCATAAATGGGAAAAAATTATTGCTGTTGTGTCCGGTGGCTCAACGCGTCAGGAAAGCGTTATAAAAGGCTTTAATGCTTTGCAATCTCAAGCCGCAACACCCTGTCAAGTTTTGATTCATGATGCGGCAAGACCTTTTGTGAGTCCCATACTCATAGATGCTGTTGTCGAAGCTTTGAGTCATGCTCAAGTGGTAGCTCCAGTGCTACCTTTGTATGATGCTTTAAAAACCATTCAAAACAGCCAATTAAAGCCTTTTGAGCCGAATGAGCCTGTATTAAGAACCCAAACTCCACAAGGTTTTTTATTTTCCACTCTCAAAGATATTCTATCCAAAGCAAGCAAAGATAAGCTTGTTTTTAGAGATGAAATCGCCATGACTCATCATTACAAGCCGGAAATAGTAATTAAAGCCATACCAGGAGAATTTACCAATGAAAAAATTACCTCGAACGAACAATTGCCTCTTTTGAAAAAAATTATGGGAGAAAAGCATAAGACCGGCATTGGATATGATTTTCATTATTTCGAAAGCAACAAGCCTTTAGTTTTGGGGGGGCTTACCATACCTTTTGACAAGGGTCTTGAAGGACACTCCGATGGAGATGTTCTCTCTCATTCTATTTTGGAAGGCCTGCTGGGCGCTTTATCGCTTGGAGATATGGGCCGCTTTTTCGGGCTCAACACTCCTGAGCTGAAAAATATTTTTAGCATCAGCTTGATAAAACAGCTCGAAGCTTTTTGCTGTAGCAAGGGTCTTGTGTTCACCATTCATCATATTGACGCAACTTTGGTTGCCCAGCAACCTACCTTGTCCTCCTTTGTCCAATCCATGCAATGTGAATTATCCAAATGGCTGAAAATAAAGCCTGCTCAACTTAATATAAAAACCACTTCAGACAAAGGAATGGACGCTGCAGGAAGCGGAAAAGGCATTCGTTCCATTGCTTTAGTTGATATAATAATTTATACGGAGGAAGAAAATGAATGAAAAAGTGTTAGAACAAATCAAAGATTTAATTGAATGGGTTAAAAGCAATGCATTGGAAGAGCTGAGCATAAAAACTCAGGATCTGGAATTGAAGATTAAAAATGCTGAAGAAAAATTTACCTCTTCGCAGGGAGTTTTGCCAGGAACTCAGCAAACCCTGACATGCTCTTCCCAGGACAAAGAGTCTGACAAGTACTTCTACATCAACTCTCCCTTGGTGGGAACTTTCTACAGATCTCCTTCTCCTGCTTCGCCTGCCTTTGTTGAAACTGGTGAAGAAGTCGAACCCAGACAAACTCTTTGCATTGTCGAAGCCATGAAAGTCATGAATGAAATTGTGAGCGAAAAGAGAGGAAAAATAATTGAATTTTTAGTAGAAAATGGTGAAATGGTTGAATATGGCAAAGCATTAGTCAAAATGGAATTATTGGAGGAAGTTGATTGATGAAACCAAAAGGCATTCATAAAATTATCATTGCCAACCGAGGAGAAATTGCCTTGCGAATCATCCGAGCTTGCAAGGAATTGAATATTCCTTCGGTCCAGGTTTTTTCTGAGGCTGATCGAGACTCCCTCCCTGTAAAGTTTGCCGATGAATCCTTGTGCATTGGCGGAGCTTCTCCCAATCAAAGCTATTTGAATATGTCCTCCATCATAAGCGCAGCTACACTGCTCGGTGCTGACGCATTACACCCTGGCTACGGTTTTTTGTCAGAAAATGCCACTTTTGCTTCGATATGCGAAGACTATGGAATTATCTTTATTGGTCCCAGTCCCAGTATGCTTCGATCCTTGAAAAACAAAGCTCATGTTAGGAAAATAGCTCATCAAGCTGGTGTCCCCATTTTACCTGGCACCCTGGAGCCCGTTGAAGACGAAGAAGAAGCCAAAAAAATTGCCCGATCCATTGGTTACCCTGTTTTGCTTAAAGCCGCTATGGGAGGAGGAGGCAGAGGTATTCGAAAAATTAACAATGAAACTGAGCTGGAAGATCTTTTTCCTATTGCAAAAAGAGAATCTTTCGCTTCCTTTGGATCTGATGAAATCTATGTAGAAAAATGCTTAATCAACCCAAGGCATATCGAAGTTCAAATTTTTGGAGATGGCAATGGAGAAGTAGTGCATTTGGGCGTCAGAGAGTGCTCAATTCAGCGAAAGCACCAAAAAATTATTGAAGAAGCCCCCACTACCGGGCTCAGCCCTCAACAAATCAAAGAAATACAGGAGGCAGCCTGCCGATTGGGTAAAGCTATTCATTATAAAAATGCAGGAACTTGTGAGTTTCTTGCAGACGAAGAAGGTCAATTTTATTTACTTGAAATTAATGCTCGCATCCAGGTTGAGCACCCTATAACAGAGGAAACCACCGGTATCGATATAGTCAAAAGTCAAATTCAAACCGCTGCAACAGGCGAACTGCCTTTTGAGCAAACTTCTATTTCCCAGCAGGGTTGGTCTTTCGAATTTCGCATTACAGCTGAAGATCCTTACACCTTTACCCCCAGTGCTGGCAAGATTGATTTTCTACACTTCCCTTCCGGCAAAAATGTTCGAATCGATTCCCATGTTTACAATGGCTACACTATACCTGCTCATTATGACTCCATGATTGCCAAACTCATCGTAAGGGAAAACAATAGGAAAAATTGCATTCAGCTTGCTCAAAGATGTCTGGAAGAATGTACCATCGAAGGCATAAAAACAAATATACCTCTATTGCAACAGCTTATTCAGGAAGAGGATTTTATTTCAGGAAACATCCATACAGGATTTATTCAAAATTGGCTGGATCGATGCCATAAATAACCACAGAAAAGTTATACCCTTGCAATAATTTTAATATTGAGCTTCTCCTCCATAGCTCGAACAGCCTCGCGAAAAAAAGAAACAGGATAGGGATCAATGTTGGAAAAAGATGCATCCAGTACCCCTTTGGGGCAAAAATTCTGCAACACATAGCGCTTGCATCCTTTGATGGTATCAGCAAGATCCATTAACTGTTGCATATCCATCAAAGTAGGCACAACGGTGGTTCTAAACTCATAATCTATAGAAGATTTCATTAATAATTGCATGGTTTTACTTACTTGTTCAAAGCTCGAAACGAGCTTGCTAATCTGATCATATTGACCGGGTATGGTCTTGATATCCAGCGCTACATAATCCAGCAAGTTTTTATCCAGCAACTCTTTTATTGTTTCAGGATTGGAGCCATTGGTGTCTAATTTGATAGCAAGATTTGGGCTTTTTTTGCTGATTTTTTTTATTTTTTTTATGAATTCTATCAGCTGTTTGCCATGAATAGTGGGCTCTCCACCGCTTATCGTCACTCCATCTATGAAGTTTGATCGAAACGCTACTTTTTGGATAACCTCTTCTGTGGGCATGTCCGGCAAAAATTGCATTTGATCTTCTTGAACAAGGTGTGGATTATGGCAAAAGGGGCAAGCATAATTGCATCCTCCCATAAAAACAACTGCAGCTACTTTCGATGGAAAATCAATAAGGCTGGTGCCAATAAAGCCTTTAATCATGATACTTTAACCTTTAACGGCTTTCGTTCAGAAAACTCTTGCTTTTTGCCTTTATTCCAATTTTCAACTGGACGAAAATATCCTACAATCCTGGAATAAATTTCTGGTCGTATTACAAGATCCCTGGATTCTTCTTCCATCTTTTTTCCATATATCTTTAATTCTTCCTGAGAGTGATCCTTGGGGCAAACCAATTGTTTTCCGTTGAGGTAGCCATGTACTGGACAAACTGAAAAAGTTGGAGTAAGTGTAAAATAAGGCAGACTAAAATTTTCTACAATTTTTTTAACAAGGTTTCTTGCCATTTTCCAATCCTGAATGGACTCCCCAAGAAACAGGTGCACTACTGTTCCTCCTGTAAACATGGTTTGCAAACCATCCTGATGATGAAGTGTTTCATAAATATCATGTTCTTCATCTACGGGCAAATGAACAGAATTGGTGTAAAAAGGAATGGAGTTGTCGCCCGAGCTCACGATAGTTTCATAGTAAGCATGATCCTTTTTAGCAAGGCTGAAGGAAGCTCCTTCAGCTGGAGTTGCCTCAAGATTGTAGAGATTGCCTGTTTCTTCCTGGAATGTCCTGATTTTATCCAACATAAAATTGATAATATCTTTGGTCCATTCATGAGCTTCCGGGTGAGAAATAGGCTTTCCCAAAAAGTTTAAGCACGCTTCATTCATTCCCACCAATCCAATGGTGGAAAAATGGTTGCCCCAATAAGACTTAAAATTGTTTTTTACTTTTGACAAGTAATATGCAGAATAGGGGTAAAGCCCTTTTTCGGTAAACATTTCTATGACTTTTCTTTTAATCTCCAAAGAAGATTTTGCCAGCTCCATCAAAGAAGAAAGATTATCATATAATTCCTGCATATTTCGAGATGTATAAGCCAATCTGGGCATATTAAGGGTAACTACCCCTATGGAGCCTGTCAAAGGGCTTGCTCCAAATAATCCTCCGCCTCTTTTTTTAAGCTCTCTGTTGTCGAGCCTTAGTCTGCAACACATACTTCTCGCATCTTCAGGGCTCATATCAGAGTTAACATAGTTTGCAAAATAGGGCACACCATATTTTGCTGTCATTTCCCAGATTTCTTTAAGGTTTTCATTTTCCCAATCAAAATCCCTGGATATATTGTAGGTTGGAATGGGAAAAGTAAAAATTCTTCCTTTACGATCTCCCTCCATCATTAGTTCGGCAAAAGCACGATTAATCATGTTCATTTCTTCTTGAAAATCACCGTAGGTAAGCTCGGTTTTCCTGCCTGTGTGGAATATTTTTTTATTTTTAAAATTTTCCGGGGGTACCAGGTCGAAAGTTAAATTGGTAAATGGTGTTTGGAATCCAACCCTTGTAGGTACATTCAGGTTAAAAATAAACTCCTGCATTGCCTGTTTTACTTCAGTGTAAGTTAGTTCATCAAAACGGACAAATGGCGCCAGTAAAGTGTCGAAATTACTAAAAGCTTGTGCACCTGCAGCTTCGCCTTGCAAGGTATAGAAAAAATTTACAACCTGCCCCAAAGCAGTCCTGAAATGTTTCGGAGGAGAAGACTCAATCTTACCTCTGACTCCACCAAATCCAAGCTGAATAAGATCTTCAAGATTCCATCCCACACAATATGGACCCAAAACACCCAAATCATGGATATGAAAATTGCCTGCATCATGAGCCAGGCGAATTTCTTCAGGATATATCATGTTTAACCAGTACCTTGAAACCAAAGAGGAAGAAACATTAAAGTTTAACCCCTGCAAAGAATAAGTCATATTGGAGTTTTCGCTGATACGCCAGTCGCTTTTGTCCAGATACTGCTCGACCAAAGAGAGCGCGGAAGGAATATTTTCTGCCAAATCTCTGACTTCTCTGCGCTTGGCTCTATATAAAATATATACTTTCGCTATTTCAGGATAAGAATGCTTAATAAGCACCCTTTCAACAACATCCTGTATTTCTTCAACTGAAGGAATACTCCCTCTTCTAAAAAACTCTTTCTCTAAAATAAACTCAACATTTTTTGATAACTCTACGCTTTCTTTGAATGGGGTATGATTAGCTGCTTTTGCAGCTTTTTGTATAGCTACCTCAATTTTTTCACGCTGATATGGGACAATATTTCCATCTCTTTTCCGAGTCAGGCGCTCCATTTATCTATCTCCTTCCATTTTTTAATTGAAGATAATTAATTAATGTTTTACCAAAAAAAAAATATCTATCCAGTAGGATATTCATATTATGAAAACCTTACATTTTATTAGTTTGTTCAATAAAAAAAGCCCCACAGGAAAACCTGCGGGGCTTTAATCGCTATGTTTCAGCGAATGAACATTATGGGAGTCTGTCGCGTACTATTTTTACAGTACGGGTAGTGGCATCATATTCAACGGTTGCTCCCAGAATTTCTGCAATAAAGCGAACAGGCACAAAGGTACGACCCTCTTCAATCACCGGAGGCGCATCAATCGTGTGCTGTCTGCCATTGACCACGACTTCCTG